>CALIIC010000093.1 GCA_938020445.1 uncultured Flavobacteriaceae bacterium | reverse complement strand
CAATTAATCGTCGAGTTATACTCAAAATAAACCAACACGGATCCTAATTATGGCATTATTTAATTTTCAGAAACCCGATAAAGTAATAATGATCGATTCCTCTGATTTCAAAGGGAAGTTTGAATTCCGCCCTTTGGAACCAGGTTATGGATTAACTGTTGGGAACGCATTAAGAAGGGTGTTGCTTTCCGCCTTGGAAGGCCATGCCATCACTTCTGTTAGAATCGATACCGTGGAGCATGAGTTTTCCGTGATTCCAGGAGTAGTTGAGGACGTTACCGAAATCATTTTGAACTTAAAACAAGTACGTTTCAAGAAACAAATTGATGATTCGGAAGCGGAGACGGTTTCTATTTCAGTAAGTGGTAAAAATCAAATGACCGCTGGCGATTTTCAGAAGTTTATCTCTGGTTATCAGGTATTGAACCCAGATTTGGTCATCTGTAATATGGATGCCAAAGTAAGCATCAATATGGAAATCACCTTGGATAAGGGTCGCGGGTATGTTCCCGCAGAAGAGAACAAGAAATCAGGAATGCCTTTAGGCACCGTAGCGGTTGATTCTATCTTTACCCCTATAAAGAATGTGAAGTATAGCATTGAGAACTTTAGGGTAGAGCAGAAAACCGATTATGAAAAATTGGTATTCGAAATCGAAACCGATGGTTCTATTCACCCAAAGGATGCGTTGACAGAAGCGGCCAAAGTATTGATCCATCACTTCATGTTGTTCTCTGATGAACGTATTACATTGGAAGCCGATGAAATAGCACAAACAGAGACGTACGATGAAGAATCGTTGCACATGCGACAATTGTTGAAGACCAAATTGGTCGATATGGATCTTTCTGTACGAGCATTGAACTGTTTGAAAGCTGCAGAAGTAGATACCTTGGGAGACTTGGTTTCTTTCAACAAGAATGATTTGATGAAATTCAGAAACTTCGGTAAAAAATCGTTGACCGAATTGGAAGAATTGGTTATCAACAAAGGGCTGAGCTTCGGCATGGACCTTTCAAAATATAAATTGGATAAAGATTAATTTACTTCTATTAGAAGGGAACGTCCCGGACAAGGAAGTCAATAACAATAATAATGAGACACGGCAAAAAAGTCAATCATTTAGGAAGAAAAACAGCGCACAGAAAAGCGATGTTGGCCAATATGGCCTGTTCCTTAATAGAGCATAAGCGAATTAACACAACAGTTGCCAAGGCAAAAGCTTTGAAACAATTTGTGGAACCTTTGATTACGAAGTCAAAGGTCGAGAACAATCAGACTACTGAAAAAGGAACGCATAACAGACGTGTGGTTTTCAAAAACCTTCGCGACAAATATGCGGTTACCGAATTGTTCAGTGTAGTAGCTGAAAAAGTAGGAGATCGACCAGGTGGGTATACCAGAATTATTAAGCTGGGAAACCGTTTGGGTGATAACGCTGATATGGCAATGATCGAACTTGTTGACTTTAACGAGTTGTACAACGCAGAGAAGGCCAAGAAGAAAACTACAAGAAGAAGTAGAAGAGGTGGAGGAGGAGCCAAGGCTCAAACACCACCGGTAGCTGTAGCAGAGGCAAAAGCCGAATCTCAAAACGACACTGAAGCAAAAGCAGATGACTCAGAAGAGTAACATGTCGATAAATAATAATAATTTGAAAAGGATAAGCCTAAAAGCTTATCCTTTTTTTATGTTTTTTTGTGTGGTGAAGTAAAGATCGAAGTGTTGTAATGATTTTAGATCCACTAAGGAAAAGAATAGTAGTAAGCATAAGATAGATCAGGAATAGTATTTAATCAAAAAAGAACAGCAAGGAAAATGAAGTATCAGGAAAGAAAAAAAGCGTTGTTATTATTGGCCGATGGCACTATTTTTTACGGAAAAGCGGTGGGTGGCAAAGAAGGTACGTCCTTCGGTGAGGTGTGTTTCAATACAGGAACAACCGGGTATCAAGAAATTTTTACGGACCCCTCTTATTTTGGTCAGCTAATGGTGACTACCAACGCACATATTGGCAACTACGGTACCAATAAAGAGGAAGTCGAATCCGAATCGATTAAAATTGCCGGTTTGATCTGTCGCAATTTTAGTTATGAATATTCACGACCGATTGCCGATGCGAGTTTGGAAACTTTTCTGGAGGAGAATGATTTGTTGGCAATCTCTGATGTGGATACTAGGGCCTTGGTAAGCTATATTCGAGACAATGGGGCCATGAATGCCGTAATTTCCACGGAGGTGGATAAGGTTGATGAACTTAAAAAACAGCTAGCGGAAGTACCCAGCATGGAGGGTTTGGAACTTGCTTCAAAAGTGTCGACCCAGGAACCCTACTTTGTAGGCGATGAAAATGCGGAGTACCGTATTGCCGCGTTGGATATTGGAATAAAAAAGAATATTCTACGGAATTTGGTGAAAAGAGGGGCGTACATAAAGGTATTTCCTTATAATACTTCCTTCGAAGAGATGGCTGCTTTTAACCCCGACGGGTATTTTATCTCAAATGGCCCTGGAGATCCAGAACCTTTAACAGCCGCAATTGCGACCGCGAAGAAGATGATCGAAACAGATATACCTGTTTTCGGAATCTGTTTGGGGCATCAGGTTATTGCCCTGGCCAATGGTATTTCAACCTATAAAATGCATAACGGTCATCGTGGTATCAATCACCCTATCTTGAATCTTTTGACAGGGAAAGGGGAGATTACTTCGCAAAACCATGGTTTTGCCATCAACAAAGAAGAGACCGAAGCAAATACCAATTTGGAGATAACCCATGTGCACTTGAACGACCAGACAGTTGCCGGAATGCGGGTTAAGGGCAAGAATGTATTTTCTGTGCAGTACCATCCAGAGGCAAGTCCGGGACCTCATGATGCTGAATACTTATTTGATCAGTTTTTTGATATGATCAAATCAGTTGCGACGGCATCGGCATAGTAGATTAAATTAGTGTTATATATGCGGTAATATCACATTTACCCTGTCCTTTGTGAGGCAGTGGTTTTGTATCTTTGCCCTTTTTAAAAACAATTGTAAAAAAATAACAAATGAGTATCATTCTTAGTGTTCATGCAAGGCAGATTTTAGATTCTAGGGGAAACCCCACGGTAGAGGTAGATGTAATTACCGAGAATGGCGTTATGGGAAGGGCGGCCGTGCCCTCAGGAGCGTCTACAGGAGAGCATGAGGCGGTGGAGTTGCGAGATGGAGGTGCTACTTTCATGGGAAAAGGGGTAAGTAAAGCCGTAGCCAACGTAAACAATGCAATTGCAGAGGAGATTTTGGGAATGTCTGTTTTTGAACAGAACTTGGTAGATCAGGTAATGATCGATCTTGATGGTACTCCGAATAAATCAAAATTGGGTGCGAACGCTATTTTGGGAGTTTCACTGGCAGTTGCAAAGGCTGCAGCGAACGAATTGGGCCTATCCCTGTTTCGATATGTTGGCGGTGTGAGTGCCAACACCCTTCCAGTACCCATGATGAATATCATTAATGGTGGCTCACATTCAGATGCTCCCATTGCTTTTCAAGAGTTTATGGTCATGCCGGTGAAAGCCAAAAGTTTTTCACATTCCATGCAAATGGGAACCGAGATATTTCACAACCTCAAGAAGGTATTACACGATAGAGGTTTAAGCACTGCGGTTGGCGATGAAGGTGGTTTTGCTCCAAATTTGGCCGGTGGTACCGAAGATGCATTGGATACCATTGCCAAAGCAGTTGAAAAGGCAGGTTATAAATTGGGTGACGATGTAATGATTGCATTGGATTGCGCCGCTGCTGAATTTTTCGTTGATGGGAAGTATGATTATACCAAATTCGAAGGAGATAAGGGAATGGTGCGGAGTTCGGAAGAGCAAGCACAATACCTGGCCGACTTGTCCGAAAAGTATCCGATAATTTCTATAGAGGATGGAATGGACGAAAATGATTGGGATGGCTGGAAAGCCTTGACCGATAAGATTGGTGATAAGGTACAATTGGTAGGGGACGATTTGTTCGTGACCAATGTAGAGCGTTTGTCAAGAGGAATCGAAAACGGAATTGCCAATTCGATTTTGATCAAAGTAAATCAAATCGGAACATTGACAGAGACAATTGCTGCGGTGAATATGGCCAAAAATGCAGGATATACTTCCGTTATGTCACACCGGTCGGGAGAAACCGAAGACAATACGATTGCGGATCTTGCCGTGGCTTTGAATACCGGACAAATCAAAACGGGTTCTGCTTCACGTTCTGATAGAATGGCCAAGTACAACCAATTGCTTCGTATAGAGGAAGAACTAGGTGAAATGGCTTACTATCCGCAAGAAAAGGCTTTTAAGCTTACATAAACCTTACTTAAAATAATAAAGAAGCCCCCTTTCATTCCCTTGATGGGATTGTAGGGGGTTTTTTGATAGTAGGACCATTTTTGTAAGATTAATTTGAATATCTTGTAACATACTCAATACAATAATATCAGATGAACAATTTTCTTTTCGTTGCCGCCGAAAATGATGCAATACCGGATTGCAAGGCCGGGGGCATGGGTGATGTAGTCCGCGACGTACCGAGACAGATTTCTGCTATGGGAGATAAAGTACATGTGGTCGTACCTTCCTATGGGCGATTGCATCAAAACGGGACCTTCAAGACCCACCTTAATTTCCCGCTTAGAGGCACAACCTATACTGCTGAATTGTATGAGGTCATTCCCAAGAAAGAATATAAGAACGTTCATCATTATGTATTGCATCATCCTGAGATAGAGGAAGGCGATATTGCCCATATTTATCACAACGATCCTACCGAACCCTTCTATACCGATGCTATCAAGTACTTTATTTTTTGTACCGGCGTGGCTGAGGCGCTTAAAAAAGAGGCTTTTGGGAAATTAGATGTTGTGCATATGCACGATTGGCACTCAAGTTTGGTCCTGTTCTTAAAGAAATACCACCCTGCTTATAAGGCACTTACAAAGATGCGGTATGTGTATAGCATCCATAACTTGGCAATACAGGGCATACGTCCTTTTGAGAACAACTACTCTTCGCTAAAAACATGGTTTCCCGAAATCAATTATGATGAGAAGGCGTTGATGGATTATCGCTATCAGGATTGTGTGAATTTGATGGCGGTGGGCATACGCTTAGCAGATGCCGTACATACCGTTTCCCCTTCTTACAAGGAAGATGTGCTAAAACCCAGTTCCCCACCAGAATTTATCGGAGGCGAAGGCTTGGAACAAGATTTGTTGAAAGCAGACAATGAAGGGCGCCTTTACGGTATTTTGAATGGCTGTAATTATGGCAATATTAGAGTTGCGGATACGGGCAAGTTGTATCGGAATACGGTAAAAGCATTGTTTCGATGGCTTCAAGAAGAGTCTAAGAAGTACAAGGCCGACTTTTTGGCCCATACCGGGGAGAAGGTAATGCAGTATGTAGCGAAACAACCAAAATTCATTGTTTCGAGCGTAGCACGCCTAACGGAGCAAAAATTTTACTTTTTTAAACGTTCCCCGGAGGCATTCGTAAGTATCTTGAAAAAGCTCGACGAAGTTGATGGTATCTTTATGCTATTGGGTACGGGTGCTCCAGAGTACGAAGCACTTTTCAGGGAAATGAGCTATACGCATCAGAATTTTATTTTTACGAACGGACAATCCGAGGATCTGATAGATTCTATTTATCTAGAATCGAATTTATACTTTATGCCGAGCCTTTTTGAGCCATGTGGTATCAGTCAAATGCTGGCAATGCGAAATGGAAACCCCTGTTTGGTGCATCACACGGGCGGCCTCAAGGACACTGTTGCGCATATGAAAACGGGCTTTGCGTTCGATGGGGATACCTACGAGGAAAAAATACAGAATATGCTGGCAAGTTTCGATCTTGCTTTGGATGTTTTTAAGAACGATCCAAAAAAATGGCAACGCATTCGGTCAGGGGCAAAAAAAATGAGATTTACATGGGAAAAATCGGTGACGGACTATTACAAACAACTTTACTTGTTATAGTGCGTATCTACCGAATTAACAGGCGTTAATTAATGTCTAAATACCAAGACTAAATTGTTAACGTCCCTTGTTTTTCTTAAATTTACAATTCACTTTAAAATTAAGTAATTACGACAAATGACAGACAAAGCTACTTTAGAATATAACGGTCAGAAATACGAATTTCCGGTAATAAAAGGCTCCGAAGACGAGCTTGCCATCGATATAAAAACCTTGCGGTCGGCAACAGGGGGTATCACCACCATAGACCCCGGTTATAAGAATACGGGTTCTTGCTCCAGTGCCATTACTTTTTTGGATGGGGAAAAGGGTATACTCAGATATCGCGGTTATTCAATCGAGGAACTTGCAGAAAAAGCTGATTTTTTAGAGGTAGCTTATTTATTGATTTTTGGAGAATTACCCAATAAAGAGCAGCTCGTTAAGTTTCATGCGGATATCAAAGAGGAATCGCATGTTGATGAGGAAATGAAGAAAATTCTGGACAGCTTTCCAAAATCAGCGCATCCTATGGGGGTATTGTCATCTTTGACAAGTGCTTTGATTGCTTTTAACCCTTCAACAGTAGATGTTTCTTCGGAAAAGGCCATGTACCACGCAATTGTGCGCATTCTGGCAAAGTTTCCGGTGTTGGTCGCTTGGACTATGCGCAAAAAGAAAGGACTTCCTTTGGATTATGGCGATGATAGCTTGGGGTATGTAGAGAACATCCACAAAATGATGTTTAAAAAACCGACCCAAACCTACCAAAAGAATGAAATCGTTATAGAAGCTTTAGACAAACTTTTGATACTGCATGCTGATCATGAGCAGAACTGCTCTACTTCGACCGTGCGGATCGTAGGTTCATCCCATGCGGGCTTGTTTGCATCGCTTTCGGCAGGTATTTCGGCTTTATGGGGCCCCTTGCATGGTGGTGCCAACCAAGCGGTACTTGAAATGTTGGAGGCAATAGAAGCAGATGGGGGAGATACCAAGAAGTATATGGCCAAGGCAAAAGACAAGAGCGACCCTTTTCGTCTTATGGGCTTTGGACACCGCGTATATAAAAACTTTGATCCGAGGGCCAAGATTATAAAAGTGGCAGCAGATGAGGTATTGGCCGATTTAGGAATCGAAGATCCTATTTTGGAAATAGCCAAAGGGCTTGAAAAAGAAGCATTGGAAGATCAGTACTTTGTAGATCGAAAGCTCTATCCAAATGTGGATTTTTATTCAGGTATTATTTACCGGGCTTTGGGAATACCTACCGAAATGTTTACGGTGATGTTTGCTTTGGGAAGACTTCCCGGGTGGATTGCACAATGGAGGGAAATGCGTTTGAACAACGAACCCATAGGTCGCCCTAGACAAGTATATACGGGAGCGAATTCCCGCGGTTTTGTAGAGGTAGACCAGCGATAGTCGTTGCGAACAAAAACAAAATATAAAAGCCCTTCCAGAAACTTGGAAGGGCTTTTTTTTACCCGCACGAACAATGGTATATTTGCCAAAATTTTAGCTATGCTCCATCTCAATGTCAATGATGAAATTTCACCTCTAAAAGCAGTGGTTTTGGGTACTGCGGAGAGTTGCGGACCAGTACCATTACCTGAAGAAGCGTATGATCCAAAATCATTGGAACATATTTTGGCGGGTACCTACCCCGAAGAAACTGATATGGTGCAAGAAATGACGGCCTTTGTAGCGGTATTGACAAAGTATGGGGTGGAAGTATTTCGACCCGAGGTTTTGAAAGATTGCAATCAGATTTTTTCTAGGGATATTGCCTTTGTAATTGAAAATAAGCTGATCAAAGCGAACATCTTACCAGATAGGGAAAAAGAGTTCGAGGCAATTTTACATGTGTTGGAGTATATTGATCCAGAACATATCATTCACGCTCCGGAAGAAGTACATGTGGAAGGCGGGGATGTAATGCCCTGGAACGATTATATCTTTGTGGGTACCTATACCGCAGCTGATTACCCGGAACATATTACGGCGCGTACCAATGCGGAAGCGGTCGCATTTCTTGCCCGGCAATTTCCTAACAAAACTGTAAAGGCCTTTGAGCTGCGTAAATCCAAAAACGCTAGGGAGAATGCTCTTCACCTAGATTGTTGCTTTCAACCTTTGGGAAAAGGAAAGGCCATACTTCATAAAAATGGCTTTCTGGTCGAAGCGGAATATCAGTGGTTGGTCGAATTTTTTGGAAAAGAAAATGTATTCGAAATAAGCTCCGATGAAATGTATGCGATGTTCAGCAATGTGTTTTCCATTTCTCCGGAAGTCGTGGTGTCAGAACGGAACTTTACACGTTTGAACAATTGGTTACGCGACCAAGGTTTTACGGTCGAGGAGATACCCTATGGCGAAATCTCAAAACAAGAAGGCCTTTTACGCTGCAGCACACTCCCCTTGGTGCGTGCGTAACAGGGTACCGTTTAAACAAGCGTTCGTAGATGGTAATACGGAGGAAAATTAATTTAAGTAATTGAAAAACAGCTTTTTAAATGGTGATTGGAAAATTTTAACACCTTAAAAGTTGTTTTACTAGACGAGTGGTCATATTTTTACGCCACAGTAAACGAGCAATGTCAAAGACATTAAAGCATGAGATAAAAGCAGATTCTCTTTTGGAAAAGGGAATGGCTTTGCTTTGGTCCAAAGGATACAATGCGACCAGCGTGAATGATATTGTAAACGCTGCAGGGGTTCCCAAAGGGTCGTTCTATTTTTATTTCGAAAGCAAGGAAGATTTTGTAATCAAGGCAATAGAAATGTATTTCGAGGCACAATTCGGCCCAGCTAGGGAAATACTAGGAAATAAAGAACTTTCTGCAAAAGAGCGATTGCTCACTTTTCATAACTATCGATACAGTGTATTGAAGAATGAGATGGATTTCAAAATGGGTTGCCTGGCTTGCAATATAGGGAACGAAATGGCCGAACACAGTGAAAATATCCGTGAGGCAATTCTGGAACTAGAGACGGCCGTTCAGGCAGAAATAGTTGAAGTGGTCAGGGAAGCGCAGGCAGATGGAGATGTGAACGCCGCGTTGAACGCGACCGATTTGGTTGCCTTTTTCGAAGATGCAGGAAAAGGTGCCATGACGACGATGAAAGAAATGAAAAGTAGTTATCCAATCGATAACTATATGAATATGGTGAAAACAATGCTGTTCCAGTAATTTTCTAAACTGAAAAGGGCGAACAGACCAATTACATTGCTGTAAAGAGGAAGAGATGTTATAATGCTTGGAATTGTTTAATAGACGACCGGTCATCTTTTAAATAATTATTAAAACATGTCCAATTCTAATTTCGCAAAACGTCATACCATAGTACGCTTAAAATTATTGTAAAAAAACTGGTCTTTTACTAATCGACTGGTCAACTAGTAAACCTAATAACTATGAATGCATTTAAAAAGACGGGAGAATCCGTCAACACCTTTGCCAGGAAATGGGCTGAATTCGTAATCAAATTTAAATGGCCCGTGCTATTGCTTACCACTGCACTGGCAATTGGATTGGCCTCCCAGGGTAAAATGGCCTTTGATGGAGATTATCATGTGTTCTTTAGTGAATCGAACCCCGAATTGGAAGCGTTCGATGCGCTTCAGGAAAAATATACGAAAGATGATAACATTGTCATTGTCTTAGCTCCCGAAAACGGAGAGGTCTTCACCAAAGAAAATTTGGTAGCGATTGAAGAACTGACCGCCAGCGCGTGGAATACCCCATACTCCTCTAGGGTAGATGCGGTAACGAATTTTCAGCATACGAGCGCCGTTGGCGATGATTTGTACGTAGATGATCTTTCGTACGAATCTGCCAATAAAACGGAAGCTGAAATCAAAGAGATAAAAGCAAAAGCACTCAAAGAACCATTGCTTTTACATCGGATCATTAATGAAGCGGGCAGTGTTACCGCTATTAATGTAACCTTGCGCCTACCAGGTATCGATAGTGCCACGGAAATCCCTGAAGTGACCGTAGCTACCCGAAAAATGGTAGCTGAATTCAAGGAGAATCATCCGCAGTTTGAAGTCTATACCACTGGTTTGGTTCCGTTGAATACGGCCTTTTTTGAATCCTCACAAAACGATTTGGCGCTTATCGGAATCATGTTGTTGATTGTTGTATTGGTGACATTCGTGTTGACTCGTAACTTCTTTGCGACCATTGCCACCTTGTTAGTCGTATTGTTTTCGATACTAAGTGCCGTTGGTTTTATTGGTCTCAATGATATCAAGCTTACTCCGCCCTCTTCTGTATTTCCGACCATGATCCTTACGTTAGCGGTGGCCGATAGTATTCATATTCTGATTACAATGCTCCAAAAAGCTCGAAAGGACGGGATGACCAAGAAAGAGGCGTTGGTAGAAAGTATGCGCCTTAATTTTATGCCGGTCTTGATTACCAGTTTAACAACTGTGATCGGGTTTCTAACCATGAATTTTGGTGATGTACCTCCCTTTTGGGATTTAGGGAATATTACCGCATTTGGGATGACCATGGCCTTTCTATATTCTACCACGACCTTACCGGCCCTAATGGCCATCTTTCCGCTTTGGAAGAAAAAGGCCGGGGTACAGGCAAAGAAAAAGAGCGACCTATATACTAGATTGGGCCTTTTTGTAACCAGGCAACCCATTCGTCTTACCGTTGTTTCTTTGGTGATCATTTCGGGTTTGACCTATTTGGCGACCTTAAATGTTTTTAATGACGAGTTCGTGGAGTATTTCGATGATTCGGTCGAGTTTCGGCGCGATAGCGATTTTATCAATGACAACCTCACAGGCTTTTACAATGTAGAATTCTCCATAGGCAGTGGAGAAAGTGGGGGAATTAATAACCCAGCCTATTTAAGCAAGTTGAATGAATTTGAAGACTGGTTGAACGAACAGCCCGAAGTGGTACATGTAAATGCTTTTAGTGAGGTCGCACGAAGGGTGAATCGCTCTATGCATGGCGATGACGAAGCCTATTACCGGGTACCCGATAACAGGGAGGAAGCGGCCCAATTTCTCTTATTGTACGAGCTTTCACTGCCTTTTGGTCTTGATTTAAACAACCAAATCAATGTAGATAAGTCCGAAACACGGGTCACTACCACCTTAAAAAATATTTCCAGTGCCGAAATGATCGCTTTTTCCTCTAGAGCAGAGGAATGGTTGCGAACCAATGCAGATGAACCAATGCATGCCATCGGGGTGAGCCCTACCATGATGTTTTCCAAACTTGGGTTCAGACAGGCAGATAGTATGTTCAATGGTAATATTATTGCGTTGATCCTCATCTCATTGGTGTTGATGCTTGCCTTGCAAAGCTTTAAACTAGGATTGCTAAGTATCATACCCAATGTAACCCCGGTCTTGGTCGGTTTCGGAATATGGGCGTTGTACAAGGGGCAGATCAATACGGGTATGGTCATCGTTTTTGGTATGACCTTGGGAATTATCGTGGATGATACGGTGCACTTTATGAGCAAGTTCCTGCGAGCGCGTCGCGAATTGGGGTACGATGCCAAGCAAGCCGTTGTATACGCCTTTGAGACGGTGGGCCGCGCCTTGGTAACGACCACGTTGGTATTGCTATCGGGCTTTGTGGTACTATCTACCTCCTCCTTCGCACTGAACAGTTATATGGCCCGTATAACCGTCATTATCATCTTGGCCGCCTTGATCATTGATTTTCTGTTGCTTCCGGCCTTGCTGATATTGTCTAGCAAAAAAAGTGAAGTAGGCGCAGCTCAGCTTACAGGGCAGCCTGCAATGAAGCTAAAAAAATAAATTCGATTTAAACCTAAACAAAATAGTACGATGAAAACATCCATTTTTACAGTAGCCGCATTTGTAGCATTCAACTTGGTCTCGGCCCAAACCGCAAAAGAGAAAGGGCTAGAGATTGCCAAGGCGGCCGAGCAGGCCGATTTGGGATTTGGCAGCTCTACGGTAGAGCTCAAAATGATCTTAAAGAACAAGAACGGCCAAAAGAGTGAACGAACCATGACCACAAAGACCTTGGAGTTGATCGAGGATGGTGACAAATCGCTGATAGCCTTTAACAGCCCCAAGGATGTGAAGGGAACATCCACACTGACCTATACGCACAAGGTAGGATCCGACGATCAATGGCTATACCTACCGTCGATCAAGAGGGTGAAACGAATTTCATCCAATAACAAATCGGGTCCGTTCGTTGGGAGCGAATTTGCGTATGAAGACCTCTCTTCACAGGAGGTAGAGAAGTACACTTATACATTCTTGGAGGAAAAGAATGGGCTCTTGATAGTTGAGCAAGACCCAGTTGACCCAAAGTCGGGATACACCAGGCGCATTGTATCCTACAACAAAGACAAAGGGTATCGCTTGGAAAAGATAGAATTCTATGATCGAAAGAATGCCCTTTTGAAAACGTTGACGTACAGCGATTACAAACTATATAAAAATAAATTCTGGCGTGCTGGTACTTTAAAAATGGTGAACCACCAAAGCAACAAGGAGACCTTGTTGCAATTTGCGGGCTACGATTTTGGAGTGACCTATTCAGAAGATGATTTTTCACAGGTGGCCCTGCAGCGCGCAGGGAAGTAATTGGTAAAGGTCGGGCCGATCTTATGTTGGTTGGCGAATGTTTTGAACGGTAGTAACTCTGTTACTCTTGGTTCGGCTCGGCCTTTTTAAATAAATAGGTATGAAAACGAGCATGGTCTGGGGGGTACTAATTCTTTTGGCAACAACGTACGTACGTTCTCAAGAAGGGGAACCGCAGCGAAAGGTGACCCATGAAGTAGAACTCGAAATAGCAGGGGAGTATCGTTATTTTGTTGATGCGGCCCGTTTTGAGGGGCAAGAAAACCACTATCCTTCCATTGCGTTTAAACCATCCTATGAAGCCTCTTGGAACAAAGGGTACGAAAGTATCAATTTTCAAGGATTTTTAAGGCTCGATAGGGATGATGAACGAACGCATTGGGATATTCGCGAACTCTATTACCAAAAAGCCAAGGGAAACTGGGAGGTGAGCGCGGGTTTTAAAAAAGTGTATTGGGGCGTTGCAGAGAGCAACCATTTGGTAGATGTTATCAACCAGACCGATGCTGTTGAAACCTTTGATGGCGAGGAGAAACTGGGACAGCCCATGGTGCAGTTCAGTTGGATAACCAATAAGATCGGGACCTTTGATCTGTTCTATTTACCATATCATCGCAAACGTACCTTTGCTGGGGAAGCGGGGCGCTTGCGTTTTGGTACCGTATTGAATCAGGATGACCTGCTATATGAAAGTGGGGCCGAAGAATGGCGGCAGGATGTTGCAGTTCGGTGGAAACACTACGTTGGTATTGTAGACGTGGCAGTGTCCCATTTTTACGGAAACGGAAGAGAACCTTTGTTTGCATTTGATGCGCTAGGGAATATCAATGCCTTTTATCCAGTGATCAACCAGACAGGCCTAGAATTACAGCTAACCCATAGTGCATTCCTTTGGAAATTGGAATCGATCTATCGCCAATCTAAAATCCAAGATTTTTTCGCATTGGCCGCTGGTTTGGAATATACCTTTAGCAATATTGACGGCAATGGTTTGGATATTGGAATTCTAGGGGAATACAGCTACGATGAACGAGACGAATTGGCGTTGAATGCACTACAAAATGATTTATTTTTTGGGAGTCGTATCGCCTTAAATGATACGGCGGATACGTCTTTTTTGATAGGCGGACTGTCCGACTTGGATTCAAGCAGTAAAATTTTCAGCTTAGAGGCATCCCGACGCTTTGGAAGCACTTGGACGGTGGAGGTAGAGGCGCGGGTCTTTCAATCGATTGATGCGAACGAACTTATTTTGTCGAACTTTCAAGACGATAGTTTTCTTCGCATTGCCATTTCCAAGTTCTTTTAGTCGGCTTTGGCCAGCGCTTTTAGTACTTCTAGAGCCCTTTTTCCCTCAGTGTGGGGAACAAAGAGGTGGTCGTGGTAATAGCCGGCAATCACATTACAACTGATCTTGTTTTTTGCCAGGGCGGTTGCAAAAGCGGCCGTTAATCCGTGAGCGGATAGGGAAGAATGAATGGTGAGGGTAATCCACGCGGCAATGAACTCATAGGGTATACGCAAGGCATCCGCTTTTTGCTGCGCTAGAATAATAGTAATTCCTTCTTCTTCCTTAAATTCTCCCAGGATATCGGCTCGCTGAATATGTTCGGTGGTTGCGACTGTTGCAAACACATAACGTCCCGAATGCAAGCTGGGTTTCATTCCTTTGATCAGTTCTTCCAATTGTGTTTCTCCCTGCATAATAGTCCTTGAAAGTGGTTTAAAACCTGCAAGCTACCACTTATTTTAAAAGTGTATTTTTTTTCTGTAAATGTATTCAAAGAGCACTATAAAAAAGCATAATTTAGCCATCGCAAAAAGCAGTTGCCAAAATACATTTATTGTTTTTTAAATAGAAACGAAATGCAAATTACCAACACCATTTTGATGGTTCGCCCTGTACGATTTCGAATGAACGAACAAACAGCGGTGAACAATTATTTTCAAGAAAACCTGGCCCTAAAACAGCAAGAGGTGAACGCCCGGGCACAGTCCGAATTCGATGCTTTTGTTGAAAAACTCAGGGCGAAAGGTGTCAACGTGATCGTAGTAGACGATACCAAAGAGCCCGATACGCCCGATTCTATTTTTCCAAATAACTGGATCTCGTTTCACGCGAATGGTACCGTAGTGGTATACCCCATGTTTGCGGAGAATCGACGAAATGAACGAAGGGAAGATATTTTTGATATTTTGGAAGGCGAGGGTTTTCGGATCGACCATGTAGTGGACTATACGGCGGCTGAGGAGGAAGGGGTTTTTCTAGAAGGTACCGGTAGTATTTTAAAAGATCGGGTACATCAAAAAGCCTATTGTGCCTTGTCTGAACGGGCGCATGAAGAATTGTTTATTGAGTTTTGTGAAGATTTCGACTGTTTCCCGGTTATTTTCACGGCCAATCAAACTGTAGATGGGGAGCGACTTCCCATTTACCATACCAATGTAATGATGGCGATGGCAGAAGATTTTGCGGTGATTAACCTTGATGCGATCGATGACAAGAAAGAACGCGCCCAAGTCGTAAAACATCTAAAAAATGACGGGAAAGAGGTGATTTCTATCACGGACGAACAAATGCATCAGTTTGCGGGCAATATGCTACAAGTATTTGGAGAAAACGATCGGCGATTTATGGTGATGAGTACGGCTGCCTATAAGAGTTTGCGCCCCGATCAAATAGCGGCCATCGAAAAAAGCTGCGCTATTATCCATAGTCCGCTCGATACTATCGAGACTTGCGGGGGCGGTAGTGCCCGTTGTATGATGGCAGAAGTGTTTTTGCCGAAAAAATGATAGGCTCGTTGCACCGGTTAAATGTAGATATGGTTTTGATATGTGTCCATAGGGTACAAACGAGTCATAGCTTTCAGCTTTCTACAATATAGGCCTACCTGTCTGCGTTATCATCTTATAGGTCTATTGTAATGAAATTCAGGTGTTTACTTGTAGTATTAGCAGTTTTGTCGGGCTGTGCAAAAGAGAACGACCCAACAGTGGTCGAGACGCAGGAGACCCGCTCTTTTACCATGGGATTTACGGCTTTTCCGTATGATCTTACCGTTGCCGCACAGTTGGATACCTATGAGGAAGTTGCGGCCAATGGAGATATTTTCTTAAACCATTTAGACCATGGCGTTCCATGGGACGAAGCGTTGAACGATACCCCTTTTCCCTCAGAAGTTCAGAATACCTTAAATGCCACCAAAACAGGGCTGCGACCTGGTACTAAAATCTTATTGACGGCCACTCCGGCCCAGCAGAACCGAAAAGAATTGGCAGGGTACTGGAACAATGAGGGGAGTCATCAAGACTTGCCCGATTTTTGGGAAGGTAAAAGTTTTGATGACCAAGACGTAATCGCGGCCTATGAAAAATATTGCAAACGGATCATTGATGAAGTGCAGCCCGATTATTTCGCCTACGGAATTGAAACCAATGCTACTTTTAAGAAAGAAGAGGTAGCTTTTACGCAGTTTCTGACCCTCGCACAAGCCACCTATACATCCTTAAAAACGGCCTATCCCGACCTTCCGATTTTTTTGACCCTGCAGGACAGATCTTTTGAAAATTCGCATCCGGAATTGTTGGAAACATCGCAAATGTTGTTACAGTATTCTGATTTGATCGCAATGAGTACCTATCCCTTTCTAGAGTATACCAATCTTCAAAGAGATGCGGATCCCCAACTTTTTGCCAATACTTGGTTGAACGATTTTAGAAATTTGGACAGCGCAAAGCCTTTTGCCATTTCTGAGACCGGTTTTTGTGCAGAGGATTTGATTATTGAGAATCTGGGAGTAGAAGTAAAAGGCACCGAGGAATGGCAAGAACAATACCTGACGAAGCTATTCGAAGCGTGCAATGAACTGGATGCCGCGTTTTTGATTTGGTTTGTATACCGTGATTATGATGGCTTGTATGAAAAAACGCAGAATTCGCCCGATATTCTGAAGGTTTGGAGAGACAATGGTTTATTGGACGGGGAAGGAAACCCCCGCCCTGCCTTTCAGGAATGGCAAAAGTGGAAGGCACTTCCCAAACAATAAGTACGCGATCATCTATATATTACTTCGCCTTGGCGATATTACGTATCATCCCCCCGAAAATAAAGTAATGCAAGGGCACAATGCTATACCAGTACAACCGTCCTCGTAGCCCGCGTGGCCTAAAAGTAGCGGTCTGGTGCAATACATTGTCGGTATCGATCTTAAATTCCAGCCACGCTTCTCCCGGGAGCCGCATTTCAGCGAACAAAAGCAAGCGTTTTTCTTTTTTATCCGCTAGGAGTACCCGCCAAAAGTCCAGCGAATCGCCGGGAAACAACTTATCGGGATGGGTACGGCCCCTGCGAAGACCCACCCCACCAATCGCTTTGTCTAATAGTCCGCGCGTCTTCCATAACCAATTACCATAGTACCAGCCATGATCGCCCCCGATCCGCCAGATGTTTTTAAGTACCTGATCCGGATTAGTAACGACCCGCTGTTGTACGTCTTTTAACACCCCATATTTGGGTACTTGTATGTACTTGCCCAAGTCTTTGTTGAAACGCCCGCTTACCATGCTGTCCTTCCAACTACTAACGACTAGGTTTTGGGCTATTTTTTTAAAGGCCATGTCAATTGCCGCTGCATAGGTATGTGTTTTGATACCCAGTAATTGCTGTAACCGATTGTCTCTGGCAATAACTTCTATTTTCATGCTATCTACTAGGTTCATTGCCAGCTTGTAAGAGGTAGAGGTCACAAAATACAACCAATAAGACGATAGCTTTGGGGTCATGATAGGAACGGTGACGATCCAGTTTTTAAAGCCACGGACTTTCGCGTACTGTTGCATCATTTGTTTGTAACTAAGCACATTCGGTCCGGCAATGTCAAAAGAACCATACGCCTGATCGTTGCCCAAAACGCCCGTTAGAAAATGAATGACATCCCGAATGGCAATCGGTTGCGTTTTGGTAAGAACCCATTTTGGGGTAATCATAAAGGGTAACTTTTCGCAGAGGTCCCTGATAATTTCAAAAGAGGAACTGCCGGATCCCACGATTATACCTGCCCGTAGTACTGTAAGTGCAAAGGTGCCTTGTGCTAGAATTCCTTCTACATTTTTTCGGGACCAAAGATGCTTTGAAAGGTTTTCTTCGTTGGCAATACCGCTGAGGTAAATAACTTGTTTTGCATTGGTGTTGGCCAGATAACCATTAAAGTGATGCGCGGTAGCCGATTCCATCGCATCAAACTCTTTGGTGGAAGAACTCATGGAATGAATGAGAAAGTAGGCTGCATCAATGTCCGAAGGAAGCAAACCGGGGACCATTTCTTGTAAAAAGTCTATTTCGATGACTTCTATCTGAGACCGAATTTCCACATCGACCGATAGTCGTTCCGCGTCCCGCACCGCACAGACGACTTGGTGGCCCAGTGCTAATAGTTGGGGAAGGAGGCGCATGCCGATATAGCCGTTGGCACCGGTGAGGAGTATTTTCATAGGTTACAAATCTTCAATAGAAGTAGGGGCATTATCGGCCTTATAATCCAACAACTTTCTAAAAAACTTTTGAATGGCCTTGGTATCCGATCGTACTTTGATAAAATGATGATCTCGATACACAGAGTACACGGCAAAATCACCTTTGTAAACGCTAAGCTTGTAATAGGGAATTACAAGGGCATAGGTTTCCAATAAGGAACGAAACCGCAATATGATGCCTTTAGGGCGCATTTCGATATTGCAGGAATTTACATTGTTATCGAGAATCAAAAGATTGTGAATTTCGACGCTGGTTTCGGTAATGAACAACTTGGGGGAGCCAATGCCTCCCATCTTCCAGCGGTCTTTTAACGGAAAGGGTTTTCCGACGGCTGTGTCTACCTTCCTAGTAATGTGCTTATTAGTATACGATACGTTTACCAGCATGCTTCTTGGTATTGCGCGAGTTTGATTGTTATTCCGTGTGCGTCTAACATTGCATCTATTCCCTTGAGTCGTATGAATCCCGGTTTTCTTGTCAGCAAAGAAGCCAACACGAAAGGAATGCAGGAAGATGCTCCATCAACAATTCTTTTTTATAAAGTTAGTGAAAAGCGAGGCATTCCCATTCGCACAGCTGTAAAAGCATAAAAATTGATTAGTTTTGCACCCTTAGAAAGGAAGAATCGATGAACATACAACACACATTGGAAACCGAAGTGAAAAAGGCAGTATTGTCTTTGTTTGAAGTGGAGCTACCTTCGGTAGAATTTCAGCCTACGCGAAAGGATTTTGAAGGGGATATTACGGTGGTGGTCTTTCCAATGCTGCGTTTTGTGAAGGGCAATCCGGCTCAGATAGGGGAGCAGATAGGGGAATTTTTGGTCGAGGCGGTTGCCGAAGTGGTTGCTTTTAATGTGATCAAAGGTTTTTTGAATATTGTGATTTCGGACGAGTACTATCTACACTTTTTTAATGGCATTCGATCTCAGGAAAATTTCGGATATGCAACACCGGCCGATTCAGATGCGGTAATGGTCGAGTATTCTTCTCCCAACACGAACAAACCACTTCATTTAGGACACATCCGCAACAATCTCTTAGGATATTCCGTCGCGGAGATTTTAAAAGCGGCGGGTAAAAAGGTGTATAAAACACAAATAATCAACGATCGGGGCATCCATATTTGTAAGAGTATGGTTGCTTGGCAGCGCTTTGGAAGTGGAGAAACCCCCGAAAGTACTGGTTTAAAAGGCGACAAGCTTGTAGGGAATTATTATGTGACGTTTGACAAGGCATACAAGGAAGAAATTGCAAAGCTAGTTGCCGAGGGAGCTGATTTGAAAGTTGCTGAGAAAGAGGCTCCTATTTTACAAGAAGCACAAGAGATGCTGCGTAATTGGGAAGCAGGGGACGAAGAAGTTGTCGCCCTGTGGAAAAAAATGAATGGGTGGGTCTATGAAGGATTTGATGTTACATATAAGAATCTGGGTGTAGATTTTGATCAGCTCTATTACGAAAGCAATACCTATCTACTGGGAAAAGATGTGGTGGCAGATGGTTTGGAAAAAGGTGTTTTTTATAGAAAAGACGATGGCAGTGTGTGGATTGATTTGACCGACGAAGGTTTGGATGAAAAAATTGTATTACGTTCCGACGGGACTGCAGTCTATATGACCCAAGATATTGGAACCGCCATTCAGCGGGTAAAAGATTACCCGGACATCGGAGGAATGGTCTATACTGTGGGGAATGAGCAGGACTATCATTTTAAAGTACTTTTTCTGATTCTTAAAAAACTAGGCTTTTCATGGGCGGAAAAGCTGCATCATTTAAGCTACGGGATGGTGGATCTTCCCAGCGGAAAAATGAAGAGCCGAGAAGGTACGGTGGTAGATGCCGATGATTTGATGGTAGAGATGACACAGACAGCAGGCAATATTTCTGAGGAGCTCGGCAAGTTGGAGGAGTATTCCGAAACCGAAAAACAGCAGTTGTATAAAATGATCGGTTTGGGAGCCTTGAAGTACTATATTTTAAAGGTAGATCCGAAAAAACGAATTCTGTTCGATCCAGAGGAGTCAGTCGATTTTCAAGGCAATACGGGTCCGTTTATACAATATACCTACGCACGTATACAGTCTATTTTACGCAAGGCCGACAGTTTGGGTGTGCCTATGGAAGCGGTGGATACCAAAGTTGGGCTTCACCCAAAAGAAAAGGAACTATTGAAACAATTACGGCATTTTCCCGAGACCATTCAGTTGGCCGCTCAGCAGTATAGTCCGGCCTTGATTGCAAATTATACCTACGATTTGGTAAAAGGGTTCAATTCGTTTTACCAGCAAGTATCTATTTTGGGAGAGACCAATGTAGATCAAAAATCGTTTCGGGTGCAACTTTCCAAAAAAGTGGCAGAGGTGGTGCAATCGGCCTTTCTTTTATTGGGTATTCAGGTGCCCGAAAGAATGTAACGCAACGATCCGTTGCAATTAATTCCGGTTTTCTAAGTTTTTAAACTGTATGTTCGGACCAAAGATCTTTGCGATTCTTGCTGGAGTCTATATTGTTTGTCAACTATTGTATATCATTTATTATGCAATAGGCTTGATGCAGTTCAATCCGTTTGTAAAATTAAAACCCATTACCGAAGCGGATAGGGGTATTTTGTTCGATAATTTTCCGGTATATCGAAAATTGCCCGATTCGCAAAGAAAAAGGTGTGAAGAGCGCATTCAATGGTTTTTAAGCCGAAAAAAATTTGTCTTTTATGGCGATGTGACCCGCCAAGCCGATATTAGACTCATCTTAAGTGGTAGCATCGTCTTGATGACCTTGGGACTGAAAAATTATAAAATGCGCCGCTCACTGCTGCGAATTATAGTATATCCTTCACAATATTATTCGCGAATTGGTCGAAGACATCATTTCGGAGAGTACAACCCCTTTTTTAAAACAGTGGTGTTCTCGGCTGAGAAACTATGGGAAGGCTTTAAAATTCCGAATGACAATATGAACCTGGCAATGCATGAGTTCGCCCATGCATTGAGCTACGAAATGAAACAAAAGGGTTCTTGGGAGGCCCTCAAGTTCAGGGTGGGTTTTAGGAAAATTAAAGCACTTTTGGCGCTCGATGATTTTCGTGGCCAGTTAGAGACGGCACAGTATTTTCGAGAATACGGGATGACCAACCCACAGGAATTCTTCTCGGTCGCGGTCGAGAACTATGTAGAGACCCCGACTAAGTTTCACACAGATTTCCCCGAGCTGTACGGAATCGTCAAGAGCATGCTCAAATTCGAATTTCAGTAAACCAAAAATACCCCTTCCCGCTTTTCAGGATACTTCTATTCGTTCTATAGGCCATTTATTTACTATATACAACGACTATTACTTAGCTTCCAAATCAGGTAATCTATGAAGTAATTTTAACACAAATTAACATCAAAGAGGGAGGCTGATAACATCTAACATCAAAACCAACGGTTCGGTGTTCTCTTTCGCGTTTTTTTGACTTGTATTTCAGGCCTGTGCAATGATAAAAAGTAGCAAAAAGGGAAAAATAGCTTTTTGACTCATTTAAAGAGACATACCTCTTCTATTTTTAACTAAATAAAACGTACTTATGAAAAATTTAAAGGTGTACAGTATTGTACTAGTGCTAATGGTCGGTTTGTTTCAAGCCTGCCACAAAGAGGAAGATTTTGCAGAACCGATAGAGGATCCAATTGCTGAATTTATACGAGAGAATGAAAATAGAACACCACTGGTAAGACCTGTATCCAATATACCACCACAGGTACGGGGGAAATTGGAAAAAATGGGCTTTACTATCGACGAACGTACCTATCGTTTAGGAGATACTGAGGGTTTTGAAGGGACCGAAAAAGAGGCGAACAGCTATGTGGTAGAGGGAGACATGCTCATAAGTGAATCTCAGATGGATGCTATGCTGGTGCCCAGTACAATAAAAGATTCCTCTGGGCAGACCAGAAGAGTTTATCGTTATAAGAATTGGGTCGCCCGACCTTTTGATGGTTCGCAAAAAACCATAAAGGTCCACTTGGGTTTTTGGGTGAATTTTTTTATGGAGAGTGATATGCAAGCGGCTATGGATAGATACAACAATCTTGATCTGGGAATCCGATTTGAGCTTACTACATCTAAGAACAATGCCGACATAAAAGCATATTGGGATGTTATTTCAGAGTTGGCGTTGACCGACCTTCCGGAGGGGGAAGCGGGACAAGCGGTCGATAAGCCTGGAGAAAACATGAGAATAAAATTTGATCTTTTAATAGGTTTCCATGGGCAAAGGGTTAGCTTGCTGGCTCACGAACTGGGACATGCCATAGGGATGCTACATACCAATCATTTGCAACCTCAGGCATTTCAAAATTGCCAAGGCTCGGAGTCCTCTACCACTCCGGATTCTCAATATTACGCCATCGATGGAACCGAGAATATCGCAACGGCCGCTCTTCAAGATTCTTATATGATTTCTTGCGCAGTGGGATATGACCTGCCCTTTACCATGGCCGATAAAATAGGGTTGTACAATCTTTTCGGTAAAAATAAAAATGGGGGCAATCTTTTGATTCGCTACAATGGTGTAAAGAACGGCACAAATGTTTTTAGTTATCATAAAGAATATACAGGGTTAGAGTATACCACAGATGAGTTTGATAGTGTTGACATCTTAGGGAGAATCAGTTCCAGTGCTCAGTCTGGTTATCTTCCGTTGTATGAGTACGACGTTACCGTGAATGGTATAACTCGTTATTATGTGCTTAACTATTGGAGTGATAGCGTTGACATTAATAGGTTTTTGGGTTATCTCTGGCAAAGTGAGCCCTCTAGCGGAGGAATTGAGGTAAGGGTAATGCAGAAATCAAACGACGCTTTAGACCAAGTGATGGTGACGAGTGGGGCTGATTTTAATCAAAAGTCTAACGAAGGCTATAGTAATTTACTTTCTTTGGGATATTTGGCCGGAAAATAGGGAGGTATATGTTTGGAGCTAGGCTTAAAAACAGCGGGTGAACACCCGCTGTTTTTCTTTCTACAAATGAACAGGACAGGAGGCTGAGCGGTCGCTTTTTTGGTTCTTACGTTCGGTGTCAAGAAGGCCTTTACAAGAATAATGGTAATGAGCAGGAGTCGAGATGTGGAAAAAGTTGAAGGGGCACCGATTGATTCGATTGGAATGAGGTGGCTATTGAATAAAGTAAGATGGAAGGAATTGGTTTTAAAATGGCCGAACAGTTGCTGTTATCATGGGAATATTCTTTATTGTACTATACGGTAACCTGATTTCCCGAAGGTTTTACAGCAGCGTAAACAACATACCAAGTGTGGATTTCGATAAGGGCAATGCCCGCTATTATCAATTTTTTAAAGCATGCCATAAGAAAAACATATCATAAATAAATTATATAGTTAGGAATCCTTACTAAATTTGAAGTATAATTTAACTTAAAACAGAAGTAGAATGAAAAAAGCAATTTTTTACCATGCGGGCTGTCCGGTTTGCATTAGTGCAGAACATGAAATTATTTCTTTAATCGGTGTCGAAAGGGTACATATCGGGGAAGAACGAACACGTATTTCCGAAGCGGAGGATGCCGGTGTGGCATCCGTACCAGCGTTATTGACTCCAAATGGCCAAGTATTGCATCTGAATTTCGGAGCATCTATGGAAGCTGTAAAAGGGTAATTTTTTTAAACTATAAAGTTAGGAATCCTAAATATATATCGATTCCTGACTTTTTAAATCCAATAAAATGAAAATAACAATAGTAGTAGCCGCCACGGCGGTATTCAGTGGTTTTTTTACAACCTCTTGCGCACAGAAAAGCACCTATAATTCAGCTGATTTCTCAATTGAAGAAGTGGCGGTTGTACACCAAGCGGAGATTGGTGCGACCGTCTGGGAAATTCAGGTGAAGGGAACCGCGGGAAAAACGACCCCAACACCAGTGGGGCAGCTTGATGGTGCCCCGGTACTGGGGTATGTGTTTCCCACGACGCTAAAATCGACTGACGTAGGTTTCGGGGAAACCGAGGGCATCGTTGCCCTGGCATTGACCTCACATCCCGATTTTGATGATACGCCGCTTTGGGATGAGAACAATGACCGAACCTTCGACAATGACGGAATCGTTTGGCATCCGCATTGGGTGCTGTTGGTCAAAGACGAACGCGTAACCGGCGGCCTGTCGGTAAAACAGTTTAAAAAAGACGATACCACGGTCGTATTACCACCTACAAATCCTGGAATGCCCATGTATATGGACTCTCCGGGCTTTCCAGTGATCACGAAAGCAAACACCATTCGAGTGGTAGTACCCGATTATCGCATCAATCACCAAATAAATTTCACTTACGACGGCGTTACGGCCTTTATGCAGGTAAACGGCAGCAAAGAGGACCTACCACTTTTGGGAGTTTATGAAGTGTTTGGTGTTGCCAGTGGTGATTTGTCTTTACCCTATACTGTAAAATAGCCTATGAAAGTTGCTGTGTGGGATACGTATGTAAAAAGAACCGATGGTAAAACAATGCATTTTGACATTTTGGTGCCTGCCGACACGATTGAAAGTAAGGTAATCGCCTTTGGGAAAGTCTACCTATTGCGAAAACGGCTTGCTAGCACTACATTATCGTCGAAGGAGTGTCGGTTTTGTCATATGGAAAATGCCCCCGATACGGTCATCCAAGGCATTGCCCAAAATGGTTTTGACATCTTGGAAATGGAAAATTGTAACTAATTTGATTAGGATAACTAACTTTAGCCTGTCGAAACTAATTTCGACAGGCTTTTTATATGGATACATCAATTTTCGACCCAAACAGACAAAATGAAGATCTTTCGGGAAAGGTCATCGCCGGACTTGAACGAATTTCGGAAGCGTTTAAAGTGTTATTGTGGGACAAGGCGAAGCAGTTGGGACTAAGCCCTATTCAGATTCAATTGTTAATTTTCATCGCCTACCATAAAGCACCATTTTGTAATGTAAGCCATTTGGCAAAAGAATTCAATGTCACGAAACCCACTATAAGTGATGCTGTTCGGGTATTGCAAAAAAAGAAACTTGTTGAAAAAGATTTTTCAGGGAGGGATAGCCGTAGCTACACGATTTTTTTATCCGATGCCGGAAAGGATATGGTAAAACGAACCGAGAATTTTGCCGACCCTATGCGAGATCAGTTTCAAATAGCGCCAGAAGAGTTGCAGAACCTCTTTGGAACGCTCAGTAAATTTATCTATCAATTGAACAAGGCCGGTATCCTGAACGTACAACGTACGTGTTATGGCTGCAAATTTTATGATAAAAAGAGTAAAACCGATTATTGCAATCTGCTGCAAAAAGAATTACAGCCGTCCGATATTCGAATCGATTGCCCGGAGTATAGTGAAAAAGAATAGAAAGTTAAAAACGTACTCTAAAGCTAAAATTTGGGGTAAGGCCCAATGAAGTACTTTCTATTTTTTCAATTTCTTCTTCAGCAGTAAGCCGGTAATAGGTATTAAAAACGTTGCGTCTGTCTGTAAAGTTAAGGACCGAAGCGCCCACGGAGGCATCTATTCCTGTCATTAGTTCAAAATCATACACCGCGGAAAAATCAGCTCTGAGATAGTCGGGTAGTCGACTGCTATTGGCATTGGCGAATAAAATACGGCTGGGAAATACGGTGTTATCAATGGGGTTTTCCGCTGAAGGTTCTGTAAATGGTTTCCCGCTGCGGTAATTCAAGCCAAGGCTTAATTTTAACTGTCCGCGGGTATAGGTCGCTGCCAAAGTTGCCGTATGGCGCACATCAAGATTGTTCGGAAATTCAGGTGGTACGGCGGTTGGGAAGTAGTAATTATTAAAATTATAGGTATAACTTCCCCAGATGCTATAATCGTCCGTTTTTTTGTTTATTAGAAATTCAATCCCCTTTACATCGTATTGTCCGATCTCCCCATTAAACTGGTTTTGATTTTGGAATCCTTGGGTGGCCGTACTTACACCTTTCACCTCTTTGAAGAAGGCTTCAAGGCCTACGTATAATTGTTTTTGGTCGTAATTGATGCCCACGGCACCTTGTTTGCTGGTGGTAATGGGAAGATCTTCACCATCCGCAATAATCCATCGTCTCTTTTCTACACCGAGAAAATTTTGCTCCAGATCAACTACTTGGTTGGTTGTCTGGCTTTTGAACTCTCCTTGAGCAATGGCCTTTAACCCCCTTGCTAAGGTATAGTTTACGGTAAGCCTTGGTTCTAAAATACGTTTTTGAAACAGCTCGGGGTTTTGAAAATAGTTGAATCGCAGTCCGCCACGGGTATACAATTTGCGATCGGGCGATCGGTAGCTGATTTCCGAGAAGACCGAATGTGCTCTCATGACCCTTTTAATGTCGCTTTCAAAAGGGGGTTGGGTGACGAAGGCTTGGTTTGTGATACCTGTTTCGGTAAGTTGATACCCGTTCAACCACGAAAAATCCTCGGCCAATGTTAGATTTGTGGCTAGTTTTAGACCTGTTTCTTTCACTTTATTCACTTGTACCAATCGGAGTTGAGGGTCGGGGAAAACGTTCCCCGCATCCAAGGTATATACGGTGTGGTATAGGTTTACCTGGCTGCTAAATTTCTTGTTCCATTCACTCATTAGCTTACTGCCGAAAGAGCTATTTTTTTGATCGAGCCTACTATTCGTCGCTTCATTGGTCTCTGAGTTTAGCTCTGAATAATTTAATTGATTGGCAATATTAATATAGCTGAAGCGAAGGCGATGTTTTTGATTGATATCGTACAAGAGTTTTCCTGAAAAATCATAGAAATAAAAATCGGCATCTTGCTCAATTGCCGGACTGTCTTGAAATGCCCTGTTTGAAAATTCGATGTAAGTAGGGGTGTCTATGATATCGGTCATCGAACGCCGTCCTGAAATTTGCAAGGCAAGTTTAGATCCTAAGGGTACCTGTGCGTATAGATCTCCACTGATAAGGTTAAAGCCCGCACCTCCAAAGAATGTCTCTTCAAGATCATCTTTCGTACGCATATCTATGATACCGCTCACTCCGTCCCCATAGGTCGCACTGGCCCCATTCTTTATTAAAAGTACATCTTCGGTAAGGTAGGGGTTGAAAGCGGAAATTAAGCCAAAAAAGTGACCGGACTGATACATTTTGATACCATCCCAAAGCAATAGGTTCTGGTCGTTGCTACCACCACGAATATTGATGTCAGATACGGTTTCATCGATACTTTTAACACCTGGTAAAGCTTGTATGCTTTGTAAAACATCTGGCTCAATGCTTCCCGGAAGAATACCAAATTCGGCGGTGTTCAATAAAATGCTAGCGTCTGCCTGTTTTATAAGACCTGTTGTTAAGAATTTGTAGACGACCACTTCTTCCAATTGTTGATAAAAGGAGGCTAACAATAAGGTCTTGCAGGGACTATTGCCGGCCAGTTCGCTCGCTTTTACAAAGAGCGTCTTGTAGCCGACATATTTGATTTGGAGTACGGCATCTCTAGGGATATCTTGAAATGAAAAATAGCCCTCACTATTGGTTACCATGGCACGGTTGGTATTTAAGACTTCTACCGTGGCCCCTGGCAAGGTGTTTTCCTCAAAATTATCGAATACCAGGGCACAAATCGCAATTCGTTTGTTTTTGGTAATGGTATAGTAGCGATCGTCGAGTTTTTGAATAGATAGCTGGGTCTGTACTTCAATGTCCTTTAGAATTTGCTGCAGCACTGTGCTTTTGGGAGGGGCAATTTTTACAGTACTGATATCCGCATCTACGTATGAAAACTTGACGGTATGGTCCGCTTCAATCTGTTGCAGGTAGTTCGTAAGAAGAATACGCGTCTCTGTTTCCTGCGCCTGTGTCGAGAACACGGTCAGGAAAAGTACAACGCAAGAAAAGATCAGATAAGACCTATGGGGTATTCTCAGCATAGAATAGCACTTTATTCCCCTCAAATTTAAACTTTATTCGGGAAGGAACACTAATGCTCTTCATTGCCAAGTCGGCATCGGTATTACTAAAGGTACCTGTATATAGTTGATCAAGATCCACATTTTCTGTACGAACAACAATATTGTGTTGTCTCTGAAATTCGTCTAAAACATACCGTAGTGGAATACTCTTAAATTCACTTTCCTTATTGATCCAGGATGGCGCTTCCGTGGTGGGAGTCATAGTATCTACTAATGTCCCATTAATGGCCATTAAAGAATTTCCGGCGGGTAATTTGGTTTCGACACCGTTAAAAAGTACGCTCACCAAGCCTTCGTAGCAGGTTACTTCAAAAAAATCTTTTCGGCCTTCCACGTTAAATTGAGTGCCCAAAACGGCTATAGTACCCGCTTCGGTTTCGACGGTAAAACGTTTTCCTTTGGCCACTTTGAAAAAAGCCTCCCCTTGTAATTCAATAGTACGTTTGCGATCCCAATTCTTTTCGTCATAAGAGATTTCGGAATCAGCATTCAAAAAGATTTCAGAATTATCAGGAAGTACAATTTCTTTGTTCTCGGCATACTCCGTGCTTATCTTTTCTCCAAGGGTGTTTAGATAAAAATAAGAACCGGTTATCAAGACAGCTATTGCTGCTGCAACCCGCAAGAATTTCTTGAAAGGGTGTAATTGCACTACCTTGGTACTTTGCAGGGCACGCCGATTTTGAACGGCGGCCAACGCTTGCTCCACGTCAAAATTAGGCGCTTCCATCGTCTCCGATACCGAACGTATGCGCTCATAGGTGGCATAGGCCTCAGACTTTTTAAATTCCGTCAGCTCTGCTTCGGTCAGCTCATTGTTGAGCCATTTTGCTAAATGATTTTCTTGCATAATCTGCAGCTTTATCTCCTTAATAACAACTGGTTAGTAAAAAACCCTACTTTTAAATGGATGAACACCCAAAATCGTCCATTTTTTGCTGTTCGTCCATAAACTTCGAACGTTCAACCTGAAAACACATTTTTTATATACCATCGATCTTTTCTCGTAACGTTTTCAGTGCCAAGTGCATTCTTTTTTCGATTGCTTTGACACTTACGCCTTCCATTTCTGCAATTTCGGCATACTTCTTTCCGTCGATGCGATTCAATAGAAAAGTAGTTCGTTGGTTTTCCGGCAAATCGCCCAAAGCCCTATCTAGTTTTTCTTTAAATTCATTTTCCTCCATAATGTATTCTGGAGACTCGTTGGTGGTCTTTAAGCGCTTGTCGGCATACTTCAAACGTACCTTCTCGGCCTTGATTACATTAAGATAGGTATTGTTTGCAACAGTGTAAACAAACGACTTTGCTTTTTGAGGACTCACCTTGCCACAGTTTTCCCAAAGCTTTACAAAGGCTTCTTGAACTGCATCATGGGCCTTTTCTTCGTTACCGAACTTATAATAAATATAATTAAAAACCGTTTTTGAAGTAGCTTTGAAAATAGAACCAAAAACCGATTCTTCACAAACATTGTCTTGGATAGTATCTTCCAATTGGCTGGTTTTAAAGGTTGAATCAAAAAAAAAATGAGTACTTGTTGGTGTTAAAATATGAAAACATATGAAACATCTTCATCTCCCATTTTATAAGGAGCAGAATCAGTTTACTAACGCAAAGTTGCCCAAAGATATTTTAAAAAAGTTTAGGAAAGTGGGTAGGGTGTTTTTTAAGTGGGTTGTTCTAGAATTGAAGTAACGAAAAATTCCAAATCATTATGAAAAAGTTTTTTAACTCCCTGTTGTACACTGGCCTACTGGTTGCAACCTTTGCTTTTACCGCCTGCCAATCAGACGCGGACGACGATCCAATTATAGGTGATGAGACGAGCCTTTCTGTAAACTCGACAACGGCTCAACTGATTCAAAGAACAGTTTCAAATGACGGTTCCTTTGATAATATCATCGATGGTTCTAGCTGTTTTAACATTCGCTTTCCATATACCGTTGAGGTAGGAGGTATTGAGATTACGGTCAATTCTGAACAAGACTTAAAACTGATAGAAAAGATTTTTGACGCCATTGAGGATGATTCGGATCTTTTGGAAATCATCTTCCCAATAACGGTGACATTGGCCGATTTTGCGGAAGTTACCTTGAACAATATTGAAGAATTACGGGAATTGGCAGCAAATTGTATCGAAGGTGGTGGCGATGAAGATATTGAATGTGTTGACATTGTGTACCCTGTGACTATGTTCACTTTTAATGTGAATTCACAGCAGACGGGCAGTGTTACCGTAAGTAGTGATCGGGAGTTGCGATTGTTCTTTGCAGGTTTGGGAGAACAAGATTTGATAGGTATCGATTTTCCGATAGAACTCGAAGCCTTTGACGGCACCAAAATCTCGATCAACGACTACGAGTCCTTGGCCGATACGATCAACAGGTTCAAGGATGCCTGCGACGAGGACGATGATGATGATTACAATGATGATGATTTTACCAAGGAACGTCTTGATAATTTATTGGTCGAATGTCCTTGGTGGGTCAAAGATATTCGCAGAGATGCGCAGAACCAAACAGATCAGTACAGGGAATATCTGATAAATTTTTCTGAAGACGGTACTGCAATTGCCACAGGTCCGGCTGGAGGAACCATTTCCGGAACCTGGGAAACAAGGGTGACCGATTGGCGAGTAGTCCTGGATCTGGAATTCGCGGACCTGATCGATTTTAATCTCGTTTGGTACGTTTATGAAATAGACGAGGACAAGATCAAACTGTTCAAGGGAGATGGGAACAGAATTATTTTGGAAAGGGCCTGTGATGCGGGAAAGCCATGCAGCGACGAGCAAATTACAAGCAAACTTTCTGAGTGTGTTTGGGAAGTCGCGAATGGTGAAGGAACCTTTTTGGAATATTTGAAATGGGACTTTACGAATATGAACATTCATGTGCGCAATCCGAACGAAACGGTGGTCGATGAAGGAAACTGGTCGGTCTCTCAAGGTGTTCTTAGCTTTAATGATTTAAGTCTTGAGGTTGCCAATTACATTGGCGAATGGACGGTCATCTCATGCGCCGAAGAACGTTTCGAAATAAAACGCGGGGAAGAATTATTGGTGTTTGAAAGAAATTGCGATTAGCTAACGGGGCGATCGAAAATATACCCCACACCTTTTTTGCCCCACATTCGAAAGCGGTTATCATTTGATAACCGCTTTTTTGTTTTATTGAAGTTCCTTTCCCAACCTGGTAAACCGAGAAGCATACGGATACACAATATTTTTGAGTCCATTCGCCCTTCATTCCCATCCTTATTCTTAAATTTGCTTTTCTTCAAAATCTAGTAAGACGATGTTCGATAATTTAAGCGAAAAGCTCGATAAGGCCCTTCATGTACTAAAAGGACATGGCCAAATAACCGAAATTAATGTTGCAGAAACAACCAAGGAAGTGCGGCGAGCACTATTGGATGCGGATGTCAACTTCAAGATAGCCAAGGAATTTACCAACCGAGTCAAGGAAAAAGCCTTGGGACAGAATGTATTGACCACCTTACAACCGGGGCAGCTCATGGTAAAGATCGTCAAGGACGAACTCACCGAGCTTATGGGAGGGGAAACCGAGGGTATCAACCTTTCAGGTACCCCATCGATCATCCTTATGTCAGGCTTACAAGGTTCGGGTAAGACCACTTTTTCCGGAAAGCTTGCCAATTTTTTAAAGACGAAGAAGAGCAAAAACCCTTTATTGGTTGCCTGTGATGTATACCGCCCCGCAGCAATTGATCAATTACATGTGGTAGGAGGGCAGATAAACGTAGAGGTGTATTCCGATAAGGAAAACAAGAACCCGGTTGCCATTGCCCAAGCGGGAATTGCACATGCAAAGGCGAATGGCCATAATGTTGTTATCATCGATACCGCCGGTCGCTTGGCCGTGGATGAGAAGATGATGAACGAAATATCGGATATTCACAAAGCCATACAGCCAGAAGAGACCCTTTTTGTAGTGGATGCAATGACGGGGCAAGATGCCGTAAATACAGCAAAGGCCTTCAACGATATTTTGAATTTTGATGGGGTCATCCTAACAAAATTGGACGGAGATACCCGTGGAGGAGCCGCTATTTCTATCAAATCTGTGGTAGATAAACCGATCAAGTTTATAGGAACGGGGGAAAAAATGGAGGCTATTGATGTGTTCCACCCTTCGCGAATGGCGGATCGTATCCTGGGTATGGGAGACGTTATCTCTCTGGTAGAACGGGCGCAAGAACAGTTCGACGAGGAAGAGGCCCGAAAGATTCAAAAGAAAATCGCCAAAAACAAGTTTGGCTTTGATGACTTTCTGAGCCAGATTCAGCAGATCAAAAAAATGGGGAATATCAAAGACCTTATGGGGATGATTCCCGGTGCCGGTAAAGCGCTCAAAGGACTTGATATCGACGATGATGCCTTTAAACATATTGAAGCGATCATTCATTCAATGACGCCGGACGAACGTTCCACGCCTGCGAAACTAAATGCAAGTCGAAAAAAGAGGATTGCCAAAGGAAGTGGAAGAACCATTCAGGAAGTGAACCAATTGTTGAAACAGTTCGATCAAATGGGCAAGATGATGAAGATGATGCAAGGAGGCGGCGGTAAAAAAATGATGCAGATGATGGGCGGTATGAAGGGGATGAAGTAATTACTAAGTTGGCAGCTGGCAGTTGCAAACAAGTTTAGTAAAGAGTATTTGTAAAAAAGATGTATGAGTTTTCAAAAATTGTTGGCATATCAAAAGGCTTTTTTTTGTCAATAAAGATTTTTGAGTTGACAAAATCATTTCCCAAGGAAGAAAGCTACTCCCTTACTGATCAGATTAGAAGGTCTTCTCATTCGGTTTGTTCTAATATAGCGGAGCCGTATCGAAAAAGAAGATATGTAAAACACTTTATTAGCAAGTTGACCGATGCTGATGGAGAAAATTCGGAAACACAAGTATGGTTGCAATTTGCACTTTCTTGTCAATATATTACTGCTGAAATAGAAAAAACCTTGCAACAGCAAAGCAATGAAGTAGGCAAACTAATTCAATATATGATTACTAACCCGGCTAAGTTTGGAGTATAGCATACTGCTAACTGGCACTGGCAACTGAATACTAAAATGGAAATACTAGACGGAAAAAAAGTATCGAACCAAATCAAGGAAGAAATCAAAGAGACGGTTTCGAAAATGAAAGAACGCGGTGAAAAGGTGCCACATCTTGCTGCTGTAATCGTAGGAAGTGATGGTGCCAGCCTTACGTATGTGGGTAGTAAGGTACGATCCTGCGAGCGGGTTGGTTTTGAATCTACCCTGGTGCAATTGCCTAGCACTACTTCTGAGTTGGAACTATTGAAAAAGATCGAAGAACTGAATGCCAATGATGACATCGATGGGTTTATCGTACAGCTTCCGTTGCCCGAGCAGATCGACACCCAAAAGGTAATCATGGCGATCCATCCTGATAAAGATGTAGATGGGTTTCATCCCGCCAACTTTGGTAAAATGGCCTTGGATATGAGTACGTTCATCCCGGCCACACCCTTTGGAATTTTAGAATTGTTGGAACGTTATAAAGTAGATACCAAAGGGAAGCATACCGTGGTCATTGGTCGTAGCCATATTGTAGGGCGGCCTATGAGCATTTTGATGGGACGTAAAGGATGGCCTGGGAATTCAACCGTTACTTTGACACATAGTCATACCAAAAATATCACTCAAATTATTTCGCAGGCCGATATTGTCATTTCTGCCTTGGGCGTGCCCAATTTCTTAAAGGCCGAAATGGTAAAAGATGATGCCGTAGTAATCGATGTAGGCATTACGCGTGTTCCCGATGAAACCAGGCCTAAAGGCTACTATATTACGGGAGACGTTGACTTCGAAAATGTGCGTAAAAAGGCCTCTTTTATTACGCCGGTTCCAGGAGGTGTCGGTCCCATGACCATCGCCATGCTCCTGAAAAATACGCTATTGGCCAGAGAGCGGCATAGGGCGAAAGGGTAAATCTTCGAAAGTTTAACAAAAGCACTGTAACAAAATTGGTAGAAGCGCTTCTAACCAGAGAAACATTTAATAAATAGAAAATGAAAACAAAACAACGGGGCGCGCTGCTTTTTTGGGCAGTAGCGTTTGGCTTTGCCAGTTATATAAGTACTGCGCAAGAGGGAACCGCTGTGGCTCTTGAAAAGCCGCTGAAATCAGGAATTCTTACCAAAAACATGGATCCTTCCGTAAAACCGGGAGATAATTTTACCGAGTATGTGAACGGGAGTTGGATGAAAACGACCGAGATACCTGCCGATAAATCCTCTTTTGGAATAGGAGCCATTCTTCATGAAGAATCGGAAGACAAGGTAAAGGCTATTATTGAAGAATCTGCTTCTGGGAATTTTGCCGCGGGGAGTGACGAACAAAAAGTTGGTGACCTCTATGCATCGTATATGAATATGGAGCGTCGCAATGCGCTGGGAACCGCTCCTTTGAAAGCGGAATTCGATAAAATCGATGGTATTGCGAGTTACGATGACTTGGCCGTTTATTTTGGATACGCCAGCAAGTACGGAATCAATGCGCCCATCGGCCTTTTCTTATACCAAGATTTTAAGAACCCTGAAATCTATACAGTATATATCTGGCAAAGTGGTTTGGGACTACCAGATCGAGAGTACTACTTAAAAACGGATGAGCGTTCCGAAGAGATTAAGACAAAGTATGTGGCGCACATCGCAAAAATGTACAATCTTGCCGGTTTGCCCAATGGTGAAGTGGCTGCCAAGAAAATCATGACTTTGGAGACTTCCTTTGCGGAAAAACATATGGAAAAGGAAAAAACCCGTGATTTGGTAAGCCTTTATAATATGTTAGATGTTAGTTCATTGCCCGATGTGATGCCGAATTTTAACTGGACAGGCTATTTGAAAGAGTTGGGCTTGGATCAGCAAAATAAATTAGGGGTTCTGATGCTCGAGTATACGAAGGCGTTAGATGGAATCATCACTTCTACTGATTTAGAGACTTGGAAAACCTATCTAAAATGGAGTGTCATTGATGCGAAAGCGTCACGTTTGAATGCCGCTCTTGATCAACAAAATTTTGAATTTTACAGCAAGGAGCTTCGAGGTACGAAGGAACAACGCCCGCTATGGCGTAGGGGAGTGTCTACTGTTAGCAGTAACTTAGGGGAGGTAGTAGGAAAGGTATACGTAAAGAAACACTTTCCGCCAGAGGCCAAACAACGTATGGAAACCTTGGTCGATAACCTCTTAAAGGCATATGAAGCGAGTATCAAAGAGCTCGATTGGATGAGTGATGCCACCAAAAAAGAAGCCTTGGACAAGTTGAGTAAGTTTACACCAAAAATTGGGTATCCCGATAAATGGAAGGCCTACGACCTCGACGTTAAATCCGATGATCTTTATGGGAACCTAAAACGTGCTGCCGAAATGGAATACCAACGGCAACTCAACAAATTGGGAAAACCGGTTGATAAAGACGAATGGCAGATGAACCCTCAAACGGTGAATGCCTACTACAATCCGACCATGAACGAGATTGTTTTTCCAGCAGCGATCTTACAGCCACCTTTCTTTGATTTGGATGCTGAAGATGCCGTTAATTATGGCACGATCGGTGCGGTAATTGGACATGAGATAGGACACGGTTTTGATGATACGGGAAGTACGTTTGATGGGGATGGTGCCATGCGCAATTGGTGGACCGAACAAGACAAGGAAGAATTTAAAAAAAGAACTGCGAATCTTGTGGCACAATACAATGAATTTCAGGTATTACCAAACTTAAAAGTGAACGGAGAATTTACCCTAGGTGAAAATATTGGGGATTTGGGCGGTTTGAGTATTGCCTTGAAAGCGTATAAAATTTCGCTAGATGGCAAAAAAGCTCCTGAAATAGATGGCTTTACGGCCAATCAACGGGTGTTCATCGGTTGGGCACAAGGATGGTGTGGTAAGTCACGAGATGAAGCGCTGCGTGTACAGGTAAGTTCGGATCCACATTCCCCAAGAGATTTTAGGGTGAATGGCGTGGTGCGAAACATACCAGAGTTTTATGAAGCCTTCAATGTGAAGGAAGGCGATGCCCTATACCTGCCACCGGAGAAGCGCGTAAAGATTTGGTAAAAGCCAAAACAATCAGAAACAAGGCCCTGACATTTGTATAGTCAGGGCTTTTTTTATTGGAGTATGGCTGGGTACTCGCTCGTCGCGGTGCTGTCTTGTGGTGCTATGATCTCTAAATCGGTTGCTTCCTCATCGTTGATGCAACTGGCCATTGCTATGACAAGCACCATGGTGAGGGCGATACAACAGAACTTCTTCATGGGTACAGATTTAGGGTTTGATAAAACAACTATATTTTTCGAACGAAAAAATGCGTGATTTCTTGTCGAAATAGTGAGATGTTCGATGTATAACACCATGCGCGTCGGGCAGGCGAAGGTTTGATTGTTTTCCTAAAATGAGTACCTTCTATCCATAAAATCCAACCTATGAAATCACTTTTTTCATTTTTAATAATAGCGCTAATTTTCCTAGTGGGATGCCAGCCCGCAACCGAAGAAGCGTCGAACTTTACGATTTCGGTCACTTTTTCAGATTCTGTTAGTAGCAATCCCGTGGATGGTCGCTTGTTGTTAATGCTTTCTACCGATACTGAAAAAGAACCCCGTTTTCAAATAAGCGATGGCCTCCATACCCAATTGATTTACGGGATGAATGTAGAAGGAATGAAGGCAGGTGAACTACAAACCTTTGATTCGGAAATTTTTGGATATCCCTATCCCAGTCTGTCAGAAGTGCCACCGGGAGTGTATCAAGTGCAGGCCTTATTGCACGTGTATGAAACATTTCAGCTCGCAACAGGGCAGACGGTCAAGCTGCCGATGGACAATGGTGAAGGGCAGCAATGGAATCGTTCTCCAGGGAATCTGTTCAGTAAACCATTTCAGATGACGGTGACCGAAACGGGAATCGAGGCTGCGACCGTGACCATGGATCAGGTGATTCCTCCGCTTCCCGAACCGGCCGATACCGAATGGATCAAACACATTAAGATCAAATCTGAAAAGCTATCTGAGTTTTGGGGCCGGGATATGTATTTAGGAGCCCATGTGCTATTGCCCAAAGGTTTTGAAGAACACCCAGAAGCCAAATACCCACTTATGGTATTTCAAGGGCATTTTCCGGCAGACTTTGGTGGTTTTCGCACCACGCCACCGGATCCCAACCTAAAGCCGGAATATTCCGAACGCTTTCAGTTGGAAGGGTATAATATCATCCAACAACAGGAGGCCTATGATTTTTATAAGCGTTGGAACGAACCTGAATTCCCACGTTTTTTAATTATCGAGATCCAACATCCGACTCCCTATTACGATGATTCCTATGCGGTGAATTCTGCCAGTCAAGGGCCCTATGGCGATGCAATTACCTATGAGCTTATTCCGCATATCGAAAAAGAATTTAGGGGTATGGGAGAAGGCTGGTCGCGCTTTTTATACGGGGGGTCTACCGGCGGGTGGGAGGCACTTGCGGTTCAAGTGAAATATCCTGAGGAATACAACGGTTGTTTTGCTGCCTGCCCCGATCCGATCGATTTTCGGGCCTATTGTTTGACGAATATTTATGAGGATGAAAACGCCTATTACTATGCCAGTGATCACAAACAATTGGAAGTGCCAAGCCATCGGGATCATTTAGGACAAATACAATCGACGCTGCGTCAAGGAAATCATTTGGAACTTGTATTGGGCGATAAGAGCCGTTCGGGACAGCAATGGGATATTTGGGAAGCTACTTATTCCCCGCAAGGAGCCGATGGTTACCCGGTGCGTATTTGGGACAAGAAAACGGGTGCTATTGACCATAAAGTGGCCGAGTATTGGAAAGAGAACTACGACCTACGCCATATTCTGGAACGCGATTGGGACAAGCTAGGGGAGCACCTTAAAGGGAAGATCCATATTTATTGTGGTGATATGGATAATTATTACCTGAACAATGCGGTGTATTTGATGGAAGATTTTCTTGAAAATACTTCAGAGCCCTATTATGACGGGGAAGTGCTCTATGGTGACCAGGCCGAACACTGTTGGAACGGCGATCCTAATCAACCCAATGCCATCAGCCGTTTACGCTATAATCGCATGTACGTACCCAAAATCATGAAACGCATTGCTGAAAGCGCTCCCAAAGACGCTGATTTAACGAGTTGGCGCTATCGGTAGACAGGTTACAATGGGCAGTTAACAGTGAACAATTAGCAATGAACAATTAACAATTAACAGTGAACAGTGAACAGTGACCAGTGAAAAATTATGGATTTAATTTTTAATTCAATATTTTGTCTTTCAGTATCACGGCCCTTTGTCTTTGTTCCTTACACGTGACGGTCTTTCTTGTTTTTCGCATTGTCACCTTGAGCGCAGTCGAAAGCCTAGGAACATGCCAAGTAGATCTCGACTCGACCTGACAAGGTAGTAATCAGTGAACAGTGAACAGTGAAAAATTATGTGTTTGAATTTGACGTTTGTGTTTGAATTTACTTTTTTCATTTATTCTTTAGACAAGTAGCAATGAACAATTAGCAATTAACAATGAACAGTAAACGGTAAGCAGTTTTTTGAGTTTGAGCTTGACACTTGCTCTTGAATTTGTTTTTTCATCTAACATCTAACATCTAACATCTAACATCTAACATCTAACACCAACCTAAGATGGATTTTAAACCCAGTAATTTCTTTATCGGTATTGTTGATTTCTTTTCGATTTTGCTTCCGGGTGGTATTCTATCCGTCGTGCTGTATATTCAATTCAAGTCTAAGGTGTCGGCTGTTTTTGGTATTGATGATCCGGAAGGGAATTATGCAATGGCCGTGTTGTTGCTATATGCCTTTTTATTTGGGCACCTTATTCGGGAAATCGGGTCTTTGATGGACAAGCCTTTCTATGACCGGTGGATAGACAAACAGGACCGCCCATTCTTAGAACGGATTAAAGAGATGCGCCAACAACGTCTGGCGAGTTCGCTGGGCGACCTAGATTGGGCGACCTATAAGGTAATTCAAAGTGAGGCAAGCATTATAGGGCAAATCAATTTACAAATGGCCAATTCAAAGTTCTTTCGAAGCCTAGTGGTCATTTCGGTCTTCTTGGCGATTTTGTTTTTGATTCCTCGCGAAGGAGGGATGAACCCTTCCTGGTATCTGTTATTTCCATGCATGGCCTTGGGGGCATTTTCAATGTATAGTTACTTTCGCCTTCGAAAGAAAGCTTCGGAGCTAACCTATAAGTATACCATTTTCTTGGTAGAGAATGCACTTGCTGAAGAAAAGAAATAAGGTACTGTAGGGTTAATTCCCTTAATTTTGTAGCAAACGAAATGTTCTTTCTATGATTCCTTTAAACGATTTGTTGCTTTTTGCACTCGCCTCCTTGATCATGGTGCTTTCTCCGGGACCTAATATGATTTATTTGATTTCAAGGTCTCTTTCCCAAGGAAAGCGGGCAGGCATTATTTCGCTCTTTGGTATTATTTGCGGGTTTTTGTTCCATATCCTAATGGTTTCATTTGGTCTAACCGCCATCTTTTTTGCAGTACCCTATGCCTTTGTGGTGGTCAAATTTCTAGGAGTAGGGTATCTGCTGTATTTGGCCTATACAACTGTTGTTTCTAAAAAACAGTTGTTCGATGCAGGTAAAAGTATGAAGAAAGACACCCCTTTAAAATTGTTTCATATTGGTTTGCTGACAAACGTTTTGAATCCAAAGATGGCAGTGTTCTATCTGTCTTTTTTCCCTCAGTTTATCAAACCTGAATATGGGTCAATTTTAGGACAAAGTTTTCAATTGGGGGTGGTACAGATCATTATTAGTTTTGCCGTGAATTTTTTAATTGTGATCTCGGCTGCAAAGATGGCCGGTTGGTTTGTGAAAAAACCAATATGGTTGCGCATTCAAAAATGGTTTATGGCCTCTGTTTTAACCGGTCTTGCGGTAAAAATGGCCTTTGCTAAAGTGAAGTGAACTCCGTTGTACTTTTAAAACGAAGTACATTGGTTTTTGTATTTTTGTTTCACAAAGTTGATATGACCCTCCTTGCATCCTAAAAACCCTTTTATTTCAGAATACGATTTTGATACCCTCGTTCAGTATAGCGATACCTTGGGAACCCATGTTTTCGTAAACGACTATGGTACTAAAACAATTAAATTCGGAAACCAAAAAGCGGTAAAGGCCTTAAACGCTGCCTTGCTAAAAGAACGGTACAGGATTGAATGGGATATTCCTGAAAACAATCTTTGTCCGCCCATTCCAGGTCGTTTGGATTACCTGCTACATGTGGCTGATTTATTGTTGAAAGCATCCATAAATTTATTGGATATTGGTACCGGCGCGAACCTGATCTATCCTATTTTGGGTACATGCCATTTTAATTGGAATTGTACCGCTAGCGAAACAGATGTAGCTTCGCTAAGGCATGCACAAAGCATTGTTGATGCAAACCCAAACCTGAAAAGTATAACACTGAGGCATCAAAAATTCAAGAATACGATTTTTGAGCATATCATAAGACCTGAAGATGTATTCGATGTGGTTGTTTGTAACCCCCCTTTCTTTAAGAGTGCAAAAGAAGCACAGCGTAGCAACCAGCGCAAGGTCAAAAACCTTGGATTACAAGAAAAGACACTCCAAAACTTTGGTGGTAATGCGAACGAATTATGGTATAGGGGAGGGGAAGAACGCTTTGTGAAAAAAATGGTGCAAGAAAGTGTTCACTTCAAAGAACAAGTACATTGGTTTACGGCTTTGGTTTCACAAAAAGACCACCTTAAGACCATAAAACGCTCCATACATAAAACAAACCCCGCTGAGGTGAAAGTAGTTGATATGGGACAGGGAAATAAAAAAAGCCGTTTTATTGCTTGGACATTTCGGTAAGGGCTAAGTGAGCAGTGGGCAGTTGGCAGTTGGCAGTAAACAGTATTCAGTATTCAGTTTTGAATTTGACGTTAGTGTTTGTATTTGAGTTTGACGTTTGAATTTGAGTTTGAACTTGCACTTTTGACTCTTGCGCTTGAACTTGTATTGCAATGAACAATGAACAATTAACAGTGAACAGTGAGCAGTGAGCAGTTGGCAGTAAACAGTAATCAGTTTTGAATTTGACGCTTGTGTTTGAGTTTGACGTTTGTATTTGAGTTTGAGTTTGACGTGTGTATTTGAGTTTGAGTTTGACGTTTGTATTAGAATTTATTTATTCCTCTAACCTCTAACCTCTAACCTCTAACCTCTAACCTCTAACCTCTAACCTCTAACCTCTAACCTCTAACCTGCAACCTCTAATTCACTGAAACGATTGTACAAACGGTTTGTCCTGTTACATTTTTCGCTTAAAAACGTCGTATTGAAAACCTTGATCCATGAAAACAGTATTCACACTTCTCTTCATCGCCCTTTGTGCTTTAGGCACAGCACAGCAATCCGCTACGCCCACCATTAATGAGGCCTTAGAGAAATACGGTTTCATACAGGAACAGTTAGTGGAAAAAAATGATACCATCACCTACTATTTGAAACATTATAAAGAGAAACCATCAAATTTGGTTGTTTATATACAGGGTACCGATGCCAATCCCATCTTTTCTTATGGTAAAAGCAACGGGAAAACGGTAATTTCAAGATGGTTTGGAGATGATTACAAGCAATTAGATACGAATTATACCTATGCCATTATACCCAAGCCCGGGATGGCAGGTATTTATAACGACGCGGAGATTGTTGTACCGAAAGCGTTTTATGAAAAAAATCATTTGGATTACCGCGTTCATCAAGTGGATGTTGCCATCAAGGATATCATTCAAAAACACTTGCAAGAACCCACTAAAATTATAGTGTACGGGCATTCTGAAGGTGCAACAATTGCCGCACCGTTGGCCTTGAAAAATAAAAGCATTACCCATTTGGGTTTTTGGTCGGGGAATGTCTTAAATAATTTTTATGAATTTTCGCTGTTTAATAGGATCGAATCGTTGCAAGGGAATGTGAGCGATTCTGTAGCGCATCAAAGAAATATGGAAATTCTTGAGTGGTATGGATCAGTAGTTGAAAACCCCAATGCAACGGAGATAGATGATTTCGGCTACACGAACAAACGTTGGTCTTCTTATGAAAGGGCGCCCATAGAATATTTGTTGGAACTGGCTATTCCCATTTACGCCCAATTTGCATCCGAAGATGAAAGTACGCCGATTGAGACAGCGTATTTACTTCCGATACAATTCATGCAAAAACGAAAAAAGAATTTAACTTTTGAAGTGTGCCTTGGTTGTAATCATAGCTATCAGAAAGAAATAAAGGGCGAAAACATAAGTCAATGGGCAGATATTTTTAATAAGTTTATCGCGTGGACCGATGAAGAAAAGTAAACCGCTCGTCTTCCATACCACGACCTGATTTAAATTCTACGAAGAAATAGTGCAGAATCGAATGCAAAAGGTTGAAAAATTTGCTGCCGAAATCAACAAGGTATACTTTATAGAAAGCCATACCCTTATTCATATTCTTTCTGGTAAAGGAAGTATTCAGGTTGATTTTAAAAATTATTTTGATTGGCAAGAAAAGGCCATTTTTCTGGAAAAAGGGCAATACATTAAGTTCCTGTCGGATGATTTCATTGTACGGAGAATCGAATTTTCAAATGAGACCAAATTCTATAGTGACGAGGTACGGGTATTGTTTAAGCACCTTATTTCTTTAGGCTATATCGATTTGTTGGAATGCGAGGATTGTAATGCTTTTTTATCGGAAACTACCTTGACCGATAATTCTGCGGATATTATAGATATTTCTTCCAAGCAATGGTATTGGCAAAATCCTTTCAAGGCAAACAAGGAAGAGTACCAGGTTATTTTTGATGCCAAAGAAATTATTGATGTCGAATACGCCAATAACTTGAGCAGTGATGATTTGGTGAACCTAATCAATGAACGCGGATATAACGCTCAGGCGCTGCTTAAGAATAAAATCGGATTGTCCGTTAAAAATTTAATGGGTGCCAAAAGGTTGCAAGAGGGCTTGAAAGAAGTGGCATTCACAAATAAGAATATTCAAGAAATTTCGTTTGACCTCGGACTGAAAGATGACGCTTACTTCAATAGAATCTTTAAAAATGCAACTGGACAAACACCCAAACAGTTCAGGCAAAATTTTGATTTTGAAAATAGGGATTTATTCACCCAAGATATACTACAACTACTTCAGAAATACCATACCGAAGAAAGATCATTGGCATTTTATGCAGATAAAATGAACCTGTCCATACGATCTTTGTCCAACAAAGTTCAATCTAAGATGAATACGTCTTTAGGATACCTTATTCGTTTGGAGTTGATCAATACGGCCAAACTAATGTTGTTGGACGGCGAGTCGATTACTACTGCTTCGAGGCGTCTGGGATTTGAAGAGCCAAATCATTTTTCTCGATTTTTTAAACATTATGCAGGTATTACTCCCACCGATTTCAAATTAAAAAAGTACAATTCTTAGTCCTTTTTTGGTAGTATTTAAATTTTGAACCCGATTCATCTTTGCAGTGTATTAATTCACTAAAAAATTTAAAGATGAATAGTAAAGATCAAGTAGCAAAAATGGATGCAATAGTAAGCCAAGGCGCTATTGTAGAAGCGGTAAAAGAGTTTTTTGCCGAGGATGCCAATACGTCCGATTACGGCGGTGGAGGGACCAAGGGTAAATCGGAAATGATAGCAAAGATGGAAGGTTTCGCAGCTGCAATAGCGAAAGTAAATCAAATCACACATCATCATTCTATTGTAGACGGAAATATTTCCGCTTCTGAATTCACATTCGATTTTGATATGAAGGATGGCAGTAAAATTTATTGGCATGAAATCATTCGTCGCGTTTGGAACGATCAAGGTATGGTGGTGCAAGAAGAATACTTCAATGCAGCCTAATCCAAACTAAAGAACTTAAAACGGTAAAAATAAATAATATGAAAGCTTTAAAAACAACACTGAGCATAGCAACTTTTTTAATAACTACAATGCTGGCCGCCCAAGATAAAATGGCAAACAATATTGATAATAGCACAATTGCCTTGCAAGGCTATAGTCCGGTTTCTTACCTGGATCTGGAATTGGCCCAAAGAGGCAACGCTCTTTTTAAATCAACACATAAAAAAGTAGTGTACTACTTTACATCGGCAGACCAAAAGGCCACATTCGACAAGAACCCGGAAAAGTACTTGCCACAGTATGGTGGTTACTGTGCTTTTGGGGTATATGCCGGGGCTAAGTTTAGAGTGGATCCCAGTAAGTTTATTGTCAAAGACGGCGCATATTTCCTGTATTTGAACAATGTGGAATTAGATGCCAAACAACTATGGCTGGCGGAAAAAGATCACGGAAAATTAAGGAAAACGGCCGACCAAAATTGGAAAGAACTGCGGAAGACGTATAATTAAAAACCCAAAATCATGAAATTTATAACAAAAAGAATACATGCATTTTTGGACTACCCTGTTGCTGTTGCCCTTATTGCATTCCCCTTTTTATTAGGACTGGGCGAGTCTGATCCATTGGCCTTCTATCTTTCTTTGATTACCGGAATTGCGGCCCTTGTTTTGACAGTATTGACTGATCATCATTTGGGCGTGTTTCCCGTAATTCCCTATAAGGTTCATCTCACGGTTGACTTTTTGGTTGCTTTGGTATTTATACTGGCACCTTTTGTACTTTCCTTCGAAGGGGTAGATAAGCTTTATTATTTGATAAACGGTGCTGCGGTACTGATAGTAGTGAGTTTGCACAAGCCAGAAATGAGCATGTAAAAGTTACTCCTTAAAGGAATTGGACTTTTAACAGCATAAAAAGCGCAAATCATTGATTTGCGCTTTTTTGACAATTAGGAGTAAAGAGTATCTATGAAATACGAACATTTTTGAATATGTGTTAGAATTTGTTCACCGCCAACACAATTTTCACTACTTTCCCGAGGCCAACCAAGGAATAGCCTTATGAAAAAGTCAGTTCTAGTATTCTTCTGCACGCTTTTATGTATTTCCTGTCAAACCAAAGAAAAAGAATCGGTTCCTAAGAAAAAAATCAGCCTCATTGGGAGCTGGGAGTATTTAGGTTTCGGTAGGGCGATGCACTTTGGTGATACCTTGATCAAGCGTTATCATATTAGCGCGGTGGGCAACGTACCGTTGTCTGACAATTCGCCAGAAGATTTTTTTGAATACTTTACCGTAGATACAGTAAGCACTGATACCATCTTGCTCAAGGATGGGGTGAAGACGTTTAAATTGTTTCGTACAGATATCGATTATGATGCGATGGTAAACGAACCACTTTCCAACGACCCGGAGTACAATTTTGAAGTTTTGTGGAACACCTTTAATGAACAGTACTGTTATTTCAAGGAGCGAAAAGTAAACTGGGACAAATACTACCAGAAATACCGTCCGCAGGTAACTTCTGAAACCACACCCATAGCACTTTACCTATTGCTTGAAAAAATGTTGAACGAAGTCGGGGATGGGCATATTTCCATCAATCTGCCAGATGAATTGGAAGAAGAATACGCAAAACAATCAATGGTCGTTAGTGAAGTAGCAGAAGCGGCCGAAGATGAAGATGACTCCGGTGAGTTGGAAAAAAAGGTAAAAAACGCCCTGATTGAAAAGTATGTAAAAAATATTAAACACTACAATCGCGGGGATTTTAAGTGGGGTGCCATCAATGAGGATGTTGGGTACCTGCAATTCTCTAATATGATCGGGTTCGCGCACTATGCTATTCCCGATAGCATACCAAGAGAAGACTTTTGGGGGCAATGGTGGCAAAAACTGAACGATGCGAAAAACTATCATGAGGATACTTGGGACGGAACCCGTTATTTAATGGATTCGGTAGCCGGCACATTCAATACTAAAAAGGCGATTATTATTGATCTTCGTTTTAACGGAGGAGGGTTTGATGAGGTCTCGGTGGAGACTTTGAACCACTTCGCAAAACGGGAAATCGATTTCTGTACTAAAAAAGCACGCCGTGGTACCGGTTTTACTGAAAAACAGACCATGACCCTGCTTCCTGCGAAAAATGTATTTCAAGGGAAATTGTATGTCTTAACAAGTCATTTAACGGCAAGCGCCGCAGAGTTATTGGTTTTGGGGAGCAAGGTGATTCCGAACTCAAAGATTATTGGGTCTACCACCGAAGGAATTTTTTCTGATATCCTTCATAAGAAACTGCCAAATGGGTGGACGTATGGTCTTAGCAATCTTGTATATGAATCAATGCAGGGAAAGAGCTATGAAAATATAGGTATCCCACCCGATGTGACCATTAACTATCCCAAAGAATCAAAAGCTTTATACGCTTATCTGTTAGAAGATCTAAAGGATGGTGATGAAGCTATTGAGAAAGTACTTTCAGAGGTGTCACCTCATTCGAATTAGAAAACAGGGTCTTACTTCCTACACTTTTCTTACCGGCAATTAAATCTAAACCATACTTCTTGCCTAATTGGGAATGCCTTTCCGGTTGCTTCGATATTAATTTTTGTCGTTTAACTACACTTAGGTGTAGGGAAATAATTGTGCTTCCATATTAATTTTGGACCATATTGTTCGCAACGAAGAGTTGCGGCTTTAGCGGGGAAAGCCGAAAACCGAGTAGAGTAGGTGTAAAACTTGAAATATGAATACGATTGAAATAGGAGAATTGGTCTACGAGTTTGCTGTCAATATTAAGGAAATCAAGGAATATGGGGTTAGTTTCCAATCCCTGATGTCAGGTAGCACAAAAACACCGCCCGAAGGTGTTCGTTTTGATGTCGCTTTCGACGGAAGAATAAATGGCCCCAAATTGAATGGCGCCGTAACCGGATTGGATTATCTGTGGCTTCGTGCCGATGGGCGGATTGAGCTTAATATACAGGCACGTATTCAAACCGATGACCGTCAACATATTGCTTTACGTGCAGATGGGGTAAGCCGATCGCGAAGCAATGGCACAGGAGTTGCAGAACTTCGTGAAAATGTTCAATTGTTTACTTCCTCGTTGAAATATAAATGGGTGAACAGTCAGCAAATCTGGGCTACCGGAACGGTAGATTACACAAAACGTACCATTAATGTAAAGGCGTATACGGCCTAAGACCGGTTTTGAAGAAAGAGTTAAATTAGTGGTATTCTATAGTTTGTGGTTGAACTCCACATTTGAGTTTGTTTTTCCCTCAAGAATATTGCCCCGGAATGATTCAGGTCAATGTTTTAATTTGGAATAGTTATTGCTTCAAAAAGGCAAACCAACTCAATAACTTCCTATGAAGTACCTTCTTGTTTGCCTGCTTTGTATTCATTTTTCAATAGCTGCCCAGTCAACAGTTTCGAACATCCCTGATAAGGAATCGCAAGGAATTGATACTACCGAAATAGTGTCCATTGGCGATTCAAAGCAGTACATTCGATTAAAAGGAGATGCTATAGAGCATCCATTATTACTTTTTTTGAACGGCGGTCCCGGGGATTCGGTTTTAGGGGCGATGGATAAAATGTTTGGGGCGCTTCAAAAAGAATTCATCGTTGTACTTTGGGATCAAAGAAAAACAGGCAAAACAAAAGAGTTGAACAATCCCCAGGGCCAACTAACCCAAGCAGTGTTCGAAAACGATACCAAAACACTCGTGCAATATTTATTGAAGCGGTTTGAGAGGAAAAAAATAGTTCTTGTGGGCCACTCGTACGGAACTTCTCTAGGGTTTTATATGGCAGACAACCATCCGGAGGTACTACATGCCTATATTGCTGTCAACCCCATGGTAAAGCAAGTTGAAAGTGAACAAATCACCTTACGAATGCTCAAAGAACATGCAGGGAAAACAAGCAATGCAAGGGCAACGAAAGAACTGGCCGAAGTAGTAGTTCCTTTTGAAACAGCCGAGCAGCTTTATTTTGCCCGTAAATGGCTCTTTGATTTTGAAGGAAAAAGCTTTGCAAAAAAGAAAGGCTTTAAAAAGCGCGTTTTGTCCTGGTCGTCATCCTGGTTGAAGCTTTTTAACGAGGCGAGTCGGGTAAACCTATTCGAGAAGACGGCAACCTATGGATGTCCTGTTTATTTTATGCTTGGGCAAAAAGATTATCAAACGAATTTTACACTTTCCAAAACGTATTTTCAAAAAATAGAGGCGCCTAAAAAGGCACTTTTTGTAGTGGAGAATGCGGGGCATTTAATTCCTTTTGAACAGAGTAGTACGTTTCAGGAGAACATCATTGTTCGCATTTTGCCAGAAATGATACAAGTCGAAGACTAACATGTCTTGGTAACAAAAAAGCGAATGATTCGTCTTCAAAAAATGAAACAGTTTATAACATCTGGTATTCTTGTATTACTGCTTTTTTTCTCATGTGCTGTTGCCGCACAAATGGAAGAACGTACTATTTCCGGGCAATTATTGGACAGTGATACGAAAGAACCGATTGTATTTGCGTCCCTGTATTTAAAAGGGCAAGGAGTGGGTACTACGACGAATGAAGAAGGTCGGTACATTTTTCATTTTGAATCAAGTCCGCAAGCGGTGGTTGTTATCTCTATGATCGGATATGAATCTATCGAAAAAAAAGTGTCCGACTTTGAGATGGAGCTTCCCCTATTGCTTAGAGCGAAAACGACCCAACTGAATGAGGTGGTCGTTATGGCTGCCAAGGAGAAGCGATTAACTGCCAAACAACTCGTTAAGAAAGCTTATAAAGAGATTGAAAATAACTACCCTACCGAACCCTATATACTTGAAGGCTATATACGAGATCTTCAAAATGAAGATGGTACCTACGTAGAGTATCTCGAATGTGCTGCAAAGTTTTATTATCAAAGCTATCAAGTGCAACGAGACCCTGCTGTAGAGCTGGTAGAAGTACGGAGTAACTACATTGCTGAAAAACACCCGTGGAATGCGAACCAAGACCGTAAAAACTCGATTATAGACCTCGTTGAAGACGATCTTATTCGCTATGATTATGGTCCTATTAAAGGAAAAAATGGATGGAAATATACAGTGGAGGGCATTGTTCCTTTCAATGGAAAATACGTTTATAAAATTGTGGGAGAAGACACTCCGTTCCAAACCGCCGTACTCCATATCGACACGGAAACCTTTGCCTTTGTTCGCATAGAACTTACTAGAAAGGCCTATAATGGGGCCTCTTGGATGCGACGACTAACCAATGGTGCCCAGCAAATGCAATACCATCTCATTTGTGAATACCGGGAATATAAGGGTAAGATGTATTTAAAATATCAACAGGAAGAGGACACTTGGCAAATTTATGATGCCCAAAACCCGAGTGCCTTATTGTTTACGAAAAACCCGAAAAAGGAGCTTTTTATAAATAAGATCATTAGCGAGGGGGTACCTATCTATCATTTTAATAAAAACCTGCAGTCAGGTACAAGTATCGAAGGGCAGGCCAAAGAATACAACGCGCAATTCTGGGAGCGTTACAATGCACCGCAACGTACCAAAGCGATGAGCAAAATAGAGGGGGAACTTAAGAAAACCATGCCAGAATAAAACGGTAAAGTACCTTTTGTGACATGCCTTATTTTTAATTTTCTCGCAGTATAAGATCCGCTTAAGGGCTTAAAGATGAAAAATTTAGGAAGGCTTTTTTCTAGCATGTGATGTTTAAATAGGTGGTGGCGTTTGTACTTTTTTCTTATTTTAGGGTACATCAAAAACGACCAACATGAACTGGAGCAACCTTTTTAATGCCGAAGAGGCACAGCAAACAATCGAACGCGTGAATTCCTTGACTTCTGAAACGCCAAGTGTATGGGGTAAAATGAATGTAGCACAAATGTTGGCACATGTAAATGTAGCCTATGAACTTGTGTACGACAACAAACACCCGAAGCCGGGCGGTTTTCAAAAATTCATGATCAAACTCTTTGCTAAAAGTGCGGTTGTAGGGCCCAAACCCTATAAGAAAAATAGCCGTACCGCCCCCATGTTCCTCATAGAAGGTTCTCGTGATTTTGAGGCTGAAAAAAACCGTTTGATCACTTATATCAAAAAAACCCAAGAATTGGGAGGAGACCATTTTGATGGCAAAGAGTCCCATGCCTTCGGGAACTTGACCGAAGCCGAATGGAATACACTGTTTTCAAAACATTTAGACCATCATTTACAGCAGTTTGGTGTATAAGAAGGTTTTCTAAAAGATTAAAACACTGACGATGTGGGAAGAAAAGCTAAAAGTCTATGACGCCCTTGTTGCTGAATGTCCGCGATTTGAGCGCAAGGGGAAGACCATGCCCTATACTTCTGCAAACGGTTATATGTTTTCTTTATATAACAAAGCGAGTGAAATTGGTATTCGTTTTTCCAAAGAGCGACAGGCGCATTATTTAAAGGAATTGAATACCACCCTTTATAAATCATATGGTGCTGTAATGCAAGGATATGTGTTGATTCCCGAAGCACTTTGGGGTGATTTGGAAACCCTTTCCGGGTACCTGAACGAAAGTTATGACTACGTAATGACCCTGCCACCTAAATGAAGGAAACAGGGTACAAGTAGCAAGATGTCGATTAGGGTATGATGAGGCTATTTTTTTCTACCATATCTCCAAAAAAGGAAGGTGCCAATGCCCAGGATAAATAGAGGCCAAATATATAGGATACCGAGAACCAAGTGCTGCAATAGGTTCCAGCCCGCTCCCATACTTTCAGCAATTTTGGCCCCAAATGACTTGGTAAAGCGCTCTGGTTGTTCTTGAAAAGTGACCGTTTCGTAGAGATCTACTTGAATTGTACTTAATGCTACTTTGCTGCTTAAAAATTGTAATCGCCCTTGTGCTGCTTCGATCTCTTCTTGGAGTACCCGTAATTTCTCCTCGGCCAGCAGTACCTCTTCTACGGTTTTGGCTTTAGTTCTTAAGATAAGGTCGTAACGTTGTTTTACTTCCAGTTTGGTCTGTAAACGGCTTTGTAGGTCTATATATTCCTCTGATACATCTGTAGAACTAATATCTTTTACTTCTACGAATTCTGCCAAATCAGATAAGGCATCTAAAACCACTTCGAACTGTTCTTGAGGTACTCGCACTGTAAAACGGTTTTCAATTCGATGACGATCATTGGTGAACCGCATCTCGGAAATGTATCCGGAATGTTCGGTAATAACACTTCGCGCAATTTTGGTGATACTATCCACGTCTACCACTTTGAAACGGCATTGTGCATTCTTAATAATCTTGAGGTTCTGTAGCAAGTCGGTTTTTTGCAGGGAAGCTTCCATATTAGAATTCCCAGAAACGCTACTGGCTTCTTTGGTGTCAGCAACTTCATTTAGGTTTACTAGATAAGAATCGTTTGCGCCGTGTTGGTTGCACCCAACACAAATAAAAAGAAGACTGCTGAAAAGGATACTGCTAAAAAGATTTGATTTCATATCGATTGTGTTTAAATTGATACCGCAAACTAAGAAGCCGACCTTCAAATGTTTTGTATAACCGTTGTAAATGACTTGTATCTTTTTGTATTACTGTAAAAATTTGATATTCAGGTAATTATATGAGCGAACTGCCAAGAGATTTAAAACTTTTTCAACGCTTGTTGAAGCAGGTTGCCTTGAGGTTCGGGGAGCATCACCATCCAAGTAGTGCGAAAATAAATGAGTGGAAAGGGCAGGATATTATTGATTTTCAAGAAGATCTTCGTCTTACTACCCAAAGTACGGTAAGCGAGAAATGGTTTTATAACTATGTAAAGAACACACCTGAAAAACTTCCAAGGGTCGACATTCTTAATTTGCTGGCGGCCTATGTGGGGCACGCTAATTGGAATGCGTTTAGGGCGATAGAAGTGGATACGCAAACTGGAAAACTTCCAAAACAGGGAATGAGAAGGGTGTATGTAGGGTTGGTGATGTTGGTGGCAATCGGTTTTTTGATCTTCGCCTTTACATCAAAAACACGGACGGTACATTTTTGTTTTCTTGATGCGGACAAAAAGGAGCCCATTACCGAAATACCCATCGATTTGATTATCTTAAAACAAGGAGAATCCCCAAGCTATCATAAGACCGATAGTCTTGGGTGTTTTAGTTGGGAAACCAAAGAAACCAATGTACGTTTTATTGCCAAATCTCCATATCATAAGACCGATACGATTTACAAATCAGTGGAAGGAGATGCATCGCATCAGGTACGTTTGAGAACCGATGACTATGCGCTAATGCTGCAATATTATACGGGCAACAATTTAAAAGATTGGAAATTGCGACGTACAGAGTTGCACAAGCTCATTGCAGATGATGCGGTGATTTTTGAACTTTTGCCTTTTCAGATCGGAGTAGAATTGTACTCCAAGAAACAGTTTATAGATAAGTTAAGCGTACCTACCCAAACCCTTCAGAAATTGGAAATTATTGAGACAACTTATCATGAAGGACGGGTAGTAAAATTGAAATTCAAGATAGCGAATGAATAAATGGCCCTACATATTATTAATTGTCTATAGCCTTCTTGGCTGTAACCGAAATCATTCGCCCAATGAGGCCGATTTGATGGTGGTAGGAGCCAAGGAAGAAAAGACCACCCTATCAAAAACAGAGGCGATGGCGAAAATGTTAGAGGGTAAATTACAGGAACGACTTGAGAAGGCGCGCTTGTCTCAACAATACCCGGCATTTGATATTGTAGAAACCGATACCGGCCTCTTTAAAAGTGAAATTTCAAGTAAAACAGGCCTGCAAGGATTTAAAATTCTGGATTCACATGAAAAAGGGGATACCTTGTTGATGACGTTATCGGTTTCCTTGGGAGATTCATTGAGTACGGCAAAAGAACTGATTCGTGCGCAATTGCTAAGCAAAATGAGCACGGTCGCCGGCGAACAGCTGTTGATTCGGGAGATTAAATTTGAAAATACGAATAGCATAAAAACACGGGAAAAAAGATGAAATACAGGAGATTTGGAAGAACCGATTGGCAAATAAGCGAGATAGGATACGGTATGTGGGGCATGGCTGGTTGGACGGAGTCTGACGATGCACAGTCTGCCAAGTCATTGGATCTGGCCGTAGAAAATGGCGTCACTTTTTTTGATACCGCTTGGGGGTATGGCGAGGGGCACAGTGAAGAACTTTTAGGGCAGCTCATCCGAAGACATCCCACTAAGAAGCTATATACGGCAAGTAAGATTCCCCCGAAGAATTTTAAATGGCCCGCCCGCCCTGAATACCGTTTTGAAGAGTCGTATCCCACTTCGCATATTGTCACCTTTACCGAAAAGACCTTAAAAAATCTTGGGATGGAGCAGCTAGACCTGATGCAGTTTCACACCTGGGACGATGGGTGGTCGAATCGCGAAGAGTGGCAGCGTGCCATTGAAGATCTAAAGACTTCCGGGAAGATTGCTGCCATGGGCATCAGTATGAATCGTTGGGAGCCTGAAAATGGTATCAAAGCGTTGCAAACGGGCATGATCGATGCGGTACAGGTGATCTATAACATTTTTGATCAAAACCCGGAAGACGTTCTTTTTCCCCTTTGCGAAAAATTGGACATCGGTGTAATTGCCCGTGTTCCTTTTGATGAAGGTACGCTCACCGGGAATATTACGAAGGAAACGACCTTTCCTGATGGCGATTGGCGTGGTACTTATTTTGTTCCAGAAAACCTCTTGTCGAGTGTGGCGCATGCCGATGCGCTGCGGCCCTTGGTACCAGAGGGAATGACCATGGCCGAGATGGCCCTACGTTTTATTACGATGAACAAAACCATCGGTACCGTTATTCCCGGAATGCGTAAAGCACGCAATGTATTGGCCAATACTGCTACAAGTGATGGCAAAGGCTTGTCAGAGGCTTTAATGACCGAATTGCGCAACCACAAATGGGTAAGAAAGCCAACGGCTTGGTCCCAATAGCCTTCGCAGTAGTTGCAAATAAGAAGTCTTGGTATGATATGATCGGAAACTGAATAAAAAAGCGTATTCCATCCTCGGGGCTTTAACTACATTTAGGGATGCTTTAGAAGGCATGGATACTATAAAAAATGAAGAATATTTATCTTAATGGAAAAGGCAAGGCCGCACATACCTATGATGCTATTGTAATTGGGTCAGGGGTGAGTGGCAGTTGGGCGGCCAAAGAGTTATGCGAGAAAGGCCTTAAAACACTGGTGCTTGAACGAGGCAGACTTGTGAAACATGTCGAAGACTATACCACAGCGACCAAAGATCCGTGGGATTTTGAGAATAGAGGAGTGCTAACTCCTGAAGAGCAAGCCAAATATCCGAAACAAAGTCGCACCGGGTTCGTAGGGGCCCAGAACAAACATTTCTTGGTCAATGATTTGGAACACCCCTATGAGGAAGAAAAACGCTTTGATTGGATTCGTGGGTACCAAACCGGAGGGAAATCCCTGATTTGGGGCCGACAATGCTACCGGTGGAATGAGATGGATTTTGAGGCGAACGCCAAAGACGGTACTGCGGTCGATTGGCCCATTCGTTATAAAGACCTAGCTCCTTGGTACGATTATGTTGAACGCTTTGTGGGTGTTAGCGGGGAAAAACTGGGATTAAAACAACTTCCTGACGGGCAGTTTCTAAAACCGATGGAACTAAATTGTTTGGAGAGTGAAATCAAAAAACGAATTGAAAAAACCTTTGACGGCCGTAATATGACCATCGGAAGGGTGGCACACTTAACAGAGCCCCTAGAAGGTAGCGTAGGACGCGGAACCTGCCAATTCCGAAATCGTTGTAACCGTGGATGTCCCTATGGAGCATACTTTAGCGCCAATGCGGTTACACTGCCTGCGGCCGAACGAACAGGAAATATGACCTTGCGACCGCATTCGATCGTGAGTGAGATCGTCTTTGATAATGAAACCGGAAAAGCTTCCGGTGTTCGTATCATTGATGAGGAAACAAAAGAAGTTATTGAATATTTTGCCTCCATCGTATTCGTAAATGCTTCCACCATTGCAAGCACTTCCATATTGTTGAATTCCAAAAGTGATCGTTTTCCTAATGGAATGGGCAATGATAGTGGAGAATTGGGGCATAATTTAATGGACCATCATTATTTTTCCGGCGCGAGTGGTACTTTTTCCGGTATGCAGGATGGGTATTACCAAGGGCGTCGCCCCAACGGTTTCTATATACCGCGATATCGAAACATTGATAAGGCTAGCAAGACCGATGCGTTTTTACGAGGGTATGGATACCAGGGAAGTGCCTCTAGGGATGAATGGAGCAGGGGAACCGCTGCCAAAGGTTTTGGGGCCGACTTTAAGGAAGCAATGATGAAACCCGGCGATTGGCAGGTGATCTTTAACGGTTTTGGGGAATGTCTTCCGTATCACGAAAATAAAATGTACTTGCACCCAACAAAGAAAGATCAGTGGGGCTTGCCTTTGGTCGTTTTCGATGCCGAGTTTAAGGAGAACGAGTTAAAAATGCGGGAGCAGATAAAGGTAGATGCAGCCGAAATGTTGGAAGCCGCCGGAATTCAAAATGTGGAGGTGTATGACAAAATCGGGGCGCTCGGAAAAGGAATCCATGAGATGGGTACTGCGCGTATGGGGCGCGATGCCAAAACATCGGTACTCAATGCGAACAACCAATTACACGCGGTTTCGAATGTGTATGTAACCGATGGGGCCGCGATGACCTCTTCCTCCTGTGTAAACCCCTCGATTACGTATATGGCCCTTACGGCAAGGGCAGTAGATCATGCAGTAAAAAAATCGAACTAATGGAACGAAGAGAAGCATTGCGATTGAGTGCCGCTTTTATGGGATATGGCCTTTCAGGACTCGTTTTTTCCGGTATGCTTAACGGTTGTAAGGTGGATTCGAGCCTTGCCTGGGAGCCTGTTTTTTTTACAAAGGAGCAAGCCATTGTTATAGGAGAATTTGCCGAACACCTTTTACCAAAAACAACTACACCAGGAGCCAAAGATGTGCTGGTAGACCGTTTTTTAGACCAATTGATCGGGACTACTTACGATGCCAAAGGCAAGGATGATTTTAATAAGGAACTGACCGCTTTTCAGCAAAGATGTCAGGAACACTATGGTAAAGGCTTTGAAACCTGTTCCAAGGAAGAACGCGATGCTATTTTCGCCAAGGAAGAGGAGACGGACTTTACTCCCGCTGTTTATCTATGGGGTAATAAAATCAAAGAAGAAGGAACTGTTTCGTTCTATCGCCAATTGAAAGGGCTGGTGCTTTTTGGGTATTTCAGTTCGGAAGAAATAGGGGAAAAGGTATTGAACTACGATCCTGTTCCCGGAACGTTTATTGGCTGTACCTCTTTAGAAGAAATAGGAAATTCGTGGAGTTTGTAAGTACTATTTAGCAAACAGTTGGTCCATATCTTTAAACGCTTTGAATTCAAGGGCGTTTCCTGCCGGATCTAGAAAAAACATAGTCGCTTGTTCGCCAACCGCTCCTTCAAAACGTACATACGGTTCAATGACAAATTGAACGCCCTTTTGACGTAATTCATTGGAAAATGTTTCAAAGGTATCCCATGGCAATACCACTCCGTAATGGGGTACAGGTACCGCTTTGCCGTCCACTGCATTGTGGTGTACCTCTTCGCCGATTTCTTTTTCTTTGAAATGAATGACCAGTTGGTGCCCGAATAAATTAAAATCGACCCAATGGTCACTACTGCGACCTTCCTCACAGTTTAGCACATCTCGGTAAAAAGTACGGCATTCGGCCAGGTTATGAACGGGAATAGCAATATGGAAAGGGGTAACAGCTTGCATACGAATAACGAATTAGGTAAGCTGCCCGGGATGGCCGAGCAAGCCATTGAATAGTAAAAATACTGCTTTCCTAGGAATTCAAGAAGTCGATGATCTGATTTCGAACCTTGTCTTGATGTAGGGAATGCCCTAACCCTTTGGTTCTTATAAATTGACTCCCTTTCCAATTGGCATGTACCGATTCGGAGGACCAAATAGGGGCAATGGCATCAAACTCGTCATGGATCAACAAGCCCTGTACTTCCAAGGATTTGGCAAAAGTGGCGGTAGAAAAGTCTACAAAGCGCATTTGAAAATGGGCGATAAAATATTTTTCTAAATCGTTCATGAGACGTTTACTTAGCCGCAGCGTACGTTGGTATTGTCTCATAAAATCAGCAAGTTCGGAGGGAGCTCCCAAGGCTACGATTTTTTCAATAGTACTATTCTTATACTTGTACTGGTTAAAAATCATGGTCATGCCACCCAAAGAATGGCCGATTACGAATTTAGGTTCGTAGGTTTCTATAATTTTTTGTGCACAATCGGCATACATGGGCGCATTGAAGGTGCTATTCCCCGAATAACCGTGGGCCGGAGCATCCATCGCTACTATATTAAACCCTTTTTCCACTAGTTTGGGAACCAGATTACGCCAACGGAAGGTATTGCTTTCCCAACCATGCATTAAAAGTATGGTAGGCCCGTTTCCTTGCCAGCGATAGGTTTGTATGGCGATGCCGTTGGTCTCGATAATAGTGTCCTTTGCATTTTCTAAATAGGACTTTTGCGTGGGCAACACCCTCCCTTTTCGCGGAGTACAGAAGAGTAGAAAGGCTTTTTTTGCCGTCTTTTCACGAGCAATAAAGGTGGCTATGTTGAAATAGGCACCAAAACCCATTGGAACTAGTTTATTGAGTAGTCTTTTCATTTAGATTGCGAAGATAGTTTTCTTTGAATTGTGGATTGGTATCAAGACGGTCTTTAATGTTATGGCCTCCCAACATCCAATTTTCTGCGTTTTCCTCCTCTAGCATTACCCAGACCAATTTTCGAAATTCTGGATTGCCCTTTCCTTCGTAGGTGACTAAAAGATCGGTGATTTTCTCTTGTAGTTCTCGTTTTTCATGAGCTGACAATGCTCCTTTATAAGTGCGGATATTTACAAATGGCATGGTATTTTGTTCGTTTGTTGAAAATAAGTTACTTTTGGTAACCTGCTCTTTATTTAAAACCAAAAATAACTATTTTGGAGGAGAAATTTGCAGGTGATAAAAATTGTAGCAAGTATGGAAATGGAAACTATTACTGAAAATCAGAAAGTTAAAGTCGCAGAAAAACTAAAAAAAATGTTCGGTCATATGGATCGCCGTGAAATGGAGTACTGCCCAATTCGCGACGTAATGGCCCTTGCGTCTGATAAATGGAGTATTTTGATTATTCTCTATTTGGGGTACTACCCGGTAATGCGTTTCAATCATTTGAAGAAAAGAGTCTACGGTATTTCAAACAAGGTATTGAGTGAGCGATTGAAGGTATTGGAGGCCGATGGCTATCTTTGCCGAACCATGTTTCCAGAGGTTCCCGTACGTGTAGAATACAATTTAACTGATTTTGGGCATTCGTATCTTCAAAAATTGATAGAATTAAGCGAATGGGCTACAACCTATAGCGATACGGTCATTTCAAACCGAAAGCGTTTTCGAAAAGGCTGATCGTTGGTGATGGCTTCCCATCTTTCGAACGTGCCCCTGAGCCTCGAACTTGCACTTGATTCTTGTACTTGAACTTAAGTCAATCCCACCCCAACATCATGTATTTGATTTTTGCCTTATCCGGTATCTGTACGGCCTCAATATTGGCACTGGCGGCATACCGTAGGCTACTGGGAAGTTCTTCTTTGCTAATCGTGAAATACACATCACTTTCTTTTACCAGAATAAGGACATTATTGGTCGAGGTGATCAATTTACGTATTGTGTAGGCTTCTTTGATATCCTTGAAGCTGCTAGCAGTACTGATTCCTTTTTCGGTCTGATACCGTACATCTTCAAAACGTACATTTTCGATGGTGGGAATACTGTCTGCGCTAGGGGTTAAGGTCAAGAGGTGTTTCCCGCCTTTTTCAAAAATTTTTAATTTTTTTGCTTTGTTACCAAGGTTTAAACTGGTTGTATCTTTTACCACTGAATCGTTCGCATAGATCAATTCAATATCCCTTGCCAAACTTTCTCTGGCAAGTACTCCTACCGTACCGTTGGTGATTAACCAGGTGGTATCTATTTCTTTTTTGCATTGGAGAAATAGGAGAGCTACTAGTAGTATTGCAATGGTGTGCTTCATAGAGTTGTTTTGTTTAATGATCGATGATTTGGTGAACAAGGTAGATTAGCGAAGTACTTTTTTAAGTATTCCTAATACGCCCCTGATGAAGGTGGCGCTGGTAAGCACTTTTACTACAGGATTCATGCGGGTACTTTTTCGACTTGTACTACGTCTCCGAGCTGCGGGTTGTTCCTTTTCTTTTTCCGCCTCTTTTTCGGCTTTCTCTATTTTTTCGTTCAAAATCTCGTAGGCACTTTCCCGATCAATGACCTCGTTGTACTTCTTGACCAATTTTGAATTTCCAATGACTTCTTTTAGCTCTGCAGCGGTCAATACATCCATTCGGCTCATCGGAGCGCGCAATAGCGTTGCTGCCAGTGGAGTTGGGCGGCCTTTTTCATCAAGCGCCGATATCAAAGCCTCACCGATACCAAGGGCTGTCAGCACTTCTTTGGTATCATAAAATTCGGATTCGGGATAGTTCTCTGCAGTGAGTTTTATGGCCTTGCGATCTCTGGCAGTAAACGCACGCAAGGCATGTTGCACCTTTAGCCCTAGTTGCGAAAGTACCGCGTTGGGAACGTCCGTAGGGTTTTGCGTCACAAAGTACAGCCCAATTCCTTTCGAACGAATGAGCTTCACAATACTTTCTATTTGATCCAAGAGTGCTTTGGAAGCTTCATTGAAAATCAGGTGGGCCTCATCTATGAATAGGATGAGTTCTGGCTGGTCACTATCTCCCTGTTCTGGAAAAGTAGCATATATTTCTGCCAAAAGGCTTAACATAAACGTTGAGAACAATTTCGGCCGATCTTGAATATCTGTCAGGCGTAAAATACTAATAAACCCGCGACCCTTTTCATCAATTCGTGTGAGGTCTTCCACCTCAAAGGATTTTTCACCAAAAAAGAGTTCAGCACCCTGCTGCTCAAGTTCAATGACCTTACGAAGTATGGTTCCGGTAGAACTAGTGTGTATCCTTCCATAGGCTTCCGTGAACTCCTTTTTTCCGGCCCCGGTAGCATAGTTCAATACCTTTTTAAAGTCTTTTAAATCTAACAACGGCATTTTATTATCATCGCAATACTTGAAGATTACGGCAACAATACCCGATTGAGTCTCGCTAAGGTCCAAAATCCGAGAAAGCAACACAGGACCAAATTCAGAGACTGTCGCCCTTAATTTAACCCCATCCTGTTCTGATAAGGACAAGATTTCAACTGGGAAATTACTTGCTTCAAAAGGAAAACCAATTTTCGCATGACGTTCGTCTATTTTTGCGTGTCCTGGACTTGGTTGTGCAAGTCCGCTCAAATCTCCTTTGAGGTCCATTAATAGAACGGGAACCCCTTTATTCGAAAGGTTTTCCGCCAAAACCTGCAAGGTCTTGGTTTTTCCGGTACCGGTCGCACCGGCAATAAGACCGTGACGGTTCAAGGTTTTTAGAGGAATTTTTACAAATGCATTGGTCATTGCTTCACCATCTAACATTGCCGCGCCCATATTGATAAAATCTCCCTTGGTTGTGTATCCTTTCTCAATATGTGCGAAGAAATCGTCTTTGTTGCTCATTGGTTTGAATTTGGTATAAAAATAGGGCAAAATTGCATAATGAAACAGCTTTTTAACCACCATGGTTAAATTGTAGCCACTTTTGCAATAAATGAGAAGGAAAGAAAAGGAAGGGAAAAGATGAGGGAACAAAGGATGAAAAGCTTAAAGAGAACAGAGAACGGAGGATGGAGAATATAGAATAGAGGAAAGAGAAAAGAGAAAGGAGAACAAAGAGGAAAACAAAGAACCCTAAGGTTATGTAGTTTGAACGCTTATGGATGTTCCTTTTACGAATTTGAACTTGAATTTGTGTTTGAATTTGTATTTGTATTTGAAAGCAACGCCTATCTTTGCCAGATGCTTAAGAAGGATGTTTCAAAATGGGTAGATAAAGGCCTTATGCTGCCACTAATGGAGGAATTTTATACCATTCAGGGAGAAGGTTTTCATAAAGGTACCGCTGCTTATTTTATTCGTATCGGAGGATGTGATGTGGGGTGCCATTGGTGCGATGTGAAGGAAAGTTGGGATGCGGATATACATCCGCCAACAGCCATAGAGAAGATTGTAGGAAATGCTGCGAAATTTTCAGATACCATTGTTGTGACTGGCGGGGAACCGCTTATGTGGGATATGGCCCCATTGACCCGAGCACTCAAGGAAAAAAAGTTACAGACCCATATAGAAACCTCCGGGGCCTATACGTTGTCAGGTAATTGGGATTGGATTTGCCTATCGCCCAAGAAGAATAAGCTTCCAGTTGCGGAGGTGTATCAAAAAGCGCATGAACTGAAAGTAATCGTGTACAACAAACACGATTTGATTTTTGCCGAGGAGCAGGCGGCGCAGGTCGGCAAGAATTGTATTCTCTATCTGCAACCTGAGTGGAGTGTGCGCGACAAAGTAACGCCGTTAATCGTTGATTATGTGATGCAAAATCCAAAATGGAAGGTGTCTCTGCAAACGCATAAATACCTCAATATCCCTTAGGTATTATAGTAGAAAAGAACAGGCTAAGCCTTGTCTTTAGGAGGCAGCGAATCGCGTATTTTTTCCCAATCGGCCGCAAACGTTTTTTTAAATAGCAGATACGTTAGGCTTCTACTGATGTTATTTAAGAAGTTTTTCTGGGCTATTTTTTTCTGAATGGTTTCGATCAACCAGGTATTGTGAAACCCATCCCAAACACCAATCGCACTTATCATGTTCGGATACAGTACGGGAAATACCTCCGCTTTGTCAATTTGTCGTACTTGTGAAAAGGTATACGAACTTTCCGCTATGATCTTGGCAATATGATGATAGGTATACTCTTGAAGTTCCGTATCGAGGTACAAGTCCGAGAGTGCGATCCAAATTTGGGACCTTTCCGTTATGTTGATCGTTTCACGCATCTATCCCTAAGGTACATTTTTTTTTAATTTTTGTCCCTTATTTTTAAGGTGAACTGTCTATAGTGCGAACCAATACATAATTTTAATATGAAAAATTTTATGATTTTAATTCGGGAAGATGCCGCGGCCATGTCCCAAATGTCGGAAACCGAGGTACAAGCTGATATAAAGGAGTACATGGAATGGGTAGAAGAAATGGGCAAGACAGGAAACTATATTTCCGGTGATCCATTAGACCCTGAAGGCCGTTATATCACAAAGGATGCCGTACATTCCGACGGACCATTTATCGAATCGAAAGAGGCGGTGACCGGCTATATTCTTGTACAGGCTACCACTATTGATCAAGCGGTTGTGATTGCCAAGAAATGCCCGGTTTTTAAGAATGGTGGTGCTGTTGAGGTACGCCCCGTAATGAAGTATTAATTTGATTGTACCGAATAATATTCAACAGGAAGTGGACCAATTGTACCGTCTGTACTACGGAAAATTGGTCGCTTCCTTGGTTTCTTTTTTTCAATTATCGGAAATTAATTTGGCAGAGGATATCGTTCAGGATACGTTTTATGCCGCATTAAAAAACTGGTCTGAAAATGGATTGCCAAAGCAAACACCGGCTTGGTTGTTTAAGGTCTGCAAGAATAAGACAATCAATGCGATACAAAAAAAAAGTACTCGCTATTCAGAACTTTCGGAACATCACTTGGCCCCATCTCGGTCACAAAGGTTAGCGCAGCTCTTTTTACCACATGAGATAAAGGATAGCCAGCTTCGCTTGCTCTTTGCCACCTGCCATCCTATCCTCTCTGTAAAAGCGCAAATCATACTTACTTTAAAAACATCCATCGGTTTTCATACGACCGAAATCGCCAAAGCCTTGAATATGGAATTGGCAACTGTAAAAAAAGGGCTTTCAAGGGCCAAGCAAAAACTTAAAGACCAAAATATTCCTTTCAAAGTGCCGTTTGCACTACAATCGCACGAACGGATCAATACGGTACATCGCATTTTATATTTGATTTTTAATGAGGGCTACAGTGCCTCTACAGGATCCCAACTGATTCGGAAGGAGCTTTGCTTGGAAGCCATGCGCACTTTAAAGGCATTGTTGGAAGAACCGCGAATAGGCACTGCCGATACTATGGCCTTGTATGCTTTGTTGCTTTTTAATAGCGCCCGTTTTGAAGCACGCACCGATGCTGAGGGTATTCCCATTCTATTGGAAAACCAAGACAGGTCCCTATGGGACCAGAAAACGATTCAAGTGGGAATCCGTTATTTCAATGCAGCCCGAAAAACAGAAAAATGGTCTTCCTATCATTATGAAGCGGGCATCGCCTCATTGCACTGTACGGCTCCAAGCTTTGCCGAAACACCATGGAATACCATTCTGACCCTGTATGAGGGTTTGTCAATTGTAAACGATAGTACCTTGGTGCTTTTGAACCGATACATCGCGCTGTTTTATTCGGGGGAAAGAAAAGTAGCCATGGAGAAGGTGGAATCCCTAAAGGGATTGGAAAAAAACCACTTGTATTTTGCAGCATTGGGTAAAATGCATGCAATGGAAAACCATCCCAGGAAAGCACTCGATTTTTACTTGGACGCCTTAGGGCTTGCCAAATTGGAAGTCGAAAAGCGTTTTTTACAACAAAAAATCGAAAAATTGGAAAAGTCACTTTCCTAAGGTCTATCGCCTTACCTGCCTCCGTTTGCTTGTAGGTCTAACATGCACTCTGCATCTAGCAAAGGAGTAACATTATTTCCTTTCGCTATTTGCCGTGTTAACATATTCATGACAGAGGCGCCACTCAACCGGCAACCGACTTTTAAATCTCCCTCAACGTTTTTGGTAGTGCTTGCAAAAGTAGATTTATCGGCGGCCCCAAACTGCAGTTCGGCACGCATTAAACAACCTTGAACATCACAATGATTTCTTGCCTCAGGGTCTTCATGATTATTTACAGGGGTAGACCCTAAATTTACGAGTCCGAACAGGTGACCAAATTCATGGTTCAAGGTCGCCACTTCTACATCGGTTTCCGTAATGACAAGGCTACGGCCTGCCAAGCGCACAACGGTAATTTCATGAATAACCATCGAAGTGTTACGGTACACTGCACCCAATGTTACCAGTCCTTGGTCTTCATCATCATCGTCAGAAGGGGCATCGGCGAAATAAATATAAATAGCCAAGGTCTTCCCATCATTGTAAGCTGTTCTATTTTCGCTTTCGAGCTCGGCGATTTCCTGAATGCTCAGCGTTTCTTTATCAGGAGAAGGCAATTCATTGTAAACTACCTCAATATTTTCCTTAAAAGTGTGTTCTTTTAGATAGGATTCAAATGAAGCGATGGATGCCGGAGCAGGTCTAAAACCTTCCACATACGCAATTTCAACTAGGAGCTTATCGAAGGTTCCATTTGATAGAATATCGTTGGCAGAATCACCCGTTCCCAACAAATTAGCACTTTTGTCTACTGATTGGGGAGGGTTCGCGGGACCATTGTCGTCATTTTTAGAACAGGCAAGGGCCAAACTTAAAAACAAGGCAAGCAGGGGAAAATTGTATTTTTTCATCTGTAGCAATTTTTTTTAAAGTCGGATTGAATTTCCCAGGCATCCGCTTGGGGCATTTCATAGCATATCCGATATTGAATGTTCTAAGATAACGCAAAAAACGTGCCTAGCTATATACAGCCGGGCTTAATCTTGCTAAATAGTCGTAATGTTCGCCTTTAGCTATCAGTTCACATTTCAAGTTTTGTGCTTCCGCGGCCCGTTTTAAATCCTCAAATTTTAGATACAACCAGGAAAAAGGAGCGCTTTTTTGTCCTTTGTACTCCATTTGGAACTGTACTTCCCCATAGTAATGGGTTGCGGGCAATTCGTCACCTTCTTCCTCGAACATATAGATGATATCGCTAGAGTCTACTAAAATCTGCCCTTTAGGTCGTAGAAGCTGTTTCAGCTGCGCCAAAAACGAGTTCAGATTTTCATATTGGCCAACGATACCGATACCGTTCATTAAGAGGAGCAGGGTGTCAAATTTTTTTGTGTTATATGAATGTATATCCCCTAAAATCGTTTGTAAAACGCCTCGTAATAGGCAGGTTTCAATAGCACCTGCGGAACTATCCAAGGCGGTGACATCGAAACCTTGGTTTTGCAGGTATAAACTATGGCTACCAGCACCACAACCAATGTCAAGAACGGTTCCTGAGGAACGTGCCAGGGCCTTTTGTTCCAATAAGGGCATTTCTTCGTAGGTTCTGAACAAATAGGGTAGCGGCATTTTATCTTCTTCCTCCAGGGAAGAAAAGGTTCGGATATCTTCGGTATAGTTACCGTTTTGATAGTCGATCAATGCTTTTCCAAAAATATCTGTGGCCATTTATTTTGTACTTTGCCTGCAAAAGTGGTTTTTTTAGGCGATAAATAAAATGAATTTTAGCGTTACCTGCCTTTTAACACGTATTTCATGTTTAAGGGTACAGCTTATTATATGGGGAACTAGGTGCGATGCATGCGAAACTGAATAATGGGTCTTTAAAAGTATGAAAATGGAAAAGCGATTGAGGGAGCTTCCGAAAAAAGCCCAGGAGAAACAGACAGAAAACAAGAAGTTCTTTACAAAACTTAAGAAGAAACCGCCGAAAAAATTAGACTATGTGATGCAAGAATTGCACGAGGAGGTATTCCAAAAAACGGATTGTCTCGAGTGCGCCAACTGTTGCAAAACAACGGGCCCCTTGTTTACCAATGCCGATATTGAACGGATTTCCAAGCATCTTCGTTTAAAACCCCAACAATTTATAGCAACTTATCTACGGGTCGATGAGGAGAACGATTATGTGCTGCAGCAAGTACCCTGTTCTTTTTTAGGAAGTGACAACTATTGTTCTATATACGACGTGCGTCCGAAAGCTTGCAGGGAGTTCCCGCACACAGACCGAAAAAAGTTTCAGCAAATTGCACATCTGACGATGAAAAATGTAGCCATTTGTCCAGCCGCATATGATATTGTCGAAAAGATGAAAACATTGCTTGGTAGTA
>CALIIC010000092.1 GCA_938020445.1 uncultured Flavobacteriaceae bacterium | reverse complement strand
TCGACGATTTTATCCGCTTCTGTACGGGCGTATTCAAAACGGTATTGAACCACTCTTGCACAAGTCCAAAAAAGAAACACAAAAGGACTTAAAGCCAATACCAACTTCCAAATCGCATTAGAGCTATTGAGCGATAACACTGCAATATAACACAAGCCTATACCCATGAAAACGGCAGATATCATCCAAAACCAAGTATTGGAATCTGGTTTATATATAAATCTTGTAGTCAATTATGGGAATCGTTAGTAATCGCTTATATCACTTGATATACTAGTTTTGGCTGTGGAATTCGATTTTTTTTGGAGCAGAACCAGTTTACAACTTTTCGAATACCAGTGTTTCCATAACACTTTCTGTCTCTATAAATTGCAACTCAACTGTGGTATCGGTCACTGAAACAAACCGCCAGTTTCTATTGAACTGATCAAAGGGGGCGGCACCAAAATTCAATAGGAGCCTTGTATTGCCCGTTCCCCCGGTCCACACCCCATTAATCGCCGCACCATTGTCAGCGATTACACTACTACCGCTTTCAAAATTAATTGTATACCCCACAAAATCATCGGTTTCATCTACTTCATCATTGAGATACGAACCCACCTCCCAACTGCCGCTTTGCAAAGTAGCAGCAGGATCCTTTCCATCGTTGTCTCCAGGATTTCCTTCCGTACAGGTACTTTGTATGTGAAGCGTATCGAAGCCATTATAGAGCTGTACATCAACAACGTCATCCTTTTTTTCTTTTATCTCATACAAGATCCATGCAGCATTAAAATCTTCTAGTCCCAGAATTTCGATAGTGAGAATCGTCTTATCCCCATCTACCCCTGTAGACCAGGTACCAAAGTAGGTTTCAGTAGCCGAATTGGCCAGGATTCCACCATCGTGTTGAAAATTGAGGGAGAAATCTTCATAATCTTCTTTAATGTTATTCCAATCTACAACGAACAAGTGTGCTTCCCATTGGGTACATCGGGCCCAAGTATCCAAAAACTCTTGGTCACAACTGCCGCAATTTTCTTCTTCGGTTTGTTCGCAATCGGTACATCGTTCTTCATTCACTATACTGTCGTCTCCCTCATCGCAATCATCTTTAACATTCTCAACCGTAGTCTCCAAGGCTACCAAATCATCAATCTCATTCTCCGTGCCATCGCTTAAGAGCAATACTACCGGAAATTGAATTTCGACCACATCATCCTCGTTTAAAGCTGCTATAAAACCATACAAGGCCTCGTCATGTCCAATGGTAGTGGTGGTAGTCAGTTCAGTCACCGTGTTAAATAGGGAAACATTGAAGGGGTATTGAATATCAACACATTCAATATCCAAGTCTTGCGCATCTCCCATAGGACATTCGGCCCTCTTTGTATTAAATTCTTCGGAAGTTGCAATCGTGGTCTCGGAAAAATCCGGGTTGATAAGGGTGACAGGAAACTGAATCTCTGCAAAACCGTCTACGGCGTTATCCAATAATTCTTCTAGGGTCGCATAATCTTCTGTCTGGTCAATAATCACCTCCAGGCCATCCACTTCGACCGTCACAGGGAGCTTGAGGCTAAAACAGGAAGCCCCATCGATCAGGTTATCCGGCGAACCATCTTTTAATGCGATTCGCTGCAATAGGTTCGCTACAGTAGAGTTTGCCTTTAAGGTTTGCCCGGGCGGGGTTCCTTCAAATTCAAATTCCTCTTTGCGACAGGAGCCCAGCACCATGCAAAGAAGCAACATTACAAGACCGAAAATGTGTAGGATATTTTTCATAAAGGGACTATTATGGTAACAGTTAGTGTTACTAAAACAACTAAACGATGAAAACTCCCGAAAAATTTCAGTTTTTTTTAAAAAAGTTAGTTTCCGTACTTTTGTGAGAAAATAAAACACCCCTGCTTGAAAAAGGATTTACACCAAAATATTTGTGAAGAAACATTGTTCGCAAGCATCTATAACAAATATGCCAAAAGTCTTCATGATTTCCTCTACTATCGATACGGTGAAAACTTAAATCCTGGCGATAAGGCGCAAGACGCATTTGCAAAATTGTGGGAGAACTGCAAGAATGTAACGCCCGAAAAGGCAAAATCTTTTGTATACACCACTGCCAATAATTTGATGCTGAACGAAACAAAGCACCAAAAAGTAGTATTGAAATACAAGAGCATTGCCCCGAAGGGGTATACCAATGAAAATCCCGAGTTTCTTCTCGAAAAAGAACAATACTATAAAAAGTATCAAAAAGCACTGGCGAATTTATCGGAAGAGCAACGCACCGCTTTTATGATGAACAAGGTAGAAGGGAAAAAACACCAAGAAATCGCAGCAATTTTAGGGGTGACCAAAAAGGTTGTAGAGTACCGTATTTATGGGGCTTTCGATAGTTTAAAAAAAGAATTGGAAAATTTTAAGATAAAATAATCAGGAGATTTAAGCGCTAAGTTGTTATATAGGAAAGTGCCATACTTATGGAAAACGACGATTTACTAAAAAAATGGCTGTCAGATGATTTGACAGCAGAAGAACGCAGCGCCTTCGAAGCGATGGAAGATGCCGGTTTCTATAAAGAAATTGTGGCGGATGCGGCGCAATTTGAAGCATCTAATTTCTCTAAAGTAGAAAGTTTTGAGCACTTCAAGACCAAAGTAATGGTCTCGGAACCCAAGGATACGAAACTCCGCTGGCTTGCCCCTATGTTAAAGATTGCAAGTGTATTGGTACTCCTATTCGGTCTTTATTACTTCTTTCTTTTTAACGCAGGTATAGAGATACAGACCTTGGCAGCGGAAAAAACAACGATTGAATTACCCGATACCTCGATAATTGAAGTAAATGCCCTTTCTGAGGTAAGTTACAATGAAAAAGAGTGGGAGACCAATCGTCAAATCACCTTAGAAGGTGAGGCCTTCTTTGATGTTGCCAAAGGCGCTAAATTTGATGTGATTACCACAAAGGGTACCGTTAGCGTACTAGGAACAGAATTCAACGTGAAGCAACGTGGCGACTATTTTGAAGTTGCTTGTTTTGAAGGCACCGTACGGGTCGTTTCTGGTACGGAAACAACCATATTGAATGCAGGAGATAATTTCACCTCGATCGATGGGGCCATCGCTTCTGGGAAAAACAATTTTGAAGTACCGCAATGGACCAATAATACTAGTTATTTTCAACGGGTTCCGATCAAGGAAATCTTTGATGAACTGGAACGTCAGTACGACATAACCGTTGAACTGCAAGATGTTGATACCAGCGGGTTGTTTACCGGAGGTTTTACACACGACAACCTTGAAAATGCCCTTGCGTCGATCAGTGAACCTTTAGGGCTTACCCATGAGATACTAAAGCGCGATAAAGTGCGTTTTAGTAAACGTGAGAAATAGACTACTAATACTACTTTTCGTACTAGTATCCCACTGTTTTTGCTTAGTTGCCCAACAAAAAGGATCCCCCAAACCCTTAGAAACGGTATTAAACGATGTACAGGACCGTTTTGATGTGCAATTTAATTATGTTTCCACACTGGTGGACAATGTTACGATACCCAACCCTCCGAACAACACACTTTCACTTAGTGAATCATTACAACTGCTCAGTGAGCAAACGGCGCTTGACTTTGTTGTTGTTTCAAAAAAAATCATTTCCATAAAAAGAAAGAAGAAGCTGCTTTGCGGGTACCTCAAAGACAAGGATACGGGAGAAGGTTTGCCCTTTGTCACCGTCCAAAACGGCACGAACGGAACCATTTCCAATGAAGAAGGGTTCTTTGAACTCGAATTAAACGCTGAAAACGATATCATTCAGATACGACATATAGGGCATAAACCCATTCGTCGAGAAGCAAGGTATTTTAATACCGGTGAATGTGGTACCGTTTATTTAATCCCCATTCTTCAAAAGTTGACAGAGGTGACCGTGTACGATTTTCTCATTCGAGGTATTGACAAATTGGACAATGGTACGTTTCAATTAAATTTCAACAAATTTAGCATTCTGCCCGGGCTTATTGAGGAAGACGTACTGCAATCGGTACAGGCCCTACCGGGCATTCAAAGTGTGGATGAGACCGTTTCCAATATCAATATCCGCGGCGGAAGTAACGATCAAAACCTTATCACTTGGGATGACATTAAAATGTACCAATCCGGGCATTTTTTCGGATTAATATCAATGTACAACCCTAGCATTACCCAAAAAGTAGCGCTGCAAAAAAATGGGAGCACTGTTTCCCAGACCGATGGCGTTTCTGGTACCATACGAATGCAGACCGATTCGTATGTGAATCCTTCCTTGAAAGGAAATATTGGTATGAATCTCATTGACGCCAACGGTTTTGTAGATACACCCTTGGGGCAAAACGCATCTTTACAAGTGGCCCTGCGCAAATCGATCAGCGATTTTGTAGAAACACCCACCTATTCGGAGTATTTTGATAGAATTGCCCAAGGCACAGAAATTGAACGCAATACGGAAACCGTAACCAATTCGGATATCGCCTTTGATTTCTACGACACCTCGCTACGCCTGCTTTATCATCCGTCAGATAAGGACCGTCTACGGCTGAATTTCATTTATGCTACCAACACCCTTGTCTTCAATGAAAATGCTACCATCATGGGCGTTTCCGACATACGGGAAAGCAAACTGGACCAAAGCAGTATAGCGGGCGGCATTCACTATGAAAAAATATGGTCGGAAGACTTTAGCTCGGAAATCGCCATCTATGAGACGGACTATAAGCTCAGTGCAGTGAATGCCAATATTTTGGAAAATCAGCGTTTTTTGCAAACAAACAAAGTATCGGAAACCGGGATAAAACTTATCACAAACAATCGCTTGAACGAACAATTGAACTGGTCTAATGGCTATGCGATTGTAGAAACAAAAATCACCAACCTCACCGATGTAGACGAACCGCGCTTCGTAAACCTCGAAGCCCAAGTATTACGAACCCATGCCCTTTTTACCGAAATGGGGTGGAATGCGAAAAAAACCAACACCCGGCTTAATTTCGGTATCCGCTATAACTACCTTGCCAAATTCAAAAAACACCTTTTAGAACCCAGAATTACCTTTAACCAACCCTTCGGTACTGCATTTAACTTAGAAGTATTGGGCGAATTAAAACACCAGAGCACTTCGCAGATAATCAACTTTCAAAACGATTTTTTGGGCCTCGAAAAACGACGTTGGCAACTCTCTAACGACACCACCATTCCCGTACTTCAAAGCAAACAAGTTTCATTGGGTCTCGGCTATAACAAGGCTGGCTGGCTACTGAATATTGTCCCTTACTACAAACGTATATCAGGCATTACCACCCAAAGCCAAGGGTTTCTAGATCGGTATGAATTTACAAGAGCAACGGGAGATTACGATGCCAAAGGGGTAGACATACTGGTTAGAAAACAACTCCCCAACAGTAGCTTATGGCTTAGTTACGCCTACATAAATAGCAACTACTACTTTGAAGAATTGGTAGAAAATAAGTTTCCCACCAATTTTGACATTCCTCATACCGTAACCTTCGGTGCCAACTACTCCTGGAAACAATTGTTACTGGCAGCCGGATTAAACTGGCGAACCGGCAAACCACTTACGTTGCCCAACCGCGATACGCCAATTACGGGCAGGGTGGTCAACTTTGACCAAGCAAATGCCAGCAGACAAAATAATTACTTGCGGGTAGATATTTCGGCAAA
>CALIIC010000091.1 GCA_938020445.1 uncultured Flavobacteriaceae bacterium | reverse complement strand
CATTACTCATTACTCATTACTCATTACTCATTACTCATTACTCATTACTCATTACTCATTACTCATTACTCATTACTCATTACTCATTACTCATTACTCATTACTCATTACTCATTACACATTACTCATTCGAATACACTTTCTTTCCTTTTTTCAGCAACTTGCCCCATTCCTTATCGAAAGCATGTACTTTTTTAGTTTCTTCCCCTTGCTGGTCAAATACGGAATGTCCTTTGTTTTTCCATTCGAAAATACCCCCATAGAGGTTTTTTACGTTGGTATACCCCAGCGCTAGTAGCTTTTCACCAATCTCTTCTGATCTTGCCCCAATACTACAGTACACCACAATAGGCGCATCTTTCTCTTTTATTTTTGTGAGCACGGTAGCTGCTTCAAACCGTTCGTAGCCTACCCATATAGCGTCTTTGAGGTGACTCACTTCAAATTCTTCCCAAGCCCTTGTATCAAGCAATAGATACCGGTCTAGATTTTTAATCTCCTCCACATAGGTATAAGGAACGCTTTCATCATTAAACTGGCTAAGGGTCTCCGCTATGGTCTTCTGTCCGCAAAGTGATAACGTACTTACAAAAAGAAAAAAAATGAGGGAAGAAACACGCATAAAAAAGGGTTTTAGTAAGGGATAAAGGTACTATTTTAGAAGGGTTTGGCCGAATGTTTTTTGTCACCTGGAATAGACAGTTTACCGAAGTGGTTTTATAGATACGGTTAGGGAAGTGTAGATAAGGATCACTTCTACTTATGTACGGTATTAGCACCGTTTTATGATGATAAGTGGGTTTTACCTGAAGAAATGATTGACTTTCGCTGTGCAATTGGGGGTTTTATGGAACAACGTATACTTAGACATGAGGAGATTGTTTCTCTTCGTTTTTTCTGAAAAAATAAAATAGAAGTTTTTAAACCAAAAAGTATTCACAAACGAAAGAAAATAAAAAATTATGGCACTTACACCGAAGGAAGAATATGAAAATGTAAAAGTAAAGAGATGGCACGTTACGGATAGTGACGGAACCATGGTTCCCTTTGTACCCTTAGAAAAAAAGGAATTGGCGAAATTGGAACCTCAGGAATTGTTGAAGGTTCGCGACTTTCTTATCGCAAACCCGGAGATCGGATTTGCAGTATTGACCGGGCGGCAGAACGGCGAGGCGAACAATGCCTATAAGACACTTATGGAACCCGATGGCGAAGGCAGACAGGCCAAGGCGATCCTGCTTACAGAGAACGGCGCTAACTTACAGACCGGTCAGGTATATTCGGAGAATGAAATGCTGAACGCGGAAGAGCATGCAGGGCTGCACCAGTTGGTGACTCCCTTGACCGAAACGGAAATCGCCCGTGTGGAACAAATAATGTCAGATGCCGCGGGGGAGCATTATACCAATGACCCCAAAAATACTTCTGAGGAAAAATGGATTCGTGCGGAGGTCAAGAAATTCGGTTTTACGGCCCATTATCGGGAACCGAACAACCCAGAGGAGAAGGTTCAGTTCGAACAGGTAAAGGAACAGATAAAGGAAGGCTTTCAACAGCTGGGAGAAGAAACCGGTCTGCACGTGCACTTGGGTGCTACCAGTTCGTTTACCATCGAGAAAGTGTCAAAAGGTACCACGATCGCCCAGTTGGCTGAAAATGCTGGCCCGGTAGTAGATGCTTTGAATACTCAAGGGATTCAAACTGACAAGCCGGTTTGGATGAGCTACTCCGGAGATGATACGGGAGATTTTCCAGCACTTAAAGAAATTAATGATCGTTTGGAGCGTGGCGAGATAAAAGGGGTTACCACTATGCCCAATAACTATACTACTTTTGATCCTGAAGGCAGGACCCCCCGCGATTGGAAGAATGAGTCGGTCATAGATACCTTATATCTTTTGGGTAGCCAGGAGAAAATGGCTCAAGAAGTGCACAGGGGGAATATTAGTAGCCTAGAAGCATCGAACCAATTGAGTGATTTACGGCAAGGTTTGCAGGATAAGGGGTTGATGCCTTCGCAGAATAGGGAGGCTGATTTGCCACAAATCGTAGTGCTGAATTCTGGGGATATTTTATTGCCAGAGCCAGAAAAGTATACATCACAACAGATCAATTCATTGAAAGACTTGGATGTGAAAGTCGTACTGATGGTCGCAGGTAATGGCCCTGACAGCGGCAAGTTGAAGACGACCGCCTTGGAAACAGAGAATTTTATTGCGATAACACCGGAAGGGAAGGCCTTTACAAAGGGGAACGCAATCGATTTGACAGATCGATTGACCGCCGCTAAATCTGGGAATAAGGTTATTTCCAAAGACCCTGTTCGCGGTGCTGAAATGCAATTGTTAAGGGGGGTGCAGGAAGTATTGGCCGATCAAGGATTGATCAAGGATGTGGCCAGGGAGGCCTCGCAGACCGCCAAAGTAGAGGATTTTAAAACCCAACAGACCGCTAAAGCGGAGAGTTCTAAAACTGCGGAGGAGTTTAAGGGCGCCAATTTGCTTAAAGATACCATTTCTGTATCAAAAATGGCTGCATTTGCCGCTGCCGCACCAGGTGCGAAAAGGCCTAGTAGCCCAAAGCAGAGCAAGCCTGCAGAGAAAAAACAGAAACGGGCGGGTATGAAGCGATGAATTTCATAGCGGAGCTGTAATCCGTACCCTTTAAAAATAGTATAATCCCAAGACTTGATTTAGTCTTGGGATTTTTTTATTCGTTTTTATAACGAAAGATCGACAATGCTATCACTGTTTTTTACACGCGCCACTTTCGGGACGGAGTACCGCTACGGAATAAAAAAATAGGGTCCTATTAGGGGGTTTATACGCTTTCTTCTTTGGGGCCTTCTCGAACATAGGACCATAGTTCCCAAGCAATTTTTTTGGGGTTATCATTTGCTCGTGGTTTTTGGGAGTTCGTATTCTTCGAGGCAAAACACCCTTGCAAATCTTTTTTTTGGTGCGGTTGTACCTTTCGGAAGGGTATTGAATCACAGATCGTATCCTTCAAAAAGGCAACCCCAATTCAAACGAATCTTTTTCCTAAACCCATAGTGTAATATGGTAAAACCACGTTTGGGAAAGGTGCCTTTACGTGAAAGGTGACCGTTTACATGACAGTGTAAAAAACTTCGCCACCACCTATCTTGCCCTCTTTTGTGCTATGCCCGACAATAAGTTCGGGATGTTAATTCTATTCTTTCGTTAAAATAGAGAAGAGGTGCACGTCTTTAGCGCAACGGTCGATACAATGGAGATAGTTTTATTTAAGTGGATAAGACGTTTTGTATGGAACTTTTTTAGCTATCTAGGGATATGGTTTTCCATCATGTAGTAGTCGCCTATTTGTGACTAGGATCCCTGGTACTTTCTTTGAAGCTACTTCCTTGCGAAGCTGTGTCAGGGCTAATTCAACTTGTACGGAGCCTTTCATTTATGTTGTTGGGATGACTCATTGTTTATAATGGCTCACCAAAAGCGAACATGCATGCAAATGAGGCTAGCCCATTTACATGCATGTTGTACTTATAAGTTGTTTTTTCTTGGAGTGATCGTTTTTTAGATTCGTTTTGTAACGAATATCGTAGGATACTTCGGCTCACTTAGAATTGGTTCTGCTCGAGCCAGTTTACCGGCGATCATTGATCGGTATTGAAACGTTCGAAGGTATTGATGATATGGAATTCCTGGCCCACATTTAAAGCGAAGGCCCCTTTTTCTTTGAAGGCTTTGACACATTCTGATTTTTTTTCGATTGTTCCCCTGCCGGATTGGAATTTTTGACCCCTTCATTGATGGGTTTTGTGAGCCCGTTAAATGGGTTTTTTTGCTCGTTTTCAAAACCAACCTTTTGATCTGAGGCTTGCTCCTGTCTATTTTCATTCACGACTTTCTTGAACAGGGCGATCATTTCAGAATTCTGCATCATTGCATCGCTCAAAGTATCTAGAAGCTCTTCGGTGTCCGTCTGTGCCTGTTTATCTAGATCCAATACTTTGGAGTCTCGTTCCTTAGCCTTTGGATTTACATTCTCTTGGTCTTGAAAAGCAATTACATTTTCTCGGTATCCCTCGAAAATTCCTTTGTCCATCTCAAGAAGATCTCCGGCCAAGGCTGTTCCTTGTAAATCACGACTCAGGGTCTCTTGAAGCGAATTTGCTATTTCTTCCAATGAATTTATCGTAATAGGATCGAGCACTATTCTAGGAGCTGTGGTGTTTTCTAGGGGAGCCTTTGCGATTTGACTCTTAATTTCCTCAAATAGTTCCTTGAAGGCCTGCCCTTCTTGTTTTATTTCTTGTGTCAATTCTGCTATTATGTTCTTGTTCATGCTTGTAACGTTAATGGTGTTATACACTCTTTATTATGCTGTCTGCCAGATTCTGATTTTTTTTGCTATTCATCAACAGATATTACAATTTAAATCTTTTTGAATTGGGTTTAGTATCTTTTGCTGTCGCGGTACCAGACCTAGAAAATTCATTTGTCGCTTGATTATTTAAATTTGCCGGTACAGAATTGACTGATCTGGAAATTGGTTTACGTCCTATTTTTTTTACATCGTTTTTGGCTCCCAAGTCACATAAGTCAGATGGGATTTTTTTTGACCTGCCTAATTTTAGTGTTTGTGTCATTTTGATGAGCCCATCCACATTTGAATCTTCTTTGGCCTTTGTTTGTTCAGATTCTCTCGTTCGTTTCATACTTAAACTGTTTTCTAGAAATGGAAAACCTTTGGTGTTACTTTCTTCCATAATTAGGGGGCAATTTGGTTTATAGGCCGGTGCATGTTCAGCTCCGTTTGAAGAAGAGCTGTATGTACCGACCTACGACCAAACAAAACAACTAACTAATTCGCTTCATTTCTTCCATTCTTTTTTCAGTGTTCATATTTCGATATTCAAAGGATGTGTTTTTGTTGATTTGAAATCGCTTGCTAGTGACTAGTATTTTTTATTTACCCTGACTGGGGCTTTTTTCTCTTTTCCCACGTCTTTCTTTCGGGGACTGTGACCTGCTTAAGGTTCCTCTTACTTCAGCTGCTTGCTGTTGTTGTGTCGCCGTTGATCCCAGTGCCTGTAGGGGGCTTTGCGTAGCGGTCTCGACCTGTGAAATCATGTCATCCACTACGGCGGCTACTTCAGCCTCAAGAGTTGGCTGGGGAATTTCTGTCTGTGTTCCCGCTTCCTGCAGTTCAGTAATTGTCGTTTGTGTTCCGGTCTCTACGGTTGCTCTGCTCGTTCCCACCTGCATCCCGACAGTACGCTGCTCAACAGCAGCTGTTTGTGTGCTTGCCTCCGCTGCAGTCTTACGGGTGTCTACCTGAATTCCAAATTCTGCCGTTTGTTTTACTTCTATTTCTGTCTGAACGCCTTTGTCAATACCACTTGATTGGGAATTGTCTCTTTTTAAAAGTAGTTCAGTACGATTGTGAATTTGCTGATCCCTTTTATCTTGGGCATTCTTTTGCGTACCACGCGCTTTTCCCGATGCCCTATGCCATCGAACAAAATTGTATGCGTTTGCAATAGCTTGTGCTCCCAGTGAGGTACCTGTAATTGCCGAAGCGGTGGCAAATACGCTGGCACCCGTTATTGGAACGCCTATACCAAGATTAACACCGGTAGCTGCCAAAGCCACCCCGCCTATGGTTGTTACAAGACCATAACCCCAAAAGGCGGGTGAAGGGGCCAATAGTTTTATACCGAACTCGTTCAGTTTATTGGTTTTGTTCGCATGCACCAGTGAGTGCAGCCGTCCCGCGGCCGCTGCCGTTTCAATTCTTGAGATTTCCGGGTTTTTTTCGGTTTCTGCGTAGCCTTTTGCCAATTGCCCCAATGCTTCTTCGAAAGCATTTTCAGGATTGTCTTTAAGTGCTTTCGCCAGTACAGCTGCGTACATATCTTTGTACGACAACATTTTTTCCTGATCTCCTTGCTGCAGATCGTTGCCAGTATCGAGCATAGTGGAGTTCACAGCAAATCGGGCACCCAAGGCAGTAGCAATAATTCTACCAACAAGTGCCCAGGGGAGCGCTTTTCCCACCACTAAAGAACCTTTACCGTTGACACCCGACTGTGCCTTTGTTATGGTAGTTGCATACAGTGAGGGGCTTAGGTTGTTTATATACAAGCTTTTGCTTGTAAACATCTCCTTAATGAACGCTGCGTCTCTGGGTTGAATACCATTTTCCGTAATATGGGCATCCAAAATACGTTCTAAGTCGGGATTCAACTGGTACTTGCCTTCCGCTAGAATATCCTCGGGGTTCTTGGCATCTGTAATTTGTTTAATGGGGTCGTCAACACCTGTTAAGGCTGTGGTCCAGAAGAGTGAATTACCATCATCTTCGAAAGGAGTGGCTTTGATTGCCAGGGATTGCTGTACCTTGGTATCTATCAACAATTGTGGTAGTTCTTGTGCCAATGCTTCATTTTCCCCGTACAATATTAACTCATCGATTTTTGAGTAAAAGGTGCTTCCCAATTCTTCCTTAAGGTTCTCAAAGGTGATACTTGTATTTGTGGTTATGTCGTTGGGTCCCAAAAGGGCTTCCAAAGAAGCCTCCGAAAGGGATCTTATAGGGGTATCTGAATTTTCGTTCAATACGTCCAGCACTTTTTGACGATACTCATCTGGCGCTGCTTGGGTAGCTATTTTTTCTCCCCAAGCCACCAAAAGTGCTGCCTTAAGATCCGCCTTCTTTTGATCATCAAGACCAACCGCCACGATGCGTTCCAAAGGACTTGCATTTAAAAAGGCCCTTGCAATGTCCGGCAAATTAGTTTCGGTACTTTCGATCAATACCAAACGGGCCCTGTTCGGTTTTGACTCAAACCAATCTTTTGGTTTTAGGGCATAATCATTTTCTGTAGAGGCCCTTGCAAAGGCGGAGTATTGGTTAAGAACACCTTTGAAAAAATTGCGCAGCTGTGGCTCACTGATGATGTCGGGTACTTCCAATTCTATATTGAAGGCCCCAGGACCGTTTATATCGTTCTGCGTAGCTTGGATAATATCCGGAGCACTCTCGTCATAGGCTAAGAGCTGTCTTCGCTGTTCTTCTATATCATCAGGGAAAGTCTCCTCTAAGATCTTAATTGCCATCCCACGTAAATAATTGGGCAAAGTCGGCGTGGGTACCTGTGACAAGTGTTCTGGTAAATCGATTGCCACTGCATCGGCTGGTGTATCAGTAGGCGTGTTTGCAGCCGCTACCGGTTGGGGCATTCCTAATTCTACATCTACTTCTGGCGCATTATCTTCTCTAGCCATAATCTTTTATTTAAGTGAAATTTTAAATCGCTATTTTTTACGTTTTAGAAGCTCGTTTTAGGACCTTCTTCTTCTATGTATAAAAAACAACAGTTTGCCCCCAAACCGCAATAGTAGTTTTTACAGGTTTTTTACTAAATGTTTGGCGTATGGATTCCTAATAAGGGAGGGTCATCTTTAACTAATGGGATTTCTTTTCAGAATAGGGATAAAGGTATCTGAACCAAGAGTAAGGGTAAATAAGAAGTGGCTATACAATTCGAAACAGAAATAGAGGAATCTACACAAAATTTTGTTTAAACGTTTAAATAAACTATGTTTGCTTTCTTTAAGCGATTCGGAAAATGTCGAAAACTAGAAAAGTAAAGCTTAGCGATATAGCAAAAGAGGCCGAAGTGTCTATTGCATTGGTGTCCTATGTGCTGAACAATCGGCATCCCGATAGAATCAAGAAAGAAACGGCGGCCCGTATAAAGAAAATAGCGAAGAAATTAAATTACCGACCGAATCCGTTGGCCAAAGGATTGCGAACTCAGAAGAGCAACGCAATCGGACTCATTTTAGCAGATTTGGCGAACCCGTTCTCTGCACAGATTGCCCGTATTATTGAGGACAATGTTATTGGAAGTGATTACATATTGCTTATTGGCAGTATGGATGAAAACATGGATAAGTTTCGAAAGTTGGTCGATACATTCGTAAATCACAGTGTTGACGGCCTAATTATCGTTTCACCGGAAAATGCAATAAAGGAAATAAAGGCGATTCAAAAACAGGGAATCCCTCATGTTTTAATAGATCGTTATTTCCCTGAACTGCCTTTTAATTTTGTGGGGAACGATAACTTTTTTTCTACTCGGTCATGCGTGGAACAGCTCGTTGGTAATGGAAGAAAGTCCATCGGTTTTATAACCCACGATACCGACTATTTTCATTTTCATGAACGAAAAAGAGGGTTTGTAACCGCATGTCACGAATTTGGTATGAATACCGAGAACAAGGTAATGGAGGTTGCCCTTTCCGACCTTAACACAAATGTAGATAGGGCAATGGCTACCCTGTTGGCCAAAAACCCGGATATGGATGCTATTTTGTTTTCTACCAGTGTACTTACCTTATACGGTTTAAAGTATGCCGTACGCAATCAGTTGAATGTTCCGGAGCGAATTGAGTTCATGGGCTTCGACAAAGCGGAATATTATGATATTTTCCCCAGTCCCATTCCCTACTACGAACAACCTTTGGAAGAAATAGGAAAAAGAGCGGTTGACTTTTTGATGTTGGAAATAGCCAAGCCAGGAGCGCAAACCGTGCGGGAAATAGTTAAGGGGTCATTGAAAGTGGCCAAGCCTTTGATAGAGAAGAGTTAATTTTTTTATTTAATAGTTTAAACGTTTAAACAAAATCGTATGCCAAATCAAGAAAAACCAGCCTTAAGTTTTGTCCAAATCTGGAATATGTGCTTTGGCTTTCTGGGAATTCAATTCGGAATGGGCCTTCAACTAGCAAATATGAGCCCCATTTATCGTTACCTGGGTGCAGACGAACACAACCTTCCTTTGCTTTGGTTGGCGGGCCCTATAACAGGCTTAGTAGTACAACCAATTATTGGAGCCATGGGCGACAATACTTGGGGAAGATGGGGGCGACGTAGGCCCTATTTTACCATTGGTGCAATTGTAGCCGGTATCGCATTGGTTGCAATGCCCTATTCATCGGTTATTTGGATGGCTGCCGGCCTTATGTGGGTGTTAGATGCCGCTGTAAACTCTTCTATGGAATCGTTTCGGGCCATGGTCGGGGATATTCTTCCCAAGAAACAGCAATCTCTGGGCTTTTCGGCTCAGACCTTTATGGTGGGAGCCGGCGGATTGATCATCGGTTTTTTACCCTTTATTTTAAGCGAACTGGGGGTCGCTACAACAGCCGATTCGAACACCGTTCCCGATTTTGTGAAATATGCCTTTATCGTAGGGGCTGTCGTAATTGTCGGGTCTATATTATGGACCGGCTATACCACAAAAGAATATCCACCAGAAGATATGGAGGCTTTTAAGAAACGCAAAGCGGAACAAGGCGGTTTCTGGGACTCGTTTCTAGAAATTTTCAAGGCCATAAAGAAAATGCCTTTGGTCATGAAACAGCTTTGGTGGGTGCAACTCTTGGTCTGGTTCGCATTGCCCTTGATGTGGCAGTTTCTGTCCTTGTCGATAGCACGTCATATTTATAACGCACCTACTGCCTCGGATCCCGGTTTTAGCGAGGGGGTTTCAATGGGCGGTATTGGTTCGGCTATTTACGGTATTTCTCCAATGGTCATTGCTTTTATGATTCCTTGGGTCATTAATCGTATTGGTACGCGAAAAACCTATACGGCCTGTCTCATTATCGGTGCCCTTGGTTTTTTAGGGATGCAGTTTACCACAAGTATCGGGATGGTGTTCGCCCTGTGTTTTTTAATGGGAATAGGGAACGCCGGTGTCAGCACCGTACCGTACGTAATGGTGTCCGCATCTGTACCACAGGACAAAATGGGCGTGTATATGGGGCTGTTGAACGCCTTCGTTTGCCTCCCCCAAATTTTCATGATGTTATTATTACCCCTGTTTTATGAAAACTTGCTTTCTGGAGATCCACGAAACGCATTGGTACTTGCCGGCTTTTGTTGGGTAATAGCCGCAGTGCTATGTCTTCGAATTACTAGAAAAGCCGATTTCGGAGATGAAAAACTAAAAATGACCTCCTAAACGGGATGGGAATAAAAAAATACCAAGTAATGGACACAAAAAAACTCAGTATTACCAAGATTCAGCATGTTGGAATTCCGACAATCAACCTCAATAAATCACAAGAATTCTATGAAAGCCTAGGTTTTACAAATGTGATGTCTTCAAACTTTGAACACGACGGTTCGCAGGGAAAAGCGGTCATGATGAAAAGTGGGGAGATACTTATGGAAATTTACCAACTACCCGAATCGGAATTGGATATGATTCGCCAACGAAAAAACGGTATTATAGATCATATTGCGTTTGATGTTGAGGACATTGACCAGGCATTTTATTATCTAAAGGGTAATGGATATATGGTGATAGAGGATACCCCGGTGTACCTTCCCTTTTGGAAAAACGGCTGTAGATACTTTACTATTCTTGGCCCAGATGGCGAGCGTATCGAGTTCAATCAAATTTTAGACGAGTTGTAATATGAGTAGACCAAAAAAAGTATGGTGGAAAGAACAAGTGGTGTATCAGATTTATCCCAGATCCTTTAAAGATGCAAATGGTGATGGCATCGGTGATTTACAAGGAATCATCTCTAAAATTGATTATTTGGTAGAACTCGGGATCGATATCGTGTGGTTGAGTCCACATTTTGATTCTCCAAACGCAGATAATGGCTACGACATTCGGGATTATAAGAAGGTGATGGAGGCTTTTGGCACAATGAACGATTTTGATGAGATGCTTGCCAAGTTCAAACAAAAAGGTATTAAGTTGATTATTGATTTGGTGGTGAATCATTCAAGTGACGAACATGTTTGGTTTAAAGAAAGCAAGTCTTCAAAAGAGAATCCCTATCGCGATTATTATATATGGCGGTCCGGTAGGGGTACAAAAGAACCGAGTAATTGGCCTTCCTTTTTTGGTGGCTCAGCATGGGAGAAAGACTCTGAAACGGAAGAATATTACCTTCATTATTTTTCAAAAAAGCAACCAGATCTAAATTGGGAAAATTCGCAGTTACGGGAAGAGGTGTATGCTATTATGCGCTTTTGGTTAGACAAAGGGGTTGATGGGTTTCGCATGGATGTTATTCCATTGATATCAAAACACCAAGATTTTCAGGACATGAGTGCCACCGAACTAAAGCATCCCGAAACGATATATGCTTCTGGTCCGCGTATTCATGAGTTTTTGCGCGAAATGAACGACACCGTTCTGTCCAAATACGATGTTATGACGGTGGGGGAGGGCTTTGGTGTGACAACGGCGCTTACGCAGCGTATGACCGATGAAAGGAGAAAGGAACTCAACCTGTCCTTTTTGTTCGATATCATTCGTGTAGGCCGGGATAATTGGCAGCAAGGTGATTTTACGTTGCCAGAACTGAAAGAACTCTTTACAACGCAAAACGATACCGATAACTTTCATTGGCCTACCGTGTTCCTCAACAATCATGACAACCCAAGAAGTGTAAGTAAATTTGGATGCGATTCTGAAGAGAACAGGGTACGATCAGCCAAGTTATTGGCCCTTTTGACATTAACACAACGGGGAACGCCCTTTTTGTACCAGGGAGAGGAAATTGGGATGACCAACTACTGCTTTAAATCCTTTGATGAATTTGATGACGTAGAAATAAGGGGCAACTATAGGCAAATTTTGCAAAGCGGGGTGGGGGCACTTACCTATTTGGCCGAACTCAACAAATCGTCAAGAGATCATAGTAGAACCCCTATGCAATGGTCCAATAGCCATCAGGGTGGGTTCACTACCGCTGAAAAAAGTTGGTTGGCCATCAATGAAAATTACACGCATATCAACGCGGAGAGTCAGCAAAAAGATCCGGATTCAATTTTCAATTTCTATAAAAAACTATTGGAGATACGCCGTAGAAACGAAGATTTGGTTTACGGTGATTACTTCGATATTGCACCAGACCATGAACAGGTCTTTGCCTACACAAGAACAGGCGTCGATAAAACATTCTTAATAGTATTGAACATGTCAAGTAAAAAAGTATCCTTGAAGCTCGATGCGATGTTCCTGGGGTATAAACTGATTGTTTCTAACAGCACCGATCATTATAAAGGCCCTATAAAGGAAACTTTGGAACTTGCCCATTGGGAAGCTCGTATGTATGTAAGCGCTTAGCAATTAATTGCTTCCGGAATTCATGATATCCTTTGCGAATCTTTGATGGTTTTGCAGTGTTTGTTTACTAGAATTAAGCAGCACTTGTTTGTAATATCTGCATATTTAAAATGGTGTGGTGCTTTCTTTTTTTTTGCGAACCATTGCTCCAATCTGCATTCAAGTAGAAGGTTGATTTTCCCTTCAATATCTTAAGGGTTTACATCTAAGACGTTTATTTTCTTTTTTGAAAAAAGGGTGGAGAATCACTTATGTATTCAATTTCCCACCTACTCTACCTACACGTCCACTTATTACTAAGTAGCCTTTTTTCGGCATTTCATTGGGTATTTTTCATCAACCAAATGCAGCGATAACGGGTGCCTTTTATGCCAAAAAACAGCTGTCTACGCCATCGCTTAGAGATGGTGTCAGGTTTTTCGAGATAAAGGCTAAATACTATATAGGATGGAAAATAAAAATATATGTGATCTTTTTTTAGACAACTATGAAGCGCTTAAAGGATACTCCTTTAAAATTTGCAAACGCATAGAAATGGCCGAGGATATTGTTCAAGAAGTGTTTGTTTCTATCTATTCCAAATACAAAGAAAATGATGATGTTATTAAGAACAAACAGGCATTTTTATATCAGGCGATTCGATTTAGTACCTATAGTGAATTGAAGAAAAGTAATGATAAATGTTTGTTACTTGAAGATGACGTATCTGTAGATCCATTGCGAAATGATTTTCTTATGGAGGATTTGATTCTTAAAACAATTGAAGAGATACCCCCACAACGCAGAAAGGTGTTTTACCTTAGACGCATGCGTAATTTAAAAGTCAAGGAAATTGCAGAAGTGATGAACATAAAGCCTAAAACGGTCGAGAACCATATTACATTGGTAATGAAATCTCTTAAAGAAAGAATTCTCGAGATATCGTAGAAGCATTACCATACATCTAACGAATACTTACAATGACCAACTGGTTTGCAAACAGGACGTTTTTCTTCACTTTATCATGCGAACCCTGTAAAAAAGCAGAGATGGCATTGATTCCTACTTTTGATTCTTTCTATATGACCGCTTATCGGATATAAAGTATATTTACCTATAATTATTGCCGATTTTCCTACAATTCTATATTTTTCTGCTTTAGAAAAGTCATTTTATGGTAATATTTGATCAATTTTTCAAAACAAAAGGCCTTCTTTTTACAATATTCTTACAAAAATAATTCATGCGTAGCCCTTTCGGAATCGGTAAAGCGCTTTTTTTTGTTAAATTATTGTGGAATTTGACATCTGTGGATGTTTTTACTGCGTATATGATAATGTAAGTTTTAACAAGCTCATATTGCTTTAAAGTTTACCTTTAGTTTTTAAGAATTACCTTAAATGTGTTTTCGCAGATACGTGGTATCTGTTTGTTTAAACGTTTAAACAAAAACGCTTGAAACAACGAGTAAACCAGACCCAAACCGATGCAAAAAATAGTCTTCCTCATAACATGTATACTCACTACTCAGCTTAAGGCTCATAGTGGTGAGCGCCTAAATACTTGCGACGTAGCTGTAGGGAAAGTCTTGGTTGAGTCAACAGCTCTCAATACGGGTTTTGCGTTTGCCGAGGCAGTTGGAAACCGTTTTTCTCAACATACGGTTCTTGACCTTATTGAAAGTGATATGTCTAAACTGTTTGCAGAACAACCGCTCTGTTTTGAAAATGTAGAAAAACTATTTCAAGAAACGGAACCCATATCCATTCAAACGCGATTTTACAAAACAGCTTTTTCTTGCGATAGTTCCTTTAATCGCACCAACATGCCCCAGGAGCCATTGGCCGATACAAAGGAAGAATTGTTTCGTACCGACGTACATACCCTACTTCCCGATTACCATGTTCCTAGTATCCGTACCTACGATGGTACCTTGTTCAATTCCAGAACATTACAGTTGTTCGCGGGAGACACGTACCTTCAGGAGTTGATGGTCGAAAAAATGAAAGAAGCAGATCAGCTTGTGGAGAATAGGGACTATAGGCAAGGTATTGCACTCTACAAAAAAATTCTAAATGTCGGACAGAAATGGTCTATCGACAAGAATGTTCTTTTTGACGCCACACGCTCACTTGGTAATGTATATGTGGTACGTAAACAGTATGATAGTGCGATCATATACCAAAGAAGTGCTTTTGTTCTGGCAGATAAGCTTCAGTTAGGTATCGATAAAAAAATAGACGCCTACCGGGATATCGGAATCACTTTTGCAGAAATGGGTAGGCTTGAAGCAAGTTTGGCTACCTATAAAAAAACAATCGAAATAGCCTTGGCGCAGAAAGGGGGCGAACGTAACCTTGGCGTGCTTTACTTATTGGTTGCGGGACACTATGAAAAGTTACGGTTTTATGATACCATGAGCCACTACCTTGAGAAATATAAAGCTTTGGAAATTACCGTATTTCATGATGCCGATTTAGAATTTCATAGGTTGTCAAGTATTTATCACAAGGCAAAAGGTGAATATAAACTTGCTTTACAAGAGTTGGAAAGAATGAACATGATCAATGATAGTCTTTATACATTGAATCTTTCAGACAAGGTACTCACCTTAAACAAGCAGGATAAAATAGAAACAATTGAAAAGGAAAGTGTATTACTTCAACGAAAGAATACAAATAAAATACGATCACGGGTACAGGCAAAGAACAAGAGAATTTACTATTTGAAAGGATTGCTGGTCGGACTTTGTGTTATTGCTCTTTTTATTTTTATAGCCTTATATAAGAATAACAGACTTACCAAAGAACTTGCTCGAATGAATGAGACCATTCATATACAACGCAATGAAATAGTCGCTTCCCTAAATATCGAAAAAGACCTTAACAAAAAGCTTCAGAAATCGAAAAAGACTTTAGAGCATTTCTTCTCGATAATCGCACATGATCTGCGATCACCTTACAATGTAATGCTGGGGTACGCCGATATGCTGGTTGATAACTATGACCTTTTAAAATCTTCCGATATCAAAGATTGCTTGAAAGTACTGCGCAAGAAAGCGTATAAAAATTATCAGCTAACGCAAAACCTATTGTCTTGGGCAATGATGCAAAAAGGAGGAATAATTGTGAATAAGAGAGAGTCTTATGTTCGTAAAATAATTTACGCTTCTTTTAGTTTGCACAAAGAATTGGCCGATAAAAAAGGAATCACTTTAATCAATAACTGCCCTATTAACCTAACAGGTTGTCTGGATAAGGATATTGCCGCCTCGGTTTTATCGAACCTTATAAGCAATGCACTAAAATTCACAAACAAATGTGGTTCGGTAACGATTAGTGCGAAGAAACTAGGAAAAAATATTCTTTTTAAAATCGACGATACAGGCCTGGGAATGTGTAAGAGAACAAGAAAAAACCTTTTTAACCTGAATAAAGTGTCTTCCAGACCTGGTACCGCAGATGAACCGGGAGCGGGACTTGGATTAATTTTATGCCAAGAACTGGTGGCAACACATGAGGGTGCATTAAGAGTAAAAAGCAAAGTAGGCAAAGGAACCACGGTCTTGGCCTTACTATAGTATATATCGTGGCGAGAAAACATGAGAACTTTTCGAGTGAACATTATGAAAGAACAATATGAAAAAATTAGAAGCAATTATCATTGAAGATGACAAGGACCATATTGCGATATTGCAGTTATACCTATCGAAGTATTGCAGCGATATAATGGTTACAGCAACAGCGAGCACCATCAAATGTGCCATTGACCTATTACAAGAAAACAAACCCGATATTATTTTTCTTGACGTAGATATTCAAGGTGAGAGTTCTTTTAAAATATTGAAGAAACTCCCCTTTTTAAAGGAAATAGAAATCATCATTACCAGCTCTCATCGAGAATATGCACTTGAAGCTTTTAAACATCTGGTTACCGATTATGTGCTAAAACCACTTCAACCAGAACCGTTGCTGGGGGCTATTCAAAAGGTGAAAAAGAATATTGAAATGGAGGCGATGGCCAACCAGGAAAATGGCCCCAATGAGCAGTGCGATCCTTTAAAACGTTTGGCGATACCTTATGTAGAAACCGTTGAAATTATTGCAGTGGATGAGGTCATGTACCTAGAATCTGAAGGGCGGTATACGACCTTTTATCTACAGGATAACACGACGCAGACCGCAAGTAAGAACCTAGGCGAATATGAAAAGCTGTTATGCAATAATTCTTTTTTAAGAATTCACCACTCGCTTTTGGTAAATATGGACTTTGCCCTTAATATTCATAAAAAGGATGGTTACTATTTAACGTTGCCCTCCCAGAAGTATCTGCCAATTTCCAAGCGAAAGATAAATACACTGTATCGCTATCTGCACCTTAAATAGTGCAATAAAATTTCAACAGACATACCTTCTTAGATACGTTCAATTTGCTCATGCTCATGAGCAAATTGAACTTTTAATTTTCGATAAAACCGCACTAATTTCATTTATCTCCAAATGAACCCGCTTAGGACATAGTGATCCCGATTATTACATTGTTGTTCCGTGTTTAAATCGAATGCGTTAATTTTCATTCCAAAGCAAGTAAACTAAGAGATAGTGCATCGGAAAAATGGTTCGCAATTCAATCTTAATTATTGATCAGGGTGGCGTCAAAGCATACCCATTGTACCCTACTCCAAATACCAATCAAATAAAAATCTCTAAATACAAAGGTGTTTTATCTTGGTAAAGGAAATGGTTCATACAACAAATATTGAATACCTATGTGAATAGATGATCTCGCGGTCGTTTAAGATCAATGATCGGTTTTAGTACGACCGGGAACCCCTTTTAGCTTTTCAATGTAGTTATTCGATAAAAGCATAAATTAAAATTGTTCAATAAAACATTTGATATGGTTGAAAGAATCCTACCTTTTTATGCCCATCAGTGGTTTCCCGTTCAGATGTTCTCAAACCATATTGAAAATGCTATGTATAACGTACTTGGCTTTCATTTTTCTGATAAACGAATCGGTCGGCGAATGGGAGTGAATTTATCTCCGGACAAAGTGCTGAGCATGCGGGAAATTCCATTGGAAGAATGGGGATTTTTTTTAATAGTCGAGGCCTTTAAAAAAATCGATGAGAGATGAAAATTAAAGTATTAGACGGTCTCCGAGGATATGCGGCGCTTCTGGTCGTTTTATCTCATATGCCACAAATAACCAATTCGGAATATGGTGTTACCCTCTTTCGCATGACCGAGGATTTCAGCTTCGCTTATATTGGGGTGGAGTTGTTTTTTGTACTAAGTGGTTTCTTGATTACGCGCATTCTTTTGAGAAATAAAAGAGAAGGAGTGTTCTCTTTCAAGTTGTTTTATCTCAAAAGGGCCCTACGAATTTTTCCGATTTATTTTTTGGTGCTTTTTGTCTGTATGTTACTGTTTTCATTTGAAGGTGTAGGCTACCTTTTTGCCTATATGGCCAATTACTATTTTGCTTTTAATACAGTAGAGTTACATCCGCTGGCACATACTTGGTCGTTGTCTGTAGAAGAACACTTTTATTTGTTTTGGCCGCTGATTATTTACTTTTTTGATCTAGAGACCGTTCGAAAGTATACTTGGGTAATCGTGAGTCTTGTGGTTTCATTTTCTTTGGCTTTTGCACACATTATTTTTGAGGGGGAGATCCTTCGTAGCTTGCTTTATAACGGAACTGAATTTAGAATGTTGGCGCTTGTGATCGGTTCAACACTGGCTTTTCATGAATCCAGAATATGGGAATTAAAGAAAACGACCACAACACGGTGGCTGGCTTTTCTAATGCTGTTTTTCTTTATATCGTTTCGCGTAATCGTACAATATACATTGGGAACCAAGTTTCCGATATACGCGATTCAATTAGTGATTTTAGCGTGCGCCACTACCTGCTTTTTTGTGTTGGTGCTGATCCAAGAAAACAGGGATAATACTATGAAGTTACTTTTTAGTAACCAAATTGCAACCTATCTGGGGAAGGTGAGTTACGGTTTGTATCTATACCATTACCCTATATTCTATTGGTGGGGTATGTCGCGGTCTCAAAGAGGAACTGAATATGTTACCGCTTTCGAATTTGCTCCGGTTTTGGCAACCACCCTTCTAGTCACTGCCCTATCGTATGAATTCTTAGAGAAGCCTTTATTGAGGTACAAAACCAAATTGGTATTTAATTTGAAGCCATCCACTCCGAATCATCCGCGAACAGAGCTTAATGAGCCACAGATAAAATAGAAAAGTAACACGCATGCCAGCTATGCCTGCCCGCAGGGCTGTGCAATCTTCCAACTATTGAGATTCTTACATACGCTCAATACGCAATGAAACCGGTTAAATCATATACATTCCGTTAAGAGGTGGCAACCAATGTTGATTCGGTGATCCGCGCCATTGGCTATATGCTTTCGCACCTTCTCCCAATCTTTTTATTCGGTGCTACCGACCATTAGGTTGGTTTTCTTCGACAGGTTTCTATACATGGAAAGGTTTCTTTAACGGTGATACGGCCTATTGTTATAAACCTACCCCTTCTAATAAATCGCAATAAACACTGTAAAACAGTATGTGAATTCGCTATGACTTTGAGATGAATTGCTCTCTAGAATGCTAGATGAAATACGAACAACGGTGATGGCAAAGAGGTGCCTGCCTCGTAGTTGACATGCCTCCTTAAAAAAACAACAAGGGAACTCCTCAACTGCTGTGACCAAACGGCCCCAACAATTCTTCTATATGCAGACATTTAACCTTTTTAGGCGTTATTTCTTACAAATGCTGTGAAAACAAAAAGTAAAACTTTAAAGAACCTTCATCGTTTGGAAATGATCTAAATCACTTATTCAGAATTTTCCCCACAAATTACTGTTAAATCCCACTTATTACTATGCATGTCCGTCTGCATTGAATCCGGGCTATATTGCTATTAACAATGAGGGTTTAGAACGCCCTTTGTTGGATTAGGCGTTAACCTAATTAGAGGCATCATTACAGATACGTACGGTATTGGCCTCTCAAAAAGGAACTTATGAAAGATGAAAAATTAACGGTTGACTATCTCTTGATTTTGGTTTTTGTGATGTGTGGAATTATCCTCTTCGCCGAAACTTACATCGAGTTCTACGACTTTCTTTATGAGAAAGGCTTGGTGCACCAATACTTAAATGATAGTGCTGTCTTCCTGACTGATTTATTCGCTTTTCACGAGTATCCGGTTTTGTTGCGATTTGTAATTATAATCATTACTGCCTTCACTTGCTTGGGCTTCCGAGTGAAACAGATTCCCGAGGAAGACAGTCTGCAAAATAAGTACATTTTTGCAACTGTTATTGCTGCCTTTTTGTTTATCATTTTGCCAAGTTTTAAAGCTCATTTTTATATAAGCATTAGTCTTTCTTTGGTTTCCTTTTTTGTGTTTTTGGGAGCGTACCTTCGCCTCAGAAGACATTTTAAATACTTTGGAAGCGCAGATGAGTTTAATGAGAAAAATGAAACCTTCAAACAAGGGAAAGATGTACAGGTAAATCCTTATTCGGTTAATTTTAAGACAGATAAAGGTACCGTAAACGTGGTAAACCCTTTCAGGGCTACAATGGTATTGGGAACACCGGGTTCTGGTAAATCTTATTCCGTTATAGAGGAATACATTCGGCAACACATTCAGAAACAATTCACCATGATGGTGTATGATTTCAAGTATCCTTCCTTAGCCAAGGAAACACTGGCCTTTTTTGAATATTACAAGGAGAACTATGGGATAACGCCAACATTTACAGTGGTGTCCTTAGACGATTTAGATCAGTCTAATTTCATAAATCCGATAAGCCCCAATCTAATACGGAAAGCGGCAGATGCGATTGAAGCTTCGCAAACCGTACTATATAACCTGAATAAGGAGTGGATTACCAAAAAAGACTTCTTTGCACAATCGGCAATTTCATATTTCGCTTGCTGTATTTACTTTCTTAAAATTTATGAGGATGGTAAGTACTGTACATTGCCACATGCTATCTCCCTGGCATCCTGTCCTGACGAAACGGTATTCAAGGTTTTTCAGAACTACCCCGAGCTTAAATTTTTTATGACCCCTTTTGCCGATGCGCTCGCAAAAGAGGCTTACGAGCAATTGTCGGGGCAAACAGCATCTGCAAGAATTCCATTGTCACAGTTGGCGACCAAAGAACTTTTTTGGGTAATGGGGAACAATGTGTATCCTGAAATGAATGTAAGCTTGGATATCAATAATCCAGAAACCCCTACCATATTCATCTTGGCGAATTCCCCTTCAACGCAAACTACTAATTCCCCTGCTTTAGGGCTGATTGCGACCCAGATGCTAAAAGAAATCAACAAACAAGGGAGGCAGCCGTGCTCGGTTATTATAGATGAGCTTCCGACCATGTATTTCATGGGCTTGGATAATTTGATCGCTACCGCGAGGTCCAACAAAATATCCACCACCATTGGCATGCAAGATTTGGAACAATTAAAAAGAGATTACGGGGACAAGATTGCAGAAACGATTTTTAATATCGTCGGGAACATCTTTAGTGGTTCGGTGCGGAGTGGTACTGCTACTAAACTCCAGGAAATTTTTGGAAAGAAAAAACAGAAACTTAAAAACGTCTCGGTCGATACAAGTACCACTTCGTACACCATAAACGAAAGTTTGGATTTTGCGATACCGGTGTCGACCATTTCCCAATTATCCCAAGGGGAATTCGTGGGAATCGTAGCCGATAATTTTGGGGAGGAGATCGAACGTAAAATTTTTCGTGGAAAAATTAAGGTAGATAAACGAACCGACCAGGTGAAGTCGCCCATGCCCATTGTCATAGAAGAATCGGAACTGTCGGGATTGGTTGAGGGGAATTTTAAGCGCATTGTTGATGAGATAGATATTCTTTTGGCAAGCGAGCTAGATATCATCGAAGGCTCCGAGGAGGAACAAAGTACAGAATCGAAAGACGAAGCCGAAGTAGCAATGCAAAATACAGGAACGAATGGGAACTAGTATCAACATGATGGTTTTTGTGGTATTTATTTTCTTAAATACAATGAACGGGCAAGGGCTAAAGGATTTTTCATTGGATGCAAATAGCGGGTTGCCCATTTATTTTCCGTTGGCGAAAAAAGACTTTATACGAATGTCATCGCATTATGGGTACCGCGTACACCCTATTAAAGGGCGTATTAAGAAGCACATGGGATTAGACCTTGTCGCAAAGATGGGCAAGCCTGTATATGCCTCGGCAGATGGGAAAGTCATCACACACGATTATCACAGTTCGTATGGGGTACGGGTTATTTTAAAACACGCGCACGGCATCAAAACCCTCTACGGTCATTTGTTGTTGAGCGGCCTACGAAAAAATCAATATGTGAAAGCAGGACAGGTAATTGGGTATGTGGGGAGCACCGGGCAAACGACCGGCCCTCATTTGCACTATGAAATTTGGATAAATTCAAAAAAAGTAAATCCGGTTGATTTTTGGAGTCGCTTTATTGCCAAAAACAACAAAGTAACAACTGTATATTAAAACTCATAGAACAAGGAAATGAATAAAAAACAAAAGATAATTGCCTCTGCGGTCTTCGTGCTGTTTATGATAGGAATCATTTGGTTTGTTGTAGCTACTATGATGCCGGAAGATGAGGTGGTCGATACAGGAATCGAATTGAAAACGCCAAAGATAGATGAATCGAAATTGGATAGTGTTTCAAAGTTAGACATCTATGAAGACGAGTTGGGCGATGGTTCCCTTTTTTCCAATGAAATAATTGATGAATCGCAAAAGGAATCTGATTCATGGAAGGATAACATTATTAAACTAGACCTCTTTAATAGAGATAAGGAATCAACAGAGGAAGAGGTTGTTGCAGAAGAGGGCTTTGGGGGAACAATGGGTCAGGAAATAAACCCTGAATTATTGGCCCTGATGAAGGAGCAAGAGGAAATCATGGCTCGACAGCAGGCTGCACTTGCCCAGCAAAAAGAACAGGTACAGCAACAAAATAATTACTCTCCCATTAATGAACCCTATCCTGATCAAGTCGAGATGGAAGTGGAGGAAGTGCCGCTAACCGTAGGGAAAATGCGCGAGAAAAACGGATCGTTTACAGACTACTTTCAGGGAGCAGGTGGTTTTAGTGCCAAGGCAAATAGGCTGGATCTTATTCCTGCAGAAGTAGTTGATCAGGGCTATTTGATTATTAACAGCACATTGGCCATACGTACCAAAAGAACCTTGCGTATTGAAAACCCTAGGTTGGTCATTCCGAAAGGAGCGATCCTTTATGGAAAAACAAGCTTTGGGGGATTGGATAGAATGAATGTTGAAATTGTGAGCTATAAGTATAGAGACAAATTGTACCCTGTAGAGCTGGTGGTGTATGATTTTGACGGTCGTGAAGGAGTGCATTTAGGGAACCTGCCTTGGCCTAAAATTCCGGCGAAGGTCAGTAAAGAGGTTTTCGATTATATAAAACAAAGAGGGTCACAAGCCGGCCAGTTCGGTGGGGCGGCCGAGATAGACCTTGGGCAGGCCAAAGATGTTGCCCTTCTCTCTGCACTAAAGGAAATTACCGAGGAATTGTTTGAAAGAAAACGGGTGTTTATGCCAAGGAAGTACAACATTTGGATTCATGTACCTAAAAATGAAGATTTATGAAAAGTACAACGATAGAAGATATTATACCTATTTATGCGGTAGAGAACAACTTGATCATCTCTAAAAAAGGAGATATCGGAGTGGTATACAAGATATCACTGCCACAAATCTATTCTTTGGATCTCAATGCAATAGAGCAGATCAATACGATGTTTGATAAGTTCATCCGGTCGTTTCCTGAGAATACGACCATACAAAAACAAGACTTTTTTTTCGTAGACAAGCTTAAAGGAGCCTTAGCAAGTCCTGATAGTATTCTTTCAAGGAGTGACAATCAGTTCTTCTATGAAAAGCCTACGGTGAGTCATGAATGTTATCTGACCATTACCAAAGATTCTAAAAATAGTATCACGCTCAATGCAAATCAGAAAGCGTTCGACAATTATCGTGATGACTCAAAGGAATTTTTGAAAACCGTTGCAGCCAGTATATCCTTTTTGACAAAAGAGCAGTATTTCTCTGCGGAACGCTTAGACAATGATGGGATTACCGATTTGTTGAGCATGTATTTCTCTCTTTCCAAGGATGGTGATTCTGTAATGCAGGATATTTTTCTTGACAAGAAGCTTCAGATCGGTAGCAAGCACGCAGAGATTTTCTCTATTGCAAGTAATGAGCAATTGCCCATTATTCTTACCCCTACCATGCGTCATGTAGATTTTTCGACGCCGAAGACAAATTTTCAGATTCCGTTCATTCAACCCATCACGGTAGGCTTTGACTTCAATCATGTGTACAATCAAGTGATTTATATTGAGAACTCTGAGAAACTATTTAATCAGCTAAAGACCACCTTAAATAAGTTCAAAAGTTTAGCGGTGATTTCGAATGCTAACAAAATTACGTATGAACACATCAATGAATTTATAGAAGAGGTTTTAGAAAACGAACTACAGTTTATAAAACAGCATTATAGCGTCATAATTTGGGAGGATACGGAAAAAAAGCTGGAAGAATCTCGAACAGGATTAAAAAATGTTTTACGGGAATTGAGTATCAAGCCTTATCAAGTGAAGTTCGCTTTAGAAAATGTGTACTTCAATAACTGCCCTGGAGCAGGACATTTTATCGATCCGAACTTCCGTTTCATTGGAGTTTCAGACCAGGCTCCTATACTTATGAATTTTGAAAGCTATTATGATAGTAATAAAGATGGCATTCTGTTCTGTGATCGTAAAAATGGTGCTCCTTTACGGTTAGATTTATGGCACGAACCAGTAAAAAGAGGCTTGATCGTAAACCGTAACAGGCTCATATTTGGTCCTTCTGGTACAGGAAAATCCTTTTTGATCAACCATATCGCTAGCCAGTATTACGAGCAGGGGCATCATATTGTAATGATTGATATCGGGAATTCGTATAAGAAACTATGTCAGTTATGTAAGGGTTCCTATTTTACATATGACGTAGGCGAACCCTTGCGATTTAATCCATTCTATTTAGGGGATGAAGAGATCAACGTAGATAAAAAGATTTTTCTTATTTCCTTGATCATGTTCTTGTGGAAAGGGGATGATGGCCACAAGAGAGAGGAAAAACAGATTTTGGCGATGTATATCGATAGTTATTACGAGTTGCTGAAGGTCGATGATAGTATTTTTCCTTGCATGTCTACCTTCTTTGAGTTCGTCTCGGATAATATAGTACTAGAGTCAGAGGCCGTATACTTCGATAAATTAAGCTTTAAACTTTCTTTACAGGATTTTCACGACGGTAAGTACGCAGAGATATTGAATTCACGAGAACCGATCAATCTGGTAGAAGAGCGTTTTATTGTTTTTGAGATGGACAATATTAAAGATCATCCAATCTTGTTTCCACTGGTTACAATGCTCTGTATAGATGTGGTTATGAGCAAGATACGCCAAGTCCCTAGTATTCCGAAGTCTATTTTTATAGATGAGTGTTGGAAGCCTATTTCTAGTGGTGACATGGCAGAATTCATCAAATATCTTTATAAGACAGTGCGGAAATTCTATGGAGAGGTCGCCATTGCCACACAAGATGTGGAGGATATCTTGGATACTGCTGCAGGACCGGCGATGATCAACAATACAGATACCATGATTCTTTTGTCCCATAAAAAGAAAATGGCTTCAAAAGACAAATTCGCAAAATACCTTTCATTTAGTGAGAGTGACCTAGAAAAACTATTCTCTACCGATAAAAGAGAAGTGTATATAAAGGTGGGGAATAATTCAAATGTTTATAAAGTGACCGTATCCCCCGAACGGTATGCTTGTTATTCTTCCAATGCCGATGAAAATAAGGGAATCTTCGAAACCTACAAGAACACCGGAAATATGGAATTGGCGCTAAATCAATTTGTGGAACAAAACAACTAAGGATAAAATAGAAAAATGAAAAATCGAATTATACTACTGATAGCATTGGGCCTTGGCCTGAATGTAATTGCACAAAAATCAAGAGATGTTTTACAATTACAGGAAACTATTTTTGTATCGGACATTAAGACTACCCACCTCATATTTGGGGAGAAAATTGATTATTTGGATTTGGGGTCTCCCTATTTTGTGGCAGACACCTTGCAAACGATCATTAAGGTAAAACATATTGGCGAAGATTCGGGAGAGCCTATTAGCCAGGTCACGAACCTTACCGTGATTACCGAGAGCGGGGATTTCTACTCAATCCCCTTGCGATTTAACCGAGATGTAGAGAACCTTACCTATCGCCTGCGAAAATCAAAAGAGAGTATCGCTGCTATAAGAAAAGAAAAAGTTATCAAAGATGAGGGCGAATTGGAAATTCAAAAATTTGTAGATCGTTTACAATTTGCTGAGTCGAACGCAGATTTGTCCAATAGGAGGGAAGATTTCGAAATAAAGGTAGACGGTATATACTACCAACGCGATTATATGGCATTGCGCGTAACCCTTTACAACACCTCTACGATCGATTTGGATATCGACCAGATTTTATTTCGTTTAAAGTTGAAAAAAAAGGTATCGCCAGATTATATCTACCAGGAGCGGTTGGTGAAACCTATAGAAGTTGTTGATGAGGTACATAAAATCAAAGGGTTCACTTCTAGCACCATGGTTATGATTTTTAAAAAGTTCACTCCCAACGAAAACGAAAACCTGATCATAGATGTTTTGGAGGCCGGCGGCGGGCGTTCTTCCAAATTAAAGATTACTCGAAAAAAATTGTTGAACCCTAAAACAATTCGCTTATGAAAATAGCACATTTCATACTATTTATGTTCTCAGGAACCTTGTTGCTAACGGCACAAGATACGGACCCGGGCGTGGTGGGACCCGACATGCCAGATTGGAGCGCGATTATTCCCAGATGGGGTGATTATCTAGATGTACCACAGGCGACCGTCACATGGGCGGAGTCAGTTATGCTGAAAAATTGGGATGCACAGCATTCAATAACGGCAGATGAAATCGATGATCTTTGGCCAACAGTTGCCCAAGAATACCTGGCAAGGCGTTATATAGCCTCAGATACCCCACCGGTATTAAGAACGGAATTAATATTCTCCGGTGCTCCTGGGACTGCGTTTCATCAACTATGCGATGGCTTTCTCGGAGGTACTTTTAATCGAAAAAAAAGGTTGTGCAACTCTCGTTGGGAATTTCTTATGGAGTCTGCCAGAGTTGTAGACGATTTGGTAAACACACGTACCAGGTATAAGATCAATGCTGGGGTCTGCGAACAGGTCGAGGAGAAATACACCAGGGTAATGGGAAATATATTGTTAGAACTGTATAAGATGAAGAGAGAAAAAGATAGGCGCTCCTTTATTAAGCAATTGATTGAATAAGGTGAACTATGTTGGTAAGTGGTTGTCTTGAAACCTTCAAAACAAAGAAGGCATTTTGACACGTTAAAAGAGAAGAAAATGAGAATACAAAAAATCGTTTTAGGAATGTTTTTAATGGTTGGTTGCGTGTGCAATGCACAGTTATGGACCATTACCGTTAGGAATACCGATAGAGTTACACACCGTAAAGTAGATGGTATGATTGCAGACCTAGCATTGATCGCAACTGCCAATTTTAACATGGAAAGCGAATTAAGATCGGCCCGTACCAATAAGAATGAACAAATGCAGCGCGATTACACCGCGAACCCCTACGACAGGGAAAATAATATGATAACGAATTGGTTTGGGTCTGTCAACGCGATCGCAACGGGCTTGGCAGGGCAAGGTTTGGCAGCAAATAATACACCTTACTTTACGGCCAACAAGAAAAAATATGTCGATGCCGCAGCGTTTGGTGCCGTTGAAATGGCCTTAATGCAGAACATTAGCAAAACTAGCATACGAACATCAGATCGCCAGGCACTTTACAGAATTCGCCGGGATATTATTCGGGAGCATTCAAAAAACCAACGTTTTTCAAGAAGGTTGATGATGATTTCGGCAGCGAGCCTAGCGCTGATGTATGATGATCCCGCGTTATTGACGTTCCTGCGCACGGGAGAAATCGCATTTTAAACCAAGGCGACATGCTCAATTAACCAATAAAGTATATGTAGAAATGAAGAGAATACTAGTTTTATCGATTTTGTTTTTTTCGTGGGCTTCCTTAAATGCACAAGAAGGCTGGGATCCTTTTATCCCAGGAGTTGGAGGCGTTATTGATAACGCTGGCGGTCGTGGTACAGCAGTGGTGGTTACAGCAGAACTAGCCCTGTTGCGATGGCCAACAGAAAATAATTTGAAAAACAAATTCAAGGATTTTGGACCTGAGTATGAAAAAAGACTCAGATACTACGGCCCCACCGTTATTGATAATGGTAGATATGTGATAAGGGATTTAGACCGGGTTATCGCACGGCTCGAAGATTTGCGTACCCGTAACAGTGCCTTCCACTTGTACAAAGGGATGAAACAAAAAAGGTTGGAAGAAGACCTGGATAATATGTTAGATGTAATTCGGTTTCAGAGAACCAACATTTTCGATAACGGTTTCAGCGTTACAAACCCAACGAGTCTTTTGGAAACATTGAGCCTTATCGCAGGGGGTGTTACGGGAAAATCTAGTTTCAACTCCATTTTTGGCGAACGTTTGAACTTGAACCAAAATGTCGCGATGGCCATGGAAAAATTAGATAGAAAGTTAGATGGTATAGAAAGTACCATCGAGAAAAGAAAGTTACTGTGTTCATTCTTACACAGATATGCGCACTAAATGTAGTTTTTACAAAAGAAACAATATGAAAAAAGCACTTATAATTTTGATTGTTTTTGGTTTTGTTGCCGAGATGTCGGGGCAATTGACCGGTACGTATACCGACCGCTTAGGACAAAGTGCCTTTGATGATATGGAGGATGATTACGAGCAAATTAGAAATGAGGTCGGTACGAACGCAATTATCATAAACGCCATGGAAACGATTATAAGGGAACGCAATGAAAGCATGGAGATTCCGCTGCATACGCCTGGCATTCGCACTAGGATTGTGAACTATATTTGGGACGGTCCGGCGCCTCCGGCGCTGCCATCAACACCCCTCCAGGGTACTAGTCGACACTTGCTACGGGAAAAATATCCCATTCTGGTGCCCTATAGAAGTGAAAATCGGCTAAAGAATGTATTCATCTTAAACCGTTTCAGAAAAAAGTTGGTGGCTGAAAGAACCTCGGTAGAGTACTACTTGGGACAAACCAGAAAAACAACCGGGGGCCCCATACTATATCTAACAGAGGGTACCCGGATCATGATGACCTTGGATGCAATAGAAAAAGTAATCAATATAACCTTGGAAAATGAAGAATATTAAAACATGGCTAATGGTCGCGATGTGCCTATATCCAATGGTGCAAAATGCCCAAGCACTTTGGGATTTCAGACTTACCGATTTCCCTTTAGATGGAAAAAGAACAGCAATGGCGGGTACATTGGCTACTATTCTTGGCAACAGAATTGCAATGAACGGCACTATGACCGATCTGATAAGGGCCGAAAAGGACTTTCACGACAAAGTTACCTCCCATACCGATTTAGATGCCCTACAGCTACAAACGATCAAGGCGGCTTTGAACCAACTTTTAATTGCTGAATTTGCGGATACCAGAACAGAGATCGCCAGGGTGAAAGCAATTCCCTTTTATTGGCGGCATGGCATTCAAAAAATTGAAAGTGAAGTTGATAGGGAATTTGAATATTTCCGGCGGGCAAACCAAGACGTGGTGGCAAGGGTAACTCAAGGTGTTTTGTTTTCAGGAGGAAGGGGCATGTTCGAAACTGTGTTTTTGAAATACGCCCTGCAGTTGCGTAGAATACACAATAATTTGTTGCAAATACGATACCGGTTAGATAACCGTGCCGTAGTGAACAGGGCATACAAAGAATAGGAATAAAAAAAGAAAATGAATTATGGATATAGATGCAATATTAGCAACTTTTAGAGGTATACTTTTTGATCCGTCTGGAGGAGGAGGGGTAGAGGGGTTTGTCGTGGGCCTAAAAGTATACATGTCTAGATTTTTAGGGGTATTGGTAACGCTTTTTATCGCGTACAAGGTAATGCTATACTTCTCTGATATAGACAAAAAACTAGACCCCTTTACCATCATAAGACCCATTCTTATTTTGTGTGTTTTTGCACAATATCAGAATTTGACAAATTTGTTGTTAGACACGCCGATGACATTGTTGAATGAGGCGGTATTGGAAGGCGCAACTGCGATTCCCTCAGTTGCAGGTGGTTCGCCTAGCGCTATCCAAACTTCTTTGAACACCGGATTCCAAAGTGGTATCGAGCATATTGATGCCGCACCCAAAGGACCGGGTGGTGTGGGGTTGTATGATGTGCTTGCGGTGTTTGATTTTTTTGAGGCCATTCACCTACTCATACAGTTTGTGGCAAGCGTGGTAGGGTATTATATGCTCTTTAGACAACTTGTATTGTTGGCGATTTATTATGTGTCCGGCCTCATAGCCATTCCTTTTTCTTTGATCGCTGGCAACCAGGGGGTATTGCGCGATTGGTATTTTGGATTTATCGCGGTATTGATGTGGGAACCCATGTTGAACATCATGAAGGGAATTATCACAGCTTTACAAGTATCTACGCGAAGTATAAATGACAACCCTTTGTTTTCCGTAGCCCTTCAGCTGGTGATGATAACCACGATTTTACAGATTCCCAATTTTGCAAATTTGGTGGTAAGCAAGGGTGCCTCGGTTGGTTCTGAGATTGGTTCTAAGATGACCGGAAGAATGGGTTCAGCGCGAAAATCGCTTTTTGGAGTTTAATGAATAAATAGGAAGTATAATGGAAAAAGAAATAAGAACGCCAAAGGTGCTAGAAAAGAGTCCTGAAGTATTTGGGATGGATCTGGGCAAGGTGGGAGTTGCCGCGGGCTGCTTTATAGGGCTCTTGTTTGTAGGTTTTTACAATATTAAGGTAGGACTTATATTCCCTTTACTGGCAGGGGTGTACTTCTATATACACGCTAGGTTTCCAGCGAAAGGGGAGATGAATCAATTCATTAAGTTTCGCATGGGTTATAAGTGTATTGAAGGCAATGATTTAATCAAAAACCTTGTAGATAAAGGTCATAGCATTGTAGAAAATGAAGATAAGAACTCCGAAGATTCCAATATTGAAGGGAATCACGGCTTGGAGCTGCAAAATCCTAAAAGGAAAGAAAAAAGTAGTTAGCCATAACATCTTAAACTAGATATTAACCTAAACACCGACGCCTATGTAGCAACAATGATTTATGATAGTGAAATGAATATTAACAACAGATTGGTCTATCAAATTTGTGAATAGAAAAGAAGGTATAAAAATAGTATACAGAATGGCAATAGCCCTCTTTCCTATTATTAATTAGTAAGCCAAGAATTTAAAGAATTTAAAATGAAAAATGCAATTAAAAAAATGTACACTTATTTGAAAACGGACAAAGAAATAACCACCACATCCTCTATAAGAACGATGACGTTCTTTGCGATGCTGTTATTTTTTAGTGTCCCCTCTTTTGCACTAGATGCAAAGCTTACCACATGGGCAGGTAACGTTGATACTGCTTTGACGATTATCGTAGGTATTTACGCTGTTGTAGGTGGCTTCCTTGTATTTGTACAATACATGCAAGGAAATCAGGAGGCGCAAAAAAACCTCGTCAAATTTATTATTGGTCTTGCCGTATTCGGAGTTGCCAAACTTTTAGCAACCACTTTCGCTCCATAAAAAAGAGTCAAAAATCAGCGGGTCTCAAAATGTTGAGGCCCGCTTCTTTTTTGTTCTAATAGGATCCTTTGCATGGTTGCAAGCGCAATCAGTAGTATATGCATTGTGCCTAACAGTATGGAATTTTATACTTGCCAATTTAAGGCAAGCATTACATCTAAAAAAAAGAGTAATTATGGATTTAAAATCATTAAGAGACATCCCAACGAGTTTTGCTTTGGCAAAACGGGCATTGGTCGTTTGTTTTAGCTGCACGATCATTTTGGTAGTAGGTAGTTTGTCCTGGGCCTTTTATGTTACAAATCATTTTGCGGAGACCGCTTATATTTTGACCGAGTCGGGCCAAATGGCCTTGGCAAAGGGAATTTCTTCTGCGGAAGTAGATTTGTATAGAAGACCGGAAATAAAAAGTCATATATATCATTTTCATCGATTGTTTTGGGACGTAGATCAGTTTGTGGTTGAACGCAACATGGATCAAGCACTCAATATGACAGGACAGGCAGGGAAACAAATGTACCTCACCCTAAAGGCAAAAGGACATTATAACATCATAAAATCGCAGAATCTCATACAGAACCTTCGAATAGATTCTGTGCATATATCGGACAATACAATACCCTATAAGGGAACTGTTTTCGGAGTGCTCACCGTTCGAAGAACCGACCAAAAAAACAATAAAAGAGAAGACAGCTTCAAGGCTGATTTTGACTTGCATAACGTGGCAAGAACCGATGATAATCCGCATGGTCTTTTGATTGAAAATTACCATGTAGAAACAAAAGAAATACCAAAGAAAAAAATATAAATTAGTTAACCATAATTAAAAATTAAAGCATGGAAACAGAGAAACTTATCTGGAAGGGACGCCCGTCTCAATGGACGAATTTTAGCTTTTACTTTTTATGTGGAGTATTGGTGAGTCTGGGGCTCGGGCTTTCATATTTCAATTTTAGCGTCAATATTCTACGCATCTTGCTCTTGTCGGTCTTAGGTCTTGGGTTAGTGATGGCTGTATGGAAGTATTTTGATACAAGGTGTAATAAGCTAGAGGTTACCGATCAACGAATCATAGAACACAGAGGTATTTTTTCAAAGACTACCAATGAAGTAGAACTTTATAGAGTGAAGGATATTCGCCTCGTACGCCCGTTTTGGTTACGAATGGTAGGGCTTTCCAGCGTTTGGCTAGATAGTACCGATCACTCGAACCCCACGATATTGCTTAAAGGTATTGCCAATGGCAAAGAAATCAAGGAACAGCTACGCATTGCCGTAGATGTACGTCGTGACATTAAAGGAGTGCGTGAAGTGGATTTTAAGCAGTAGTTGAATATGTCGGCTTTCTCCTAAAAAAGAGAGGGTATTGGGGGTATTTGTACATTCTCAATACTTACTATTACAACACCTATGGAAAATACAAGAAACAAAACAGAAAAAGGATTTTGGCTTACAGTGAAAACGGTAGGGCACTTTCTTTTATTATTGACAATAAAAGGCTTTAGCAGGCCTTCCAAGCCGAAGATCGATCCTGCTAAAGAACCGACCAATACGAAAAAGGGCGGGGTACTCATACAACTACTCAAGTTCGTATCAGGTTCGGTAAAAAAAGGCGTAGGTAAGGAGGTGAAAGATGCAAAAGACTTATTGCGCCAAAAAAGCATGCCGGAAAGACGTTATAAAACATGGGCTCGAGTAAAACAGGACTTTCGGGATTATTATAAGGATATGAAAGAGGAGTTTGAACCAGAAGAGGAGTTTGAACCAGAAGAGACCATCTCAGTGCCGCAAGAGACACTTGGTAATAAAACCGAGGGGTAAATTAAAAGAGCACCGAACCAAATTTTTAAGATAAATTGTTTGGTATGAATTAAAGAAAAAAAAATGGACGAGGGCAAGAATTTTAGCAAAGAAATAAAGGCAACAACCTCTAAGGTGGTGAAAGGTCCTAGCGCGGTGTTGCGGCTAAGGGCATTTTTTGGGAGTACAAATGCCCAGATATTGGTAAAGGAAAAACTAAAGAAAAAAGTTGCCGCGGAACGTAAAAAGGCCGCGCAAGGAAAATCAAAGGGGAACGATAAAAAAGCTGTCTTTAAGAACAAGCAGTCATCAAGCGAAGAAATTGGGGCGCCTGCACCGAAAGAAAAACCAAAGAAGAACGGAAAAGAAGCAGCAAAGGTAGCTATTGTGCAAACTGCCCTTGCAACGAAAACAGGAATCTTTGTAAACAGTTATGCGATGGTTACTCCTTTAAATAAAGAAAAAGGAGAAAAGTTAAAGAATAGACCAAAGCGTGGCAAAACGGTAACCCAGACAGCCAAAACAACCAAAGTAACAAAAATGAAAGTTCGGTAGCATTGGGGAAGTTCTCCTTTATAACAAGAATTCC
>CALIIC010000090.1 GCA_938020445.1 uncultured Flavobacteriaceae bacterium | reverse complement strand
CGGTTCTTCTTGTTCATCTTCTCCATCATTAAATTGTACTCCTGCATTGGGTACAACTCCAAACAATTTCGAAAGACCGATCTTTTAATTACAAAACCTTCATTCACTAAAGGGGTCATCTGATTTTTTAGGGCAACAGGTAACATTACCCTACCTTTGGCATCAGCTTTACAATCATATGATCCAATGAAGTTAATCACCTTAAATGGCTGGTTTTTGGTTTAATAACTCAAAACTACAAATTTTATTACCACATTTTACCACAAATTACCACTTTGTTGATAATTTTAGTGTCTTTGGTATGCTTTCTTGTGTAGAAAGTGGTTCCTAAAGAAGATTTTTAAATAGAATGAACGCATTTTTAAGGTGTGGCTATTCTATGTTAAATACCTATATTTGCCCAAAAGCCAACAAGTTTCCGCACATGGAAGAGCAACTGATCACAGAAGGAAAATACCGGTATATTGAAATAGGGGAAGGTGCTCCTATCATTATACTGCATGGACTTATGGGCGGTTTGAGCAACTTTCATGGTGTTTCCGAACACTTCCCTCCCAAGGGATACAAAGTGTTGATTCCCGAACTACCTATTTATGATATGCCGGTAATCAAGACAAATGTGAAGCAGTTTGCCAAGTTTCTTGAGAAATTTATTGAGTTCAAAGGGCTCAAAGACGTTATTCTATTAGGGAATTCCCTTGGCGGCCATATTGGGCTATTGCATACCAAGATGTATCCCGAAATGGTAAAAGCGCTTGTAATAACCGGTAGCTCGGGACTTTATGAAAGTGCCATGGGGGATGGATACCCCAGAAGGGGAGATTATGATTTTATCAAAAAGAAGGCTGAAGATGTTTTTTATGACCCTGCAGTCGCCACGAAAGCTATTGTAGACGAGGTCTTTGAAACCGTCAATGACCGCAACAAGGTAATTCGCACCTTGGCCATTGCAAAAAGTGCCATTCGACATAATATGGCAAAAGATTTGCCTAAAATGAAAACACCCACCTGCATTATTTGGGGAGAGAATGATGGTGTAACCCCACCAGATGTCGCGGAGCTTTTTCATGAACTGCTTCCAGATTCCGATTTGTTTTGGGTAAAAGAATGCGGGCATGCTCCTATGATGGAACATCCGAAGGAATTCAATGAGATACTGGACGCTTGGTTGGAAAAGCGCGGTTTTTAATCGATCTATTGGTTTTGTTCGTGTCCTTTTTCAGCGGATCAAATTTCCAGCCATTTATTTGACAACTCCTACATTTGTATGGTTGTTTTAGGCGATACCCCTCAATCCTCAACAAAAAGAACCCAGTGAAAATAAAATCAGCCAATTTCGTAATGAGCAACTCCAATGTGGAGAAATGCCCCAATGAAAAGATACCCGAATATGCGTTTATAGGCCGATCGAATGTGGGGAAATCTTCCCTGATCAACATGCTTACCGATCGAAAAAGCCTGGCCAAGACCTCTGGTCGGCCCGGCAAAACCCAACTAATCAACCACTTCAAGATCAATGAGAATTGGTTTTTGGTCGATTTACCGGGGTATGGATATGCACGGGTATCCAAAAAGGATAAAAAAACCTTCCAAAAATATATCACTAACTACTTTGAGCAGCGAACGCAATTGGTTTGCTCCTTTGTCTTGGTAGACATTCGACATGAACCTCAAAAAATAGACATGGAATTTATGGAGTGGATGGGCGAAAACGGCATCCCCTTCTGTATTATTTTTACAAAGGCCGATAAATTAAAACCCGCCGTAATCGAAAACAAGGTCGACACCTATGTAAAAACAATGGTTCAGGGTGTTTGGGAAGAAGCCCCTCGGTACTTCATCACCTCTTCCTCTAAAAAGATGGGTCGCGACGCGCTACTTCAATTTATAGATGAAATCAATACCGATTTTTTCAAGGAAAAAAAGTAGTTGTATCCAACTACTTTTTTGGAAGTCGCTGCCTTAGTAGGCTTATTAAATCTGTCGCATCCTTCATTGAATTGAGTTCTTCGGTCTTCACCAATACCCCAAGTGTTCCCTTTTCGGAAACCAGAACAATTGGAAAATCAAACTTATATCCGAATTTGGATTTATAACCCTTGGTAAATTCATCTTTGTGGAGAAACTCCATTTCAATTAAACTACGCTCCCGAAATTTTTTCCAGACATTGTGCTCCATAAATACACCATAGGTCATATCGCAAAGGCTGCACTCATAGGTACTAGGGCTAAAAATCTTATGTGCGCTATCGATGACCATGTTGCGAAAGCCCGAATCTGCATTGTAAACGAATATTAATTTTTCAACCGTATTGTCATTCATTTTTGAAAGGTAAAGTTTTATCTTTAGGTGAACCTAATGCAAGTGTAGTGGTAGACCCAAAAAAAAATACAGTATTTGTTTGCATCATCCTCACCATTCTGGCTTTGGGATGTACGTCTCAAAAAAAGACCGTTGCTTACAGTTCTGACACCCTTAAAATTGTTGCCTTATCAAAGAACAGTTTTCGGCACATCTCTTATTTAAGTACAAACGACTTTGGCAAGGTGGCCTGCAACGGCTACATTTATCTCAAAAACGGCCAAGCCATAGTAGTCGACACGCCAACCGATGATGCCACTGCGAACGAACTGATTCGTTGGATATCGGAAGAAAAAAAACACACCCTAAAGGCTGTGGTCATTAACCATTTTCACAATGATTGTTTGGGAGGCCTAGGGGCCTTTCACTCAGAGGGTGTCCCATCCTATGCCAATAAGGCGACCATAACACTGGCAAAAAAAGAAGATGTTCCCATTCCCCAGAACGGTTTTGACACACAATTGGCTCTTAATATAGGAGGCGCCATTGTATTGAATCGCTATTTTGGGGAAGCACACACCACTGATAACATCGTCACCTATGTCGCCTCGGAAGAACTGCTTTTCGGAGGATGCATGGTGAAATCGCTAAATGCAAAAAAGGGGTACCTTGGAGATGCCAATACAAATGAATGGAGCGCTACCATTGCCAAAATCAAAACGGCCTATCCTGGCTTGAAAATAGTTATACCCGGGCATGGAAACCCTGGAGGAATGGAGTTGCTGAACTACACCGAGACCTTGTTTGAAATTGCAGCTCCTTAACACCTCCTAATACTATGAAAAAATTTCTAAGCCTTGTTCTGCTCCACATGCTACTTGTAAGCTGCGTAGAAACGAAAAAAGAGCAACTCACTACTATCTTTACAGCTCCCTTCTCAGATGTTGACACCCTGGCAATAAACGATTGGTGGAACCGCGGGGAAAACCCCATTATTGATTTAAAGGTCGCACGGGATAGTGTGGTAGCATTCGGGCTTTACACCGTTTCAAACAACACCCTCAAACTAAGTGCCCAGTTGTATCCACTGTACGCTCATGAAAGTCGGGAAGTTCGTTTGGAAATACAGCATGGAGACAACTGGAAACTAATACAAAAGCAACAGGTAAACGAACTTGGGTGGTCTGCCTTATTCCGCATTGAAAACTGGGACACTTCAAAGAACAGCAACTACCGCATTCGCCACGGAGAAAATGCTTATTTCCAAGGGCTTATTCGAAAAGACCCAAAAGATAAAGATGAAATTGTATTGGCGGCCTTGTCATGCAACTCCAATAAAGATCGCGGGATGCGCGAAAACTATGTACGGAATATCAACTATCAAAATCCCGATCTGGTCTTTTTTGCAGGAGATCAATCCTATGATCATACCGAGCACACTGCTGCTTGGTTGAAATTTGGACTTCAGTTCCGAGAAACGTTCCGAAACCGTCCGTGCATTACCATCCCCGACGATCATGATATTGGACAAGGAAACCTATGGGGCGAAAACGGAAAAATCTCAAAAACCAAAGGAAGTCCGGACGGTGGCTATCGCTACCATCCTGAATATGTGAAAATGGTAGAGCGCTGCCAAACGGCCCATTTACCCGATCCTTTTGACCCGACCCCGGTAGAGAGGGGTATTGGAGTATATTACACAAACCTATTCCTAGGCGGAATCGACTTCGCTATTTTGGAAGATCGAAAATTCAAATCGGGACCCGAGGGAAAAATACCGCAACAGGGACCGCGCCCTGATCATATTCGCAATCCGGAGTACGACCCCGCATCGATCGACTTGGAAGGCCTTCAATTATTAGGAAATCGGCAGTTGTCATTTTTGGAGGCGTGGGGCAATCTTCACCCTAAAACACCCAAAGTGGTCTTGTCACAAACCGGGTTTTGTGGTGGAGCCCACATTCACGGCTCTTTGGATAACAGATTGCATGCCGATCTCGATAGCAACGGTTGGCCACAGACGGGCAGAAACAAGGCATTGCGTCTTATTCAGGAGGCAAATGCAGTGCATATCGCCGGAGACCAACATTTGGCAACCGTCATCAAACATGGTATTGATACGTTTGGCGACGGCCCTTGGGCCTTTGTAGTACCCGCTATTGTGAACGATTACTACAGTCGTTGGTGGTGGCCCGAAGACGAAAAGGCCGGCAAAAACCCTAATACCAGTACAACACTGCCATGGACCGGTGATTACCTAGATGGTTTTGATAACAAAATAAGTATGATGGCGTATGTAAATCCTGAAAGCCCTTCAAAAGGTAGTGGCTATGGCTTAATACGTTTTAACAAGGATGAAAAAGAGGTCACCTTTGAGTGTTGGCCCAGGAATGAAGACGTTACAAAAAGTAATGCGAAACAATTTGACGGATGGCCTATAACCGTCCCCATGCCAATGCCCGATTAATCGCTTGCTAAACTTTTCGAAACTTATTGGGTGAATCGTTCATATAGCGCTTAAAAAATTTAATAAAGTACGAAGCATCTTCGAAACCCAAGCGAAAGGCGATTTCCCCTATTTGAAGCGTAGTGTAACGCAATAACCGTTGTGCTTCCAAAATGAGGCGTTCCGAAATAATGGCAGCCGGGGTTTTCCCAACAATGGTCTTGGTTATAGTGGTCAAGGTTTTGGAGGAAACATTCAATGCTTCGGCATAGGCGCTCACTGTACAATGGTTCCCATAGTGTTCTTCAACCAATTCTTTGAACTTGTAAAACTGTAATTCGTAGGCATTGGACATCTCCATGGTTTTGTGCGCATCTTTTTGATGTATACGCTCCATAGTTATCAGAAGTGATTTTAGTAAAAACCGAATGACCTCTTCATATCCAAAATACCCCTTCTTATTAAGTTCTTCCTGCATTAAGAGAATATACGAGGTGCCAATTTCCGCAGTAGCAGCATCAATACTGTAACAAGGGTTTTGGTTGGAATTAAAAATATTGTATTTCAGAAAAATATCTACATCTGAATGCATAAAAAAACTTTCATTGAAATGAATCAACCAACCATTGACTTCTAGATTCTCATCGAAAGCATGTACTTGGTCTTTTGCTATAAAAAGTATGGTATGTGCTTTTATATCGAAAATTTTAAAATCGACCGTATGGATACCGCCTTCTTCAAAGAACCAAATAATCTGATAGTAACTATGGGAATGGGGGCTTGCCGCGAGCGCTCCACTCCTATTTCGGTAGGCGTTCAAATCATATAACTCGAACTGCAACTTTTCTGGATGCGCCTTATGCAGATGGTATTGTGCAATTTTGTTTTTCTTTTCCATTGAATTTCACCCTTCCATTACTTGTTTGGCGGCCCTGATGCCACTCGCGATCGCACCGTCCATATACCCGCCATACACAGCGGAGGTTTCTGCTCCGGAAAAAACCAGCATATTGTTCATATATGCTTCTTGAAATAAAGGGTTTCCGTACGACGGACTCATATAAATAGATTTGATGGCCTCGCAAGACGTATGCCAATCTTGTGACCAGTCTTTTTCCTCATATGTGTGATATTCCATCGCTGCCTCCCCAAGGTATTTGGTCAAATAAGCCAAGATGCGGGCTTTTCGTTCTTCATCTGAATATTCCCGTAATCCCTCATTTATAAAACCCATTAAGGCATACTGCCCGTTATCAAAATCGGTATGGTCATACAGTTCGGTCACGGCACCCACCTGACCTATCAAAGTACCGGAGAAGTTTTTGTCTTTCCAAAAAGGTGTTGAATAGGTGATTCCTACCTTCATGGCATTGCTCATCCAGGTATGGGTCCCATCCATAGCCAAGGATACCTTTTCAGGAAGCTCCGGTTCAAAATTGATACGGGTCGCTATTTTGGGCGGAATCGTCATGATTACTTTCTTTGCGGTAAAAAGCCCTTGATCTGTCTCAACAACAAGAAAAGATTCCGTTTGGCGAATGGCAATAACTTTTGTATTTAATAGAATCTGTTCTTCTACAGTCTCCGACAAGCCTTTGACCAAAGCCATAGACCCTCCAACAATGCGGTAGGCAGAGGGTGTATCTGGATCGTTCTCAAAATAATGCTCAGGCGCCATGGTACTATAGACCAATACACTTTTACCTTTTGTATACTGATGAAACTTCCCGATACCCAGCTCGTTCAATAAGTCTAGCACCTGAAGGTGGTGTGTTTGAAACCAGGTGGCCCCAAAATCGATTCCATTGCTTGCAAAAATGCGCCCCCCTACCCTATCTCTGGATTCTAGTACCACTACATCTGTTTCACCGGCTTTTTGCAGGGTATGGGCCGCAGTCAAACCTGATAGGCCACTGCCGACAATAAGATACTCTGAAAATGACGCTTTCATAATTATTCCAATAAATGTGTGCCATGAACTACCGCCGCGCCAGCTCGTAACGCTGCGGCCAAAAAAATAGCTTCAGCAAGTTCTTCGTTCGATGCACCTGCTTTAAGGGCATTCTTTTTATGAATCTCCAAACAATAAGGACATTGTGTTGTCAACGCCACCGCTATGGCCATTAGTTCCTTATATTTTTTAGGAATCGCACCATCTGCAAGCGCCATCTGGTCTAGATTCTGAAATGCTTTCATCACCTGCGGTGCATGCTGTCCTAAAGTACCTATTTTTTTTAGGTTATCCATCTTGTACATACCTTCTTATTTTTTTTGGCCTTTACCAGAGAAGCTACTATGAATCGCTCCTGCAAAAACTCGATTTATACTCTTTCGTTTTAATTTCTACCTGCCATGACACCTCCGTCAATATCCCAAATAGCACCTGTAACCCAAGATGCTTGGTCAGAAAGTAAAAACCCAATTGTATTGGCAACATCTTCCGGTGTTCCGTATCTTCCGATAGGGTGAAAGTCATGAAAACCCTGCAATGCCTCATGTGCTTCGGCCTTACCTCCAAAAACTCCGTCATATACGGGTGTTTCCACTACTGCAGGGGAAACGGCGTTTACTCGTATTTTATAATCTGCCAATTCCATCGCCAAATGCTGTGTAAGGGAATGTAAGCCCGCCTTCTGCATTGAGTATGCGGAAGAAGGTGTTGCCTTTACCGCTTGTTTGGCCCACATAGAACCCACATTTACAATAGCGCCCCCATTGGTCACCGCCATTTTTTGAGCAGCCGTCTGGGTAATAAAAAAGAATCCCCGGTTCAAATCCATATAGGAATCGTAATCTGTCATCGTATGATCTAAAAATGGCTTGGGACCAAAAATACCAGACGCATTTACCAAATAGTCCAAATTGTCCCATCCCTCGATGGTTGCATTTAAAGCGGCCAGCTCCACTCTATTCGTAATATCAACTTTATGTGTCACCAAAGTCCCCGAAGCGCTATTTTCGAATGCTTTGAGTTTCTCGGGCGTAGTACCTACTACATGTACTTCAACACCTCTGCTTAACAGATTCTCGGCAGTTGCCTTTCCAATACCACTGCTGCCTCCAATAATCAATGCTCTTTTGTTCATCTTAATTGTTTTAATTAGTGAATCACAAAGGTATTTTGCACTTCAAGAATAATGTAGTCCGTATGAGAGAATGAACGGTACTTTTCGGAAAGTCTTTTCTAGGATTGGTTGGTTTTGTTTTTTTAAAAGAAGGAATGAACATCCATTCAAATTCAATTCCTCCTATAGTGTACCTTTGTAATTCTTAAAATTCCTCTTATCAAAAAGCAGATTGACCATATTGTATATACCGTTTCCAACTTAGAGGCAGCAATGGATACCTTTGAAACCTTATTAGGGGTAAGACCAATTTTTGGTGGAAACCACCAAAGTTTTGGAACTAAAAATGCCTTGATAAACCTAGACCATGGCATATACTTGGAACTATTGGCCGCAGACGAGGACAATAGCACGGTTTCAAAACCAAGATGGATGGGAGTAGACCGCTTGACCAAAAATCAAATTACGCGATGGGCCCTAAAATCGGACGTTATGGCCAAGGATGCCCGTACCTTAAAAAAATACCATTCCCAAATGGGTACCCTTACACAAGGATCAAGAAACACAAAAGAGGGTTTCCTATTACACTGGGAACTTTTAATGCCGTTGGCAGATCCCGAAGTGGAATTGGTGCCTTTTGCGATAGACTGGCGAAAAAGTGAGCAACACCCCTCCGAAATGCTCCCTAATATGAAATGTTGCTTTTTAGGGCTCAAAGGAATACACCCTCAACCAGAAATTTTCGATGAAGTATTTAAAAAGTTAGGATTTGAACTATCTATCGACAAAGGAAAAGAAACGGCCCTGAAGTTGCAAGTACAATGCCCTAACGGACTGGTAACAATATAACGCTAACCCTCAGGAATGACCTATTTATCAAAATCATTGGCAGTAGTCACATTGGTACTGCTAAGTGCATGTCAAACAACTACTAAAAAAGAAAAGGATACAGATTCGGAAGTTTCTCAACCAATCTCGAAGGCAGAAATTACTGTTGCCAAGGAACAACTTCTTTTAAACGACGCCATTGCAGCACATGGGGGTCATTTGTATGAACAGGCGCATTATACGTTTCAATTTCGAAAAAAGCAATACACTTTCAAAAATGACAAAGGGCGCTACCTTTATAGTGTAAAGAGTTCAAAAGACGAGAATGAGATTTACGACGTACTTGAAAACGGAAGACTTACCCGCACCATCAACAGCGCAGAAGTCAGCTTATCTAACAAAGACATTGCCAAGTACTCCGAAGCGCTGAATTCAGTTGTATATTTTGCCACCCTGCCCCATAAATTAAAGGATAAGGCAGTGACTAAAACCTATGAAGGAACCACCTACATAAAGGGAGTCCCCTATGATGTTTTAGGGGTCACCTTTAAACAAGAAGGCGGCGGCACCGATTTTGACGATACGTTTCATTACTGGATCCACCAAGAAAAGAAAACGGTCGATTACCTGGCCTACAGCTATAGCACGAATGAAGGAGGGGTGCGATTCAGAAGCGCTTACAATCCCAGAACAATAGATGGTATTCGATTTCAAGATTACATCAACTACGAAGCACCCATTGGCACGGCCCTAGGTGACCTGCCCCCTCTTTACGAGAAGGGTGACCTTAAGGAATTGTCCAGAATTCTTACGGAAGACGTTCGTAGCCTTAGATAATCAAAGAGGGACAATACAAGTTTTTCGCACTTTTTTATCTTAGCGTTCTAATCGAAGGTAAAAGCTTCCCCCCATGCATGAAATCTCTTTTCGAAAACCACCGACAGAAGATGCTTTAAGGATATCACTGCTATTCAAGCAAGTATATCTGCAAACCTATGCCAAAGAAGGTATCAGCCATGAATTCGCTAATTTTATTTCCAAGAAATTTTCTCCGGAAGCAGTGGCACAAAATATTGAACGATCAGATCAGTCTTTGCTTATCGCTTATTTCAAAGACAACCCTGTCGGGATAGCGCAGGTGATACATAAAAGCAGGTGCCCTATAGGAAACGTTGAAATGCCCGAACTTGACAAACTGTATGTTTTAGAGCGATTTCACGGCAAGTCTATTGGACATGTATTGCTCAAAGAGATTGAAAAATTGGTAGTAAGGAGCGGATATAAAGAAATTTGTCTCGAAGTCTATTCAAAAAACCCGCGTGCCATTGCATTTTACGAATCAAAGGGATACAGCACTATAGGCACTGTTGATTTCGTGATGGAGACCAATACCTACGAGAATTTTGTAATGACAAAAAAGTTAGTCTAGTACTTGCTTATTTCTTAAGCTCCATCTTTTCCTCGAAATACGCACAAAAATCTTTCATGGTCGCCGTCATTTTTTCATCCTGTGTGGCCTTCATAAAGGTATCTGACATGGCCACCAAGGTCTGATGAAAGAAAATCTTCATTTCATCTACCGGCATGTCTTTGGTCCACAAATCAATTTTAAGCGATTCTTTATTTTTACTATCCCAAACCGAAAGAAACAACGCTTTTGCTTCTTCATTATCGATACCGCCGTCTTCTGCAGACCAATTGAGTGTTTCCGGTACACGGTTATCATCCAACCCTACGCGAAGGGTGATTTCTGAATTATGCAGTTTCGCCATTATCTTTTTGGTTTGTAGTTGCTTCTTTTGAAAATATCATCTGCCGGCAAGTTGAGTAATTGCGTCAGTGTAATTGAGTTTTTATCCATAAATGCCCGCACGATCTGCCAACCAATATACCTGCCTATGCGCCCCGGCGAGTCGTTGTCCAATTCTAGTCCGAATTTGGAAAAAGGCGCCGGATCTAAAAAACGAGTACCTAACTTGGCGTCGGTACTATACAAGTATTCATTCTCTATGAAATTTCGCCAAATGGGTTCCTCATTTGCTTTTGCCCAATCCAATTGATTTTGGGAATAGTTTATTTTCTTGGCGTCCTCCAAAGCAGGCATTAGCTGGTCTTTGAGATAAAGTTCCTTCCCATAATAAATCATTTGCGCCAAAAAGCTTCGATCTCTTGGTCGTGAAACTACTTTTTTTGCCAAAGAGGCAGCGACATCGGATACGATCAGGTTTTTATCAAAATCGGCCGCAATGTACGCAGACATGCCTTGATAAAATTCATGCTCGGGGCCTAAATAATTATCCAACCCAATAAGGACCAGTGTATCGGTTACTATAATTCTATTTTGATACTCCACGTTGTTGGTCATGGTAATCACCTTCGGCTCTTGAAATTTGGGGAAATAGTATTTCATGTGCTTGAAGAGCAACTCCAACTCGGTCTTTTGCAATTCAAAATCAGGAAAGGCCGTATTGACCTCTTTGCGAATAACACGCTGCAATGAATCGGTCAGCATTGCCTGCCAAACACTATCGGTATATTTTACGGGAAATAGGTACGGATACTTTTTCTTTAAGGCCGGAATATCTCCTGGAATCGCCCTGCCAAACTCTTGATCAAAACGTATTACTTGAAAGTCTACGGGAATTGCCGCTATCTCATTGGCCACCTTCGAACGATCACTACAGCTCAAAACCGCCATAAATAACACCAATATACTAAAAAACATTCCAAACCGACCAAGAAATACCGTATTCATTTTCGTTTTAGGCATCTACACTTTATTTTTACGGGGCAAAGTTAATCGTTTTAAACCACAAGCCATTCTATGCAAACTGAAAAAGTAACCGACCATATTGTAGCATGGTTAAAATCATATGCCACGAAAGCCAACATGAAAGGCTTTGTCATTGGTATCTCCGGAGGTATTGACTCCGCCGTAACCTCTACCTTATGTGCCAAAACGGGCCTAGACCTATTGTGTCTTGAAATGCCCATACACCAAGCGGCAAATCAAGCCAGTCGCGCATCACGGCATATTGAATGGCTACAGGCAAACTTTGACAATGTGAAAAGACAAGAGGTCGACCTCACCCCGGTTTTTGATAGTTTGGTCACTTCATTTCCCCCAGTACAGCATGAAGAGGAACGCTTTATGTCATTGGCCAATACCAGGGCACGGCTTCGTATGACGAGTTTGTACTATTTTGCCGCTCTCGAAGGATATCTGGTAGCGGGAACCGGAAACAAAGTAGAAGACTTTGGCGTAGGCTTCTACACCAAATACGGTGATGGTGGCGTTGACCTTAGTCCCATTGCGGACCTCTTGAAGACACAAGTATATGCCATAGGGGAACACCTAAAGGTTAACGATGAAATTATTCAGGCAGCACCGACCGATGGTCTTTGGGGTGATGACCGTACCGATGAAGATCAAATCGGGGCATCGTATCCCGAATTGGAATGGGCAATGAAAATGAACGACCTTGGAAAAACGGCCGAAAACTTTTCAGGACGGGAAAAAGAAGTTTTTACTATATTTACAAGATTCAACAATGCGAACCAGCACAAGATGGTTCCTATACCTGTTTGTAGGATTCCACTTTCATTTTTGTGACATCTCAACCTAAATTGTTGTGGTATAGTCGAATAAAATCGTAAAAATGGCAAATTGTGTAAAAAAAATTGCATTTTTGATAAAGAGTTTAAGTATTAAGCCTTACATTGCATGTCAGTATTATGGGACATGCCAACCACGTACCAAATAGATATAAACCTGTATTATGATTAAAGTTCTGATTGCCGACAATCAT
>CALIIC010000089.1 GCA_938020445.1 uncultured Flavobacteriaceae bacterium | reverse complement strand
CGTTTCCACAATTTCTTCCTTAAACTCGTTTTTTCTAAGTTCAAGCTCCTTGCACAGGGCGGCAATCATCGCCTCTTTCTTACCCATGGCAGTAGAAAAGTGAAAATCACAGTAGTGACAGGCCTGTTTGCAAAATGGTATGTGGATGTACAAACCGCTCATTTGGAAATAAGTAAACAGTAATGAGTTAACAGTAATAAGTATTCTCTATTCGTCATATGAGTTTATTCTGAGCCAAATTTGGAGGGGTTATTCATCATAAAATGAAGCAACCTTCCAATTTCTATGCTTTTTTTGAAAAAAGTATCAAAGTTTTTTTGATGAATGTAGTTGCAGTCCAGTGAAAATTTTAACCATGCCTGTGTTTCCAAATTTTCACCATCCGCATCCGATAATTTACTTATAAAGTGTTTTGGATAACGTCTTTTTGCGTACGATTCCGCAATATTGGCGGCAACACTTCTCGAAGACCTTCTAATCTGATCCGTTAACGAGTATTTTTCTTCTTTAGGGAATGATTGTGACGCTTCGAAAATGAGCATCGCTAAGTCGTGTGACTTCTTGTAAGCCAAAAGATCTTGATACTTCATTTTACTTATTACTGTTCACTGTTTACTTTTCACTTTTTAACACGTTTATCATTTTGCTTCACAAACGCCTCCCAGCCAGAATAGCTTGTACCGACCTCTACGCGACCGGCATTGTAGAAGTGGCAGACGGCAGCGGCAAGGCCATCGGTGCTGTCCAGGTTTTTTGGCAGTGTTTTAAGGGCCAATACGCTTTGTAACATCTTCGCTACTTGTTCCTTGCTTGCATTTCCGTTTCCGGTGATAGCCATCTTTATTTTCTTGGGAAGATATTCGGTAATGGGAATTTGTCGTGAGAGACCGGCCGCCATTGCAACTCCTTGCGCACGTCCCAATTTCAGCATAGACTGTACGTTTTTGCCAAAAAAAGGCGCTTCAATGGCAATCTCATCGGGGTGGTAGGTATCGATCAATTCAATGGTTCGTTCAAAAATCAGTTTCAACTTTGTATATGGGTCGTTGTACTTTTTGAGCAACAACTCGTTCATCTGCAAAAACTCCATCTTCTTATTCACCACTTTGATCAAACCAAAGCCCATGATCGTCGTTCCAGGGTCTATCCCCAATATGATTTTTTCGTTCGCCAATTTTTAGCTATTTAGATATCAGATTTAAAAAATACAAACACAAACGTCAAATTCAAATTCAAAACTGCCTACGGTTCACTGTTTACTATTCAACCTCCGGTATTCAATAGGATGGGAATGCGAAACTTTGCCTTTACCGGAATACCTCTTTTCAAAGCAGGCGCCAAGGGTGGCATTTTTTGAAGGCTTTGTTTGATCAGTTGGTCAAAATTTGGCATTTGGGTATCGATAGTACTGTCCTTTTGTATCTCCAAAATTGAAATATGCCCTTCCTGATCCACCAAAAAATCTACCTGAATAATAGAATCTGATCCGGAAAGCAGCGTAAATTCAACATCTTTCAAGCTTTTAGCACAATGAGAAAGCACTTCTCGCTCAAAACATTCCCGTTGCCCCATTTTGGTCAAGGTTTCATCGCAGTTTTCAAACAGGGGGTAGCTATCAATATCGTTCCAATCGATTTCGAGCATTTCCTTATTAACCAGTTCCTGTGTCTTTTTCTCCTTGGAAACAAACAATTCGCAAGAACTTAGCAACACAAATAAACTGATGTATAAAACGTACTTCATCGCGCAAGCATTCATGGCGAAAAGTACGATATTTTAAGGACATTAGAGAAGTCTACTAGTGCTTCTTGTTTAATTTAAAACCCCTATTCCGATGCTTTGAAATGCAATTCCTCCTTTAGTTCGCGAATGCGCCGCACCACCGTTCGAGCATAATAGGAATTGTCTTTTCCAAATTTCTTTAGATAGTTTTCATATAACTCAAGACGTAGCTTCGGGTCTTTGTAATATTGATCGGCTACGGTACAGATTTGGTAGTAGCCATAAGGACTGCTGGTATCTTCTTCAAAGGCTTTTTGATAGTAATCCAACGCTAGTTTTAAATCGTTTTTACTTCTTGCCAAGTTCGCGAGAGCATGATACTCTCGCACCAAGACTGGATCCTGCACCTCCATTGCTTTTTTATAGGCTATTTCGGCACTGTCGATTTGTTTGTTTCTGTGATACACCGTTCCCAAACCAAAGTAGGCATCGGCATTGGTCTTATCCATTTCAAGAAGGGTTTTATAGGCGGACTTCGCCTTTTCGAATTCCCAATTTTTGTAATAGCAATAGGCTAATTTGGTATAGACGTACTCTTTGGGGCCTTGCAGCTCCAATACCTTTTCGAACCAGGGAATTGCCTTCTCAAACTGTGCATCGTTATACAAGATCAATGCCTTAAGATTGATCAATGACACATCACCCTCATAAAAACGGAGGCCTTGGTCAACATAGAGCAGGGCAGGATCCCGCTCTTGCCGCACCGTAAAATATTTCCCCAAGCGAAACAGGCTTCGCAAATGCGTACTATCGATTGCAATGGCCTTTTTATAACTCACCAAACTGCTCGATTCCTGACCCAGTTCTCGAAAGGTTTCCCCTTGATAATACTGATACTCCGGGTTGGTAGCGTCCTCCTTTGCAAGTGCTGAAAATAGCTTTCTTCCCGTATCGAAATCACGTGTTTTCAAATACAACTTTGCCAGTTCAAATCGGGCTATTTGCAGATTTTGATCGGCGGCAACTACATTTTCATATTGCGCAATCGCCTTTTGATAATTGCCAATGGCATTGTAGGCCCGCGCTATTTGTAATTGTGCTTTCTGAGTCCCTACCTTGGCATAGGTATTCATGGCCGCGGTATAATTTCCCAAGGCATAGAGGCTGTCGGCCATCATGCGAAGGTTGTTTGTCTTTAGGGACTGCGCCTGCAAGCATACCGTGCTTAACAATGCGATTTGTAACAACGTTTTTTTAATAGCTATTGTAGTTTAAATGTGATGGGGATGGAGAACGGTACATTGACGTTCGCACCCTTGTTTTTTCCCGGCTGCATCTTTGGGAGGCGACCAATAATACGAGCTGTCTCTTTTTCCAACAATGGATCCGGACCGCGCATTTTGATATTTCCGATAGTACCATCTTTTTGAACAACGAACATGACACTGACCCTGCCTTGAATACCCTTTTCTTTGGCTTCAAGCGGGTAGTTGAAGTTTTTAGAAATATGTTTTTGAATCGCTTCTTGAAAACAAGCACGTTGATCGGCCGCATTTTCGCAGCCAGGGAAAATGGGCACCTGCTCTATTATTCCAAAGGGCACTGTACTTCCACTGTTATCAGCAATCAGTTTTCTCAACGCCTCGAGTTGCTTATCAATATTTAGAATTATCGGACTGTTGGCGTCATTCTCCTTCAGCAAACGTTCCCTTTGTTTCAATAGCTCCATATATTGAAGCTCTACCTTCTTAGAAACCATTCCTTTAATTTCTGCACTGGGCATTGAATTGTCTATGGCCATTTTCGCCTTGATTAGCGCTCCGTCTGGCCCAGATATTCCTGAACCATCGGCAGAGGGAATAAACTTGATGCTTGCCGCTTCATCTTTGACCAACAATTCCCAGTCCAGATCACTCTCCGAAAGAACTTGTAACTTACTATAAACTGTCTTTTCCTCTTCTTGGGTTAAATTTTCCACATCCCCGACCACAATCACATTTGCGGTCGTCAGCAAATCGGATTCTCGCTGACAAGAAGAATAGACCAACATGGCCGCCAATACGGGCACCAATAATAGGTACTTTAATCTGAATACTTTTTTTGACTTTGCTTTTGTTAACATGACGATTCGTTTTTTAATTAATGATGACTTAAAAAATTGATTGATAAAAGAGATATGCTGTGTTTGAAACACTTGTGATAACAATAATTGGTACTGTTCCTTTTTATGGGTCTTGGCTACCTTGGCATCTGCAATAAACTCGTGTAGTTCGGAAATGCGACTTTGGTACACATAGACCAACGGGTTGAACCAACCAAGGATTCGCATTGCTTCAAAAAACAAGAGATCGAGCGAATGGCGTTGCCGAATATGCACCAGTTCGTGTTGTATGACACTTTCATGTTCTTGCGCAAGCACTTGATCTCCCAAGAATATCGACTTAAAGAACGAGAAGGCCATATTGCTATTCTTTATCACCACCCTCGTAAAATCCTGAAAGAAATGCACTTCCCCTTTGCTTCGAAGTCGATAGATTTGAAGCAGTTTATAGCTAAAAAACAGGGCCGCTAAAAAAACACCCGCTAAATATAGCCCCTCTTGCCAAGTAAGTTGAAAAAGAGCGTTTCCGGTGGTGGCCGTTTCCAAAGAAAGCTGATCCGAGGATGTTAAAAATGACGGAAAAGCATAGTACGCTTCCGGCACGGTGACCTTAAACGCCTCGATCTTTATCCATGGCACTATCAATGACAATAAATAAGTACCGATTAGGTAGGCCCGATTCCATTGAAAAAAAGTTTCCTTTTTCAACCAGAGATCATAAATGATCAGGAATACCAACTGAAAGCTGATGCATTCTAAAATATACTGTATCATTGCTCATCTTTTTTGATTATAAAAAACTCCTACAAACTGAATTCCCTAATCACACCCCAAACGAAATGGTCGTAGAAAAATAAAAGTTGTAATCTTCACCTTCATAAGTCCCTGGTTTCATTTCTGGAAGTAAATAGATGATTCGTTCTGCTTCCTCTTCTAAAAGTTTATCAGGACCAATTGCCATTAAAACATCAATATCTCCGTACATAGTGACCGCAAACTTGACTTTTACATCTCCTATAATTCCATTTTCCTTGGCTTCCTTTGGGTAATGAAAATTTTCTTCAATATGTAGTCGAATCTTTTCTGTAAAACAACTTCTTTTATCTGTGACATTCTCGCAGCCGGGAAAAATGGGAGGGACTTCAATCAAGTTAAAATCGAAAAAACCTCTTTGGTATCCCCCAGACATTTGTTGGTTTAACTCTTCTATTTTTTTATCAAACCGTGCGATTAAAGGATTTTCAATATCTCCCTTATCAATGAGTTTTTTCCGTTCAGATACATGCATATTATATTTAAACGCCATATATGATAAATTCTCAAAAAGGGAAAGTCCATTTTTTGTTAAACCTGTTTTGCTAGATTTCATACCCAAAGAGCCTTCTAATTTTGAATCCATGGCCAGTCTTGCGAACACTTTTTGCCTTTTCGGACCCGAGATATAGGATCCATCCGCAGATTTCACAAACTTTAGTCCCGAATCTTGATCTTTCACGACTAATTCCCAATCATCGGATGTTTTTGACAGTTCTGTAAGCACTTCAAAGATTCTGGATTCCTCCTCTTCCGTCAAATTTGCTATATTTTCAACTTTGATAGTTTTTTGCTCTTTTCCCTCCAACGAAGAAAAACATAACATTCCCAAAACAAGCGGCAGCAACAATAAGTACTTCAATCGCCAAATCTTTTTTGACTTTGCTTTTGTTAACATGACGATTCGTTTTTTAATTAATGATGACTTAAAAAATTGATTGATAAAAGAGATATGCTGTGTTTTAAACACTTGTGATAACAATAATTGGTACTGTTCCTTTTTATGGGTCTTGGCTACCTTGGCATCTGCAATAAACTCGTGTAGTTCGGAAATTCTATTTTGGTAGACGTACACTAAGGGATTGAACCAACCAATAATCCGCATTGCTTCAAAAAATATGAGATCCAAGGAATGACGTTGCCGAATATGTACCAGTTCATGCTGAATGATACTTTCATGCTCCTGTTCCAATACTTGATCTCCCAAAAAGATGGACTTAAAGAACGAAAAGGCCATATTGCTATTCTTGATGACCACCCTTGTGAAATCTTGAAAGAAATGCACTTCTCCCTGTTTGCGAAGTCGATAGATTTGAAGAAGCTTATACCCAAAAAACAGGGTTGCTAAAAAAACACCTCCCAGATACATCCCTTCTTGCCAAGAAAGTTCAAAAACAGGGTTTCCGGTGGTGGCCGTTTCCAAAGAAAGCTGATCCGAGGATATTAAAAATGACGGAAAAGCATAGTACGCCTCCGGTACGGTGACCTTAAGCGCCTCGATCTTTATCCATGGCACTATCAATGACAATAAATAAGTACCGATTAGGTAGGCCCGATTCCATTGAAAAAAGGTTTCCTTTTTCAACCAGAGATCATAAATGATCAGGAATACCAACTGAAAGCTAATACACTCTAAAACATACTGCATCATTGGTCGTCTTTTTTGATTTCTTTCATGATCGCTTCCAACTCGGAGAGGCTTAGGTCGTTCTTCTTCATAAAGAAAGAGACCATGCTTTTAAAAGACCCTTGAAAATAGCCATCGACCAACTTATTGATCGATTGATTGCTGTAATCGCCTTTCTGAACCAAGGGGTGGTACACATGCCCCTTTCCTTCTTTTTCATGACCCACGAAACCCTTGCTCTCTAAAATTCGAACAATGGTAGATACCGTATTATAGGCCGGCTTCGGTTCGGGAAGTTCCTCAATGATGGCAGCTACATTGCAATGTTCTAGTTGCCATAGTACCTGCATTACTTCTTCCTCAGCTTTCGTTAATTGTTTCATATCTTATTTTTAATGTCCTTTAACCTACCTTTATCTGTAACTCGTTCGCATAATTATCAACTAAAGAATTAGTTGATAGGATGCAAATATAACTAAAATTTTAGTTTAAACTAATTTTCTAGTTGAATAATTGAAGAATGGTCTTTGACTTTTGCAAATACGGAAGGATTCCTGAACGTTTTTATCCGTTTACAATGCCAATTTCAAGCAATAGCAACCCAAAAACTGTAACAAATCATTAGTACCTTCGTCAAACCAGAAATGTGTTTTTAAATGGATATTGCTTTATTTCTTTTTGGATTTCTCTTTATGCTACTCGGCCTAGTGGGTAGCTTTTTACCGGTGCTCCCTGGGCCACCGGTGAGTTGGTTGGGGCTTTTAATGCTATACCTGACCAAGTCAGTGCCCGATGATTGGTGGTTTTTAGGAATTACCGGGGGGGTCGCCTTGATTGTTTTCGCGCTCGATTACATCATTCCCGCCATCGGCACCAAGAAATTCGGTGGTACAAGAGCTGGTGTCATTGGCACCACCATTGGGCTTATCGTAGGCCTGATAGCCCCTATCCCGGGGGGAATCATTATAGGCCCTTTTGTTGGGGCCTTGGTTGGAGAACTGTCTAACAAAGCGGACAACAAAACAGCTTTGAAAGCGGCCTTTGGTTCTTTTTTAGGCTTCCTAACCGGTACTTTTATGAAATTCGTGGTCGCCATTATCTTTATGGGACTCTTTCTATCGACCGCCTGGGAATACAAGGCCGCCCTATTCCCCTATTTCAATTAGGCTAATTCACTAATCGAGCCAAGCGACCTTATGTGCGATCCCGCCCCTTTGAACTTCAGGAAGGTCACCATCGTAGTATCCCATATAAAAGAAGCCCAAACAGCGCTCGCCCTTGTTAAATTCAAAAAACTCGTCCATGTACTTAATTAGTCCGGGAGAGCTCCAATACGCCCCAATTCCCATTTGGGTACAGCAAAGCCACATGTTTTGAACTGCCATCGACACTGCGGCTATCTCTTCCCATTCAGGTAGGCTTTCCTTTGGATCACGCTGCATGCAAATCGCGATGACCGCTCCTGCCTTCACAGGGTTTTCGAGCAACTTTCGAACCTTGATCTGTTTTGGACGCTCCTCAACTTCCTGATACTTATTTGATAAGAACTGACCAAGTCGCTCTTGGGAATCCCCCTGCAACACCTTAAAACGCCAAGGTTCGGTCTTTCTGTGGGTCGGAGCCCAATTGGCAGCTTCTAAAATCTTTTCAATATCACTTTTAGCAATGGCCTTGTCGTTGTATTGCGCCGGAAAAACCGAGCGTCGGTTCTTTATTAGATTAAAAATCATACGAAACTTATTTAAATACGATTCAAAACTACAATTTTACCCGTTAGTTTGTTCTCCCAAAAGCAGATCCATGCAAGGAGCCAACGCAGGGTTTCGATTGTCTTCTTTCCAAATTACCGATAAGGTGGCACGTTGGGGAATTTTCTTAAGCTCGATAAACTTCACATCCATTTGAAAACCGTACTGCAAGGCCGTAGGAACAATCGCAATGCCCAAATGGTTTTCCACCAGTTTAAAGATGGTCTGCGCATGTACCGATTTGTGTGACACTTTGGGTGTAAAACCCGCATCCTCACAAATGCTCATGACAGTTGAAAAGTATAACGGACTGTAGTCTTGGGCAAAAAGAATAAAATCTTCGTCGGCCAGCGCCTGAACGCCCTTGAAATTGTTCTCATTTAATTCATGGGATATGGGAAGAACCAACGAAAAAGTATCTTCATAGACCGGGCGAATTCGCAAATTTTTCGGCACCCGTTCCAACCGCACAAAACCAATGTCCAAAGTATCTTTCAGTACGGCATTTACCTGGGCATTGTTGTTCAATTCTTCCAAACTGGTCTTCACATCGGGATGGCTCTTACTGAGTTGCAGCAATAACTGCGGCACCACATTTTGTATGGCGGAACCCAAAAAACCAATGCGTATTTCACCCGAAGCCCCATCCCCGATGAGCTTTAGTTGCTTCTGAACCAATGCCAAGTGGTTGAACAAAAATTCCATTTCGCCTTTTAAATAACTCCCCGCCGCAGTCAACAAGACGCTCTTCTTGGTGCGCTCAAAAAGCTGTACTCCCAATAGCTCCTCCATCTGCTTGATCTGTCTACTCAAACCCGGTTGGGAAATAAATAGTTTCTCGGCCGCTTTTCTATAATGCAATTCCTCGGCCACCGCCAGGAAATATCGAAAATGGCGCAATTCTAATTGATAACTCATAGTTATTGATTATTGACAAAATTGATATTGGTAAGTATCAAAACTAATCAATAATTTTATAGTTCTAAAATCCATTCTATGGCATCTACACCCACTGGCTTTCATTTTGGCGAAGATTGGCTTACCGCGGGCAAGGCCTTGGCGATGAGCCAAGGAAAAATGACCATGCTCCTAACCGATAGCACCCGCAAAAAGGTAGCGGCAAGCTGGAAAGTGGTACAAAACATTGTAGACAAAGGACATCCCGTATATGGAATAAATACTGGTTTCGGCCCCTTATGTACAACGAAAATATCCGCCTCTGAAACCCGTGTGCTTCAGACCAATATTCTGAAAAGCCATAGTGTGGGCGTAGGCGATCCTATCGACAGTCAAATTTCAAAATTGATGTTGATCCTTAAACTACACGCACTGGCCAAAGGCTACTCTGGCATTGCCGAAGCCACCTTGGATCGCATCCTGTGGCATATCGAAAACGACGCCATCCCCATCGTACCAAGCCAAGGATCGGTCGGGGCCTCTGGAGATCTTGCACCACTTTCCCATCTGTTTCTGCCCTTGATAGGGGAAGGAAGCGTAGAATATGATGGAAAAACCATCAAAACAGCTGAGTTGCTCCAGAAAACAGGGCTTACCCCCTTGGCCCTTGGCCCTAAAGAAGGGTTGGCGCTCATCAATGGTACCCAGTTTATTGCCGCTCATGCCGTGAAGGTAGTGGAGAAAATGCACCATTGCCTTGAGCATGCAGATATTATAGGAGCCATGATGATCGAGGGTTTACAGGGATCTGTAAAGCCTTTTTATAACGAGTTACATGCCTTGCGCCCTTTCAAAGGAAATGTGCATGTTGCCAAACGTGTAAAACGATTATTGAAAGGCTCTGAAATTATGGAGGACCATATAGACTGTGAACGCGTACAGGATCCGTATTCCTTGCGATGCATTCCACAGGTACATGGTGCTTCTAGAAATGCCTGGTTGCATCTGAAAGAACTGCTAGAAATAGAATTAAACGCGGTTACCGATAATCCCGTGATCATTAATAATGAACTCACTATTAGCGGCGGCAACTTTCACGGCCAACCGTTGGCCATGGCGCTGGATTACGCTTGTTTGGCCATATCGGAAATCGGAAATATCTCTGATCGACGAATTTATTTGGCCTTGGAGGGGAATAGCCCCGGGGTTCCAAAACTACTGATGAACGCTACGGGCATCAATTCAGGATATATGATCCTGCAATACACGACCGCAGCATTGGCAAGTGAGAACAAAGGCCTTTGCTTTCCGGCAAGCGCAGACAGCATTCCCACTTCTTTAGGACAGGAAGATCATGTGAGTATGGGATCGATCAGTGGGAGAAAGGCCATGCAAGTAATCGGCAATGTGGAAAAAATACTGGCCATTGAACTGCTGACTGCGGCCCAGGCCTTTGAATTTCGAAAGCCCCTTAAATCAGGTATTTTCTTGGAAGAAGTACATAAGGAGGTTCGTAAACATGTGCATTTTGCTGAAGAGGACCGCATTTTTGCCGACGATATCGAAAAGGGAATCGACCTTATCAAGAACTTGACAATATTGAGAGCGGTAACCACTGTCTGTGAAAAAGAACAAATTTCATTGAAAACAAAACACTCCGCCGAATTTGAGGTATATTAATACACTTATACGTCCATTTCCGCGAAGGCGGAAATCATACATCATCCCAATAAAACAACAACTCGGCCATCGCGCGAACTAAAAATACCCTATGATACTAATCGGCCCCTTTAAACAGTTACTGCCCATGACGGGATTATCCCTCAAAGGCCCCATTGCAGATGAAGCCCTACCCATCCTATCGGATGCAGGAATTATGGTGGATAATGGTAATATAAATACAATCGGTTCTTTCGAAGAATTAAGAGCCACTTACAAAGACATTCAAATACACGAACTCAAAGGAGATCATGTGTGTTTACCGGGTCTGGTAGATGCACACACCCATATTTGCTTCGCTGGATCTAGGGCCAAAGATTATGCCATGCGCAATGCCGGCAAGAGTTATTTGGAAATCGCCAAAGCAGGCGGTGGTATTTGGGATACGGTTACCCAAACTCGAAAAGCAACACAGGCGGCATTGACAAGCCGTACCAAAAAATTGGCCACCCGACATCTAAAAAATGGGGTGACCACCTTGGAAGTAAAAAGTGGATACGGTCTATCGGTAGAAGAAGAATTAAAAATGTTACGAGCAATCAAAGAAGCCGATTCCTTGATTGCCGCTGACCTAATCCCTACCTGTCTTGCAGCGCATATGCTTCCCAAAGATTACGAAGGAAACGCTACCGCCTATCTAAGTGACATAGCCACAAAACTCTTTCCTATCTTAAAGGAAGAAGGGTTGGCAAACCGAATAGATGCTTTTGTTGAAGAGAGTGCTTTTTCAAAAGAAGACATTGCCCCTTACTTTCAAAAAGCCAAAGAAATGGGTTTTGACATCACCGTACACGCCGATCAGTTTTCTACAAGTGGCAGCCAAGTGGCAGTTGATTTTGATGCCATCAGTGCCGACCACCTAGAGGCGAGTACCGAAACCGAAATAGCCTTATTGGCAAAAAGCAATGTCATTGCCACCGCCCTCCCGGGAGCCTCTCTAGGGTTGGGTTGTGATTTTACCCCTGCCCGAAAGTTACTTGATGCCGGTGGTGCACTGGCCATTGCCAGCGATCATAACCCCGGGTCGGCCCCCATGGGTGATTTGCTTACCCAAGCGGCAATTTTAGGCACCTTTGAAAAACTATCTAATGCCGAAGTGCTGGCAGGCATTACCTTTCGCGCGGCAGCTGCACTCAACCTAACCGATAGGGGACGATTAGAAGAAGGACTTCTAGCCGATTTCTGCGCGTTTCATTCAAACGATTACCGAGAGATCTTATACAGCCAAGGGAACTTCAAGCCGTGCATGGTATGGAAAAACGGAAAATTGGCTTTTGACAAACACACCCATTAGCAACACCAAGATGGATTTCAAATCACAAATACTACAAGGCATTCCAAAAATCTTACCGCCGAAAAGGGTGTATGATTCCAATGCAAATCATGCCCCGAAGCGAAAGGACATCCTCTCCGAAGACGAAAAAAAACTCGCCGTTCGGAACGCCCTTCGTTATTTTCCCGAACAATGGCATGAAACGCTGGCAAGAGAGTTTGCCGAAGAGTTACAAACCTTCGGCCGTATTTATATGCATCGTTTTAAACCAGCCTACAAAATGTATGCACGTCCCATAAGCGAGTACCCGGCCAAGACCTCCCAGGCGGCAGCCATCATGCTCATGATCCAGAACAATTTGGATCCGGCCGTGGCCCAGCATCCGGAAGAGCTGATTACTTATGGAGGCAATGGGGCCGTTTTTCAAAACTGGGCCCAATACCTGCTCACCATGCAATACTTGGCCCAGATGACCGAAACGCAAACCTTGCATAGCTATTCGGGACATCCGATGGGGCTGTTTCCTTCTTCCAAGGAGGCCCCTCGAGTGGTGGTCACCAACGGTATGATGATTCCCAACTACTCCCAACCGGATGATTGGGAGAAATACAACGCCCTTGGTGTTACCCAATACGGGCAGATGACCGCCGGATCTTATATGTATATTGGTCCACAAGGAATTGTTCATGGTACTGCCATCACCGTCATGAACGCCTTTCGAAAAGTACTTCCCAAAGGCGAATCCCCAAAAGGAAAAGTATTTTTGACCGCTGGCTTGGGTGGTATGAGCGGCGCCCAGCCCAAGGCAGGAAATATTGCCGGCTGTATCACTGTCTGTGCTGAAGTGAATGCCGCGGCGGCCACCAAAAGGCATGAACAAGGATGGGTTGACGAACTGATCGATGACCTGAATACCTTGGTAGTCCGCACAAAAAAAGCGATTGTCAATAAGGAAACGGTCTCGCTCGCATTTATAGGCAACATTGTAGATGTATGGGAACGGTACTATATCGAAGAAATCTACATACATCTAGGATCCGATCAAACTTCTTTGCACAACCCTTGGGCCGGTGGTTATTATCCGGTCGGCTTGTCTTTTGAAGCTGCGAACGAGCTAATGAGCGAAAACCCAGAGGCCTTTAAAACCTTGGTTCAGGAATCGTTGAAAAGACATGCCGCAGCAGTGAACCAACATACCGCTAGGGGTACTTATTTCTTTGATTATGGCAACGCCTTCCTGTTGGAAGCCTCTAGAGCAGGTGCAGCGGTAATGGCCAAGAATCAAATTGATTTTAAATACCCTTCTTACGTGCAAGATATTCTAGGTCCCATGTGTTTTGATTATGGTTTTGGTCCCTTTCGCTGGGTATGTACTTCGGGGAAGGCAGAAGACCTCCAAACTACAGATGCCTTGGCACTGAAAATTATGGAAGAAATAAAAATGGACGCGCCTCCTGAAATACAACAGCAATTGCAAGACAATTGTACTTGGATCAAAGAGGCCGAGCAAAACCAGCTTGTAGTAGGGTCTCAAGCCAGGATCCTCTATGCCGATGCCGAAGGGCGCGCGAAGATAGCCGAGGCCTTCAACCAAGCAATCGCTAACGGAACTATTACGGCTCCCGTTGTTTTAGGAAGGGACCATCACGATGTAAGTGGTACCGATTCCCCTTTTCGGGAAACTAGCAATATTTATGATGGAAGTAAGTTCACCGCCGATATGGCCATTCACAACGTTATTGGCGATAGTTTTCGAGGTGCCACCTGGGTCTCGATTCACAATGGCGGCGGTGTCGGCTGGGGAGAAGTAATGAACGGTGGTTTTGGAGTGGTGTTGGACGGATCTGTGGAAGCCTCCAGAAAACTTAAAAACATGCTCTTCTATGATGTAAACAATGGCATTTCACGAAGAAGTTGGGCAAGAAACAAAGAGGCATTGTTCGCCATTCGCAGGGAAATGCAGCGTACGCCCGAACTAAAGGTGACACTTCCTAATTTAGTAGAAGACGAATTGTTAGACGAATTATTTCATTAAACCTGGTTATGAAAGCCTATCACCCCTCAGACAACAACTTATGGACCGGTCGCCCATCGGGAGAGCGCCTTTACCTTCATGAAAAGGTAGCTTGTTTCGATTTCCAAGAAATTACTTCCGAGCCCTTTCCCGAAAATACCATTGTCTTGGTAGGGTACGCCTGTGATGAGGGAGTGAAAAGGAATCAAGGAAGAATTGGCGCCGCATCGGGCCCGCTCGCTATTCGCAAAGCACTCGCAAAAATGCCGAACCATCTTTCCGAAGAAACCCAGTTTCTTGACCTTGGGAACGTCAAATGTGCCGATACCGATATGGAAGCTTCCCAAAGGTTGCTAAGCAAGATAGTGCATCAAGTACTGGAAAGAAAAGGTATCCCCATACTGCTTGGAGGAGGACATGATATTGCCTACGGACATTTCAAAGGCATTCAAAACCATCTTGATCCTCAAAAGGTCATCGGCATCCTAAATTTTGATGCACACTTCGATTTAAGAAACAACCACAACGGAAATAATTCAGGTACTCCCTTCTATCAAATCGCAAAAGAATCAGAAGCTTTGAGCAGGGAGTTTAACTATCATTGCCTTGGTATTCGTACCGACGCAAATGACCGAACGCTCTTTGAAACAGCCAAAAAACTGAACGCAACCTATCTGTTGAACGACCGCTTCAACCTTCATCACTGGGAAGAAATACAAGAAAACATCCAAAGCTTTGTGGATCAAGTGGATCACTTGTACGTAACCATCGATTTAGATGGTTTTTCATCGGCCTATGCACCGGGCGTCAGTGCTCCTTCCCCGATGGGCTTTTCACCGGATGTGGTTTTGAAGTGCCTAGAATGTATACTAGCTTCAAAAAAAATGATCAGTATTGACTTGGCCGAAATGAATCCTACCTACGATCTTGACAATAGAACTGCAAAATTGGCAGCTTCGTTAGTGCACTTTGTAATGCACCGACTTTAGGCTATTCCAACCAACTTTTATAATACTTGCCATCATCAATATCCAATGCCGTTTGTGTAAGTTGTAATGGTTTAAAAGTATCGACCATTACTGCCAGTTCCGCAGTGTTCGTTTTTCCAATACTCGCCTCATACGTGCCGGGGTGCGGACCATGCGGTATCCCTGCGGGATGTAGTGAAATATAACCTTTATCAACGCTTTTTCGGCTCATAAAATCACCATCTACATAGTACAAGACCTCATCCGAATCGATATTTGAATGATTGTAGGGAGCAGGAATCGCTTGTGGGTGATAGTCATACATTCGCGGACAGAAAGAACAGACCACAAAAGCACTTGTTTCAAAGGTTTGGTGTACCGGAGGTGGCTGATGTACGCGCCCCGTAATCGGTTCAAAGTTATGTATCGAAAAACCATAGGGAAAGTTATAGCCGTCCCATCCTACTACATCAAAAGGGTGTGTCGCATATTCTAGATGATGCAGCTGCCCTTGTTTTTTCACTTTCATTAAAAACGTTCCCTTTTCGTCATGTGTCCGTAAATTTTGTGGCAGTTTAAAATCCCGTTCACAAAAGGGAGAATGCTCCAAATGTTGCCCGAACCAATTTCGATACCGCTTTGGTGTATAGATTGGATGGTAGCTTTCGGTAATCAACAAGCGATTGTCTTCGGTATCGAATACGATCTGATAGATCATTCCACGCGGAATTAAAAGGTAGTCGCCATACTCGAAGGGAATCTCTCCCAACATTGTTTTGAGCGTACCTGTTCCCTGATGAATAAAAAGAAGCTCATCGGCATCTGTATTCTTATAGAAATAATCGGTCATCGATTTTTTCGGAGCCGCCAGGCCTACATGCACATCTGAATTGAACAGGATGGTTTTTCTACTGTCCAGAAAATCATCTTCCGGTCTTATTTCAAAACCTTTCAACAACCTTGATTTTATATTATGTTCCACCGCCGCCCTAGGAGCTATGTTCAATGTTTTACCAACCTCTTGAACTTGCGTTGGCCTGTGCAAGTGATACATCAGCGACGACATGCCGTCGAAACCTATGGTTCCGAACAACTGCTCGTAGTGCAGTGAACCGTCTTCCTTTTTGAATATGGTGTGTCTTTTAGGCGGAATCTTCCCTAATCTATGGTATAAAGGCATATAAAAACAAGTTTAAATACTTTCTAAAATTACGATATTTTTCCATGGCAAACACCTAAAAATAGCGGCTATTATAGGCTCAAAAAAACAACTAAACCTGAAGGCAACCTATAATTCCAAAGATCAAACAAAAGAGCCGTTTTCGCACTTTTCACACGCTTTATCGGAAGCTTTGAACTCATAAACGAAAAAACTTTTTCCAGCTCCCAGCCTGCCCTATTTTACCATCCCTTCCCCATATAGAAGGGATTATAATGCAAAATAAAAATCGGTATTTTAAGCACGTACCGGTGTACAATGTTTGCGCATGCTAACCACAATAATTGAGAGTTTGAACACCTCTCAAGTATTGGCCAAACAAACTTTGAAAATGGATAATACGCAGATCAACGCCAAGGCCAAAAAGGCTGAGGATGAATGGGAACGTCTTCAAGAATCTAGAAAAATTAAAAAAATCAGCGAAGACCCAACAGAAGAAACCGCATCTTCCCTTGAGAAAACCACTTCCAAGGAAACGAATACTTCGAAGGTGACGGGCAAGGAAAAAGTCAAAAAAGACAGTTTTCGGGATATTGCTTAGTGCTATTTGTAGTAGGTAAAAGCAAGGCGCGCTTTTTGGGCAATCTCTATAAACAAAAAAAGCCTCCCAACTTGGAAAGCCTTTCATTGGCCCGTAACTTCCTAGGAAGTATGGGTCACAACACAACGGGGCAAATATACTAAAGGTTTTTTACTATTGAAGCCCTTCCTGGTTTTTTGTTCCGCCCTGCGAAGACATTGCAATAAGACACCTCCCTTTTCTGGTGTAGTCCCGATATTGTCGATAAGCTGTTCCTATATCTTTTCGTCAAAAGTCATGAAATTGGGTTTAAAGGTGTCATAGGTGCCGTTCTCCGTATTTTTACCACAATAGGTCGTCGCGGATTTGCCGGCCGTAGATTCCAGTTTAATTTTGCTTCTCCTAACCCATGTTTCGATAAGCAAAAAATCGTAGATGAAAAATCTCCTTTTCCTTATTCTCTGTGCCTTTGTTCTGCTCTCATGTAGTGTTTCCGAATTGGAGGAAACGCCCGTGTTAGAAAATGTAATTACAGAAGAACTTATTGAAAACCAAGAAGAACCAGAAGAAGAAACGACCGACCCAATAGAAGAACCCACGAAAACAACTCAGAACTCGAGCTACCAGTGGGTTTCAGGGATGCAGTTATCAAACGGTTTGATGGAAAGCACTGAAAACTCAGATTTCGTTTCACTGTATGACAACTCTTTAACTGCTTTAGTGTTTATTCAACAAGGGGAAACCGAAAAAGCGGAAGCCATTTTAGATTTTTTCAAGCTACGGATACAAACGGAACTCTTGGAAGGCCCCGGAGGGTTCTATCAATTTAGAAATGGTGAGGGAACCAATGGTAGTAGAAGATGGTTGGGTGATAATGCATGGTTGCTCATCGCTATTCATAACTATCATGCCGCTACCGGCAATCAAAAATACCATCATCTGGCCGAAAGCATTGAATCTTGGATACGCTCATTACAAGATGCAGATGGGGGATTGTGGGGAGGAGAAAACGAGGATGGCACCCAAATTCATAAAGTAACCGAAGGCATCGTTACTGCTTTTAATGCAGTACCCGGATATGATGATTTTCACAAAGGCATTCTGCGCTATCTACATCAACACCGCTGGAATGCAAACGAAGGAACGTTGATGGCTTGGCCAGAAAACCCAACACATACCTATGCCTTAGACTTGCTTTCCATAGGTCAAGGGGTCTTCAAGAACTTTCCCCAAACAAATCTTTACAAAGGAGATGATTGGTTCCTTACCACTCAAATAGCCACTGTATCGGGGGTCGCAATAACGGGTTATTGTTTTGACGCTGACAAGGATGTGGTTTGGCTAGAGGGTACTGCCCAAATGGCACTGGCCTTTAAAACCAACGGAGACCTCAGAAAATCAGAAGCTTTATTGGCAGAACTAGAGAAATCGGTCATCAGTAGTGCTACGATCACCGCATCCGCAGGCATTCCTTATACCGCTAATTTCGGAAGTACTTATGGCGCCAATGACCTATGGGATCATGCCGATATTACCCCGGCCCTATCATCTACCGCCTGGTATTTAATGGCAAAATCGGGCTTCGACCCTTTTAAAATAGGGTATGAGAAAGCCATTCCTGCTTCCGATATGTTTTGGATCTCACCATAAGGAAGTACCGCCGGAAATAAAATCTAACAAAGACCTTATACGACCTGTATTTTACAGGCACTTACGCCTTGTGATCCACTAAGAAAAAGCGTAAATTCATGGCGGTTTTGTTTTAAAAGTTGTTTCAACTTTTTCAATTGGCTCAAAAATCCAATCAGTTTTCCATTGAAAATAAGGGACCATGAAAAAAAATACTTCAAGAAGATCTTTTCTAAAAAAGGCCGGTCTTGGATCGGCGGCCGTTAGCACTGCACCTTTCGTATTTGGCGCACCACAGGATGAGATCATCACGTTGCATAGATCTTATAGCGAAATTGACTATGCTGCAAATGACCATATCAACCTAGGACTAATAGGTGCTGGAATACAAGGAATTTATGATACCAATACCGCACTACAGGTAAGTGGTGTGAAATTAGTGGCCGTTTGCGATCTCTACGACGGGCGGCATGCAAGGGCAAAAGAACTTTGGGGCGATGACGTCTTTACGACCCGCGATTACCGCGTGCTTTTAAATCGAAAAGACATCGATGCGGTCATCATAGCAACCCCCGACCACTGGCACAAAAAAATTACCATCGATGCCCTAGAAGCCGGAAAAGCCGTTTACTGTGAAAAACCAATGGTACAAAAATTCGAAGAGGGGCAGGCCATCATAAAGGCGCATGCCGCTTCGGGAAAAGTATGTCAAATAGGGAGCCAGGGGATGGCATCGCTCGGAAACGAAAAAGCAAAACAATTGTATGAGGAAGGTGCCATAGGTGAGATTGTCATGCTCGACATGTACAATGACCGTTACTCTGCGGAGGGTGCTTGGCAATATCCGATTCCGCCAGACGCAAACCCCGATACGATCGATTTTGATTCGTTCTTGGGAAAAGCACCCAAGGTACCCTATGAGTTAAAACGTTTTTTCCGTTGGAGAAATTACCAAGATTATGGAACCGGTGTTGCCGGGGATCTTTTTGTGCATGCCTTCTCTACTTTGAACCACGTGCTCAGTTCTCACGGGCCAAACAGGGCGCTTTCCACTGGTGGGCTCCGCTATTGGAACGATGGGCGCGATGTACCAGATGTAACCATTACCTTGTACGATTATCCCAAGACCGCCACCCATGCGGCATTTAATGCAGCATTTCGCATCAACTTCATCGCAGGAAACGGCGGCGGCGGCGGCTTTAAATTGATCGGAACCGAAGGTGAAATGGAAGTAGGACAAAACTCCGTAAAGCTCACACGCTCCAAATTAGGATTGGTTCCTGGCGGTTATTCGTTGGTCGCCTATACGGAAGCCATGCAGCAACAGATAAAAGATGGGTATGCCAAACAGAACCTAGATACCCGATCTTCAAAACTAAAAACAGGAACAAGTACCTGGGAAGCACCCCGAAAATATAAGGGCGCCCATTATGATCATTTTTCGAACTTCTTTGAGGCGATTCGTGGAAACAATACGGTCGTACAAGACCCGACATTTGGTTTGCGGGCCGCAGGCGCGGCCTTATTAGCCAACGAAAGTTATTTTCAAAAAAAAGCTGTTCACTGGGATCCAGTCGGAATGAAATTGGTTTAGAAAGTTACAAGGTTGGTAATCTAACCCCTTAGTTGTAGAACGTAGTATTATATTTTAAAGGTGACTACAGGAATCTTTGCATGGTTCGCAACATCTTCCCCGATGCTTCCCTGAAAGAAATGTGCAAGTCCGGTTCGCCCGTGAGTAGGGATGCCGATCGCATCGGCCATGGCAATTTTGCTGTAGTTCAAAATTCCTTCTTCCACGGTATAGTCGTTATGAATGGTCACTTCCAAACCAGAACAGGCTTTTTGTAAAAAATGATTCACGCGGTTGTACGCATCTGAACTGCTCAAAAAAGAATCTCCCGGCGTATTGATATATACCAATTGTAACTCTGCGGATAGTAATTCTGCAAAAGATTTGGCTTTTTGAAAAGCGGTAAGGCTTTCATCCTCAAAATCACAGGCAAACAAAAAACGTTCTACCTTAAAATCGGGATGCTCTTCTTTTACCACGAGTACCGGAATATCGGCATTGCGCACTACTCTCTCTGTATTGGAGCCTACAAAAATCTCTTTAAGGCCGTCGCTTCCGTGCGAGCCCATAACAATCAAATCGCCCCCATGTTCTTTGGCGATATCGTTTAGCTCTGCAAACACCTTATGTGGCTTTACGATTTTTGTAATTGAAATTCCAGCTAAATAATCTTTATCCAAAAACTGGGCAAACCTTTTTTCAGCTGCTTTGATCAAAAAAACCGCTTGCTGTGCACTGGCGTTGTCCGTGGTTGAAAAAACCCCATCAGCCAGTTCCAGCATATGCACGATAAGTAACGATGCCCCATGCTTTAGCGCAAGTGATGCAGCCGTTTTTAACGCATATTCCGATTGTTGGGAGAAATCTACAGGTACGATAATGTTTTTCATCTGATTCAAAGTAAATATTCGGTCGTTAAGAATGGTTATAAGCAGCAACGACAGAACCACTCGTTACATTGTACAAAGTTATCTATTTCATCCCAAAAAAGCGTTTAAACCCAGGCTGTTGATAAATGATTTGCTACATATCAACTGCCAAAGCGTATATGGCGACTGATGTTTTCTTCCACCGAAATAAATGACTCTATTCCGCGGATGCCTTCAATTGCCAGAATATGCTCTTGGTATACCTGGCGATAATGAATACTGTCGTGGGCATGCATCTTTAAGAAAATATCGTATTTACCGGTTATCTGGTGTACCTTCACCACTTCAGGTATCAACATTAAGAAATCTACCACTTCCAAGTACAAGATACTTTCTCGCAAATAGATTCCCAAAAAAATGGTCATTTTCCAACCAATGACCGAATAATCAAGCTTCAGCGTGGCTCCTTTAATAACACCTAAATCTTTCATTTTCTTGGTTCGCTTGTGCACGGTGCCAGGAGAAATCCCTATTTCTTTTGCTACTTCCGTATAGGGCATTTGGGCATTGGCAGATAACAAAGTAAGAATTTGGTAGTCAATTTTATCTATTTTGTTTTTCATTTATCCATCGCATTTATTTTTCAAGAAAATCAGTTGCTAAAAAAAGTAAATCCGCAATATTCGTTATATAAATTCCGCTTCTGGTAAATTTAATTCAACCTTTTATCATAAATGACATAAATATGATAATAAATACCCTCTTAAAATATATATTCCTCAGTTTTTAGATGCTCAAAATTTAATTTTGATAAAAATATCTCCGGAACATTTTCAAACATTTTGTCACATATCATCGCCCCAGTTTAAAAATGTTCACATATCACCAAAAAAAGGTTCAAAAAATACCGATAATTTCCATTTTTATGAATTTAACTTATTAAAAAACAGATGTTTACAATGAATGTGAATTTTTATTTTTCACCTAGTGTCACTATCATTGTAAAGCTCTTTTTAGCAGCAATCACTGCTATTGGGACAATAAAGTTTCCGGAACTTTTTTTCATGTTTGTGAATCGACCCCTCTTCCAAATTAAAGTGGGTTGTTGCAGATTTACAGGCCTGTACTATTGATTAGTAATAACCAAAAAAACTAGCAGGTATGAAGAAAGCTCTACTATTTACACTAATTCTATTCAGTTTCATTTGTAGTATGCAAGCGCAAAACATAGCCATATCAGGTAAAATTTCCGATAGTGATGCGGTGTTACCAGGGGTAAACGTTTTGATAAAGGGCACCACTACCGGAAGTGTTTCGGACTTCGACGGAAACTACACCATTGACGCACCTGCGGAAGGAACGCTGGTATTCTCTTACATTGGATATGCAACAAAGGAAGTGCCGATAAATGGACAAAATAGCATCGATGTGGTTCTCGAATTTTCTGCCGAGCAATTGGCGGAAACCATTGTTGTGGGATCAAGGGGACAGGCGAGAACAAAATTAGAGACCGCTGCCCCCGTGGATGTAATCAGCGTTAGCAAACAGGCCATTAATATGCCGCAATTGGATGTAGGCCAACTACTTGTTGCTTCTGCACCTTCATTTTCGGCCGTACGATCTCAGGGCGGTGACCTTAGCTCCTCGGTGACCCCACCATCTTTAAGGGGTTTGGGGCCCAATCAACTTTTGATTCTTGTCAACGGAAAAAGGCGCCACAGTGGTGCACAGTTAATTGGCACCGCAACAGGAGGGTCTGCCAATTCGGTCGATATGGACTTTATCTCCCTAGACGCGGTAGATCGAGTTGAAGTGCTACGAGATGGTGCCTCGGCTCAGTACGGTTCAGACGCCATCGCGGGCGTTATTAATTTTGTCACCAGAAAAGGCACCAACAAATTTACCGCAAATTATACGGCGGGTATGTACACCAACTCCAATCCGAACATTAGCGATTCGAACATAAGCGAGTCAGACCAAGCGCTGCTTGAAGATACCGATGGGGTTGACGGTATCACTCACCAACTTGGAATCAATTATGGCACTTCTTTTGAAAATGGCGGATACGTGAACGTTACAGGGATGTATCGGCAAAACGAGGCGGCCATTCGGCCAAATATAAGCGGCGCAACACCCTATGGAAGCTCCTATCTAAACAATGAGCGAACCGATGCGCAAGGAAATATCATCATTACCAACCCCGAACTGCTGGCAGCGCAGACAGCCGGGAACTCTGCACTCGCAGCCGAACTTCAGACCGATGCTGGTTTACTGGCCGCTCGAGGCCTTACAGCAAGGGATATCTCGACCTTTGCCGGGCTACCTGTAAGTGTATTGGGAGTACTTTCATACGACTTGGAGTTGCCTTTGTCCAAAACTTCGGAGACTGCCTTTTACTCCTTTGGAGACTTCGGTTATAAATCTGGAGATCTCTTTGGCTGTTTTTACAGAAGATCCGCGCAAACAGATCGATTTAATTTTGATTTGTACCCCAACGGGTTTAGGCCCCAAATGATCAATAAGCAGACCAATATCGCTTTTACGGGAGGTATCAAAGGAAAATTGGGCGATTGGGACTTTGATTTCAGTAATACGTTCGGCACCAATACCCAAAGACTTGGACAATTCAATACGTTTAACGCAAGTTTACAGTCCGAATCGCCTACAGTAATGAACTTGGGCACGCATAAATTCACACAGAACACTGCCAATTTTGACCTCTCTAGATATTATCCAGATTTTTTATATGGGCTCAACATTGCCGCCGGAGCTGAATTTAGGATCGAAAACTATATCATAGAAAGAGGGCAGGAAGAAAGTTACGCGGCCGGCGACGCAGGTGTTTTTACGGCCACGGAAGATAATCAACAGCTCATCGGACCAGATGGTTTTCCATTGGAAGGTTTGAACGGCAACCCGATTGTGGACGATAATGGAGACCCTCTTATTCTACCCTTCGGTGGTGTCAGCTCCTACCCTGTTTTGCAATACAGCCCAAACTGCCAGTGTTTTAGAGGTTTTGCACCTGAAAACGAAGCGAATGAGTTTCGCTCAGTTACCGGACTTTATCTAGACGCAGAATTGGATGTTACCGATAAATGGTTCGTTAGCGCAGCCTTGCGTACAGAACAATACTCCGATTTTGGAGGGGTATTCACCGGTAAATTTGCCACACGATACTCCATTTTGGATAATTTTGCCTTTCGAGGGTCTATCAGTAATGGTTTTAGGGCACCCTCCTTACAAGAATTAAACTACTCCCACACCTTTACTTTTTTTGTTGATTTAGATCCCTTCGACGGTACGCTGTACCCCAATAGCAGTCAAGTCGCAAAAGCCATTGGCATTCAACAACTACAGGAAGAGCGGTCTACAAATTTAGCGGTTGGGCTTACTGCAAAATTCTTTAACAAATTGGAATTAAGTATTGATGCCTTTCAAATAGATATTAAAGATCGTTTGTTCAGCACAGGCAATTTCAGTGCGGAAGACGCACCCGTCTTAGAACCCTTAATTGGGGCAGGCCTGGCCAGTTTTCGAATTAACGGAGGTGATATTAGTACAAAAGGTATCGAAATCGTCGCAAATTACAACGAACGAATCGGGGAGGGAATGCTGAATCTAAACCTTTCCGGATTGCTTTCAGAAAGAACCTTTGAAGGTGCGAACGTTCCCGACTTGAATACAGTGTTGACCGATCAAGAACTGGAAGATCTCTACATAGATCGTGCTGTCATAGGTGCGTACGAGAAAGGTGTACCAAATACACAGTTCATCGCTTCGGCCACCTATTCCATGGGAAAATGGTCAGGAATGTTAAGAGGTAATTATTTTGGTGAAATATCTAGATTGGATGATGGATTGGGAACATTGAGCGATGAGAATTTTCCGGGAGTAGGTACGGAAGGGTTTTCAGATCAAACTTTTTCCGCACAGCTTACTGCTGACCTTGGAATCACCTATAAGGCTACCAAGAATTTAGCCTTTACGCTTACGGGGCAAAACGTCCTCAACAATTATCCCGATCTATACAGAGCTGAAGAAAGAGGCTTTTATCTCTATGGCAATGGGCAACAGGGTTCACTTGGTGCGTATTATTCCATAAGAGCAACACTTTCATTCTAATTGACACACCTTAAAAAACAAGAAAATGACAAAAAAAAATTTAAGTAAAATAGGCATTTTTACAGTGGTACTGTTGCTGTTCAATTCATGTGATATAGAGCGATTGGAATCAGCACAGGAAGTCGCAGTAGGAGGAGGAACCCTAGACACTTATACCTCCTATACCATAGACGCCACAGATCCGGCAGGATCTAATGTGTACGGACGAATCGTTTTTTGGAAAACAGATTTAGATCAGACCTTGGTGCAAATATCATTGTACAATACCCTTGCCGATATAATGCATCCCGCCATCATCGTAGACGGACCGGCGGGCACAGGAACAACCGCTATGATGACCCTCTACGACGTAGATGGAAGTACGGGCGAATTATCGGACAATAAATTCTTTCTTATTGCCGATACCACTTTCTATGATTCCCTTTCATCTTTAAATGCCCACGTGAGTATTCGCTTAAGCCCGACTGATGAGACAATCGTTGCAAGTGGTGATATTGGCATGAATGCAGAACCGGTAGTCTCTAATTAGAACTTTAACTTAAATCAAAATAGCACCTATGAAAACAACAGTAAACAGAAGGGAGTGGTTCAAAAGAGGCGTACTCAGTGCTGCTGGCGTGATGGCGGCACCGTATTTGACCTACGGGGCATTTCCTACCCAACCGGTTGCATTAGACAGCAGTGGAAACATCCCCTATACCCCATTCTTTAAAGAGTATTTGCCCTATTCGGCTACGTCACCAATGGAGCTTGCAGCGAAACTCAATGCGAATGAAAACCCATATGGCCCATCTCCAATGGCGGTAGCTGCTATGCAAAAATATGCTCCCAAAGGCAATCGATACGCCTGGAAGGAACTATACCAATTAATGGATAAAATTGCTACAGAGGAAGGGGTAAAACAAGCAAACATTATGATGGGACCAGGCTCCTCTGATCTTTTGGAGAAAACCGCCATGGTATTTTTCCAAAACGGCGGTAACATCGTTTCGGCAGATCCCGCCTATATGTCCTTGATAAAAGTAGCGAAAGCCACCGGAGCCACTTGGAAGCCAGTGAAACTAAACGATGATTGGTCGCACGATTTGGATGGAATGGAAGCAGCCATCGATGCCGATACCAAATTGGTATACATCTGTAATCCCAACAACCCCACAGGAAGTTTAACGGACCATGAGAAACTGTTGGATTTCTGTTCAAGGGTATCTGAAAAAGTGCCGATTTTTATTGATGAAGCCTATTTAGGGTTTTTAGAAGAACCGGTTGCAAAAAGCATGGTATCCCTGATCAACGAAGGAAAAAACGTCATCATTGCACGTACCTTCTCTAAAATTCAGGGAATGGCAGGCTTGCGTGTAGGGTATGTAGTTGCCCAAGCAGAGACCCTGGAGATCATCCAAAAGATAACCCGGGGCGGTATGGGAATCTCACTACCATCCGTGTACGCTGCCATGGCCAGCATGGACGATATTACCTTCAAGAATAAGTCAAGGACCCTCAACAAGGAATGTCGCGAATATGTGTATGAGAACTTAAAAAGAATGGGCTTTGAATATGTCCCTTCTTTCACAAGTTTTATCATTTTCCCCATTGAAATGGAAGGAAAAGGGTTCTTGGAAAAAATGACCGCTGAAGGTGTAGGAGTGCGAGCGTTCCAAATTTATGATAAAAACTGGTGCCGTGTAAGCATGGGTACCATGGCCGAAATGAAGTTGTTTACGGCCGCACTTGAAAAAGTACTCGTTTAGTTTTTTGTAAGCCCAAGAGTTGGGTTGCGTCTCGATTGCCTCGATATCACCAATTCCAACTCTAAATGGGTTTGTTTCACGACTCAAAAAAAGAATTTACAGACTAAAAGTAACGGATGCACTTCGCACTACAAAAAACCCTTGAATTACTACTTATCATTGGCCTAGGTCTTCTTTTACAGCGGAAAATCGCGAAAGAAAATCTAAAAGGCATTAAGATTCTAATATTAAGTGTTGCACTTCCCGCCGTGATATTCGTAGCACTTTTAAAGATAGAATTAAAGGGGTCCCTACTGGTATTCCCTATATTGGCACTCAGTTATAATCTCATTATGCTACTCGCCACCAAGTATTTTCTCGGTGCCACGCTGAACCACGACGATGATGCCAAAAAAAGAACCCTTATGATGCTATTGCCTTCGCTAGCTCCGGGACTAAGTTGTTTCCCGTTTCTCGTGGTCTATCTTGGAGAAGACTCTTTGGCCTTAGCGGCATTGGCAGATGTAGGCAACAAAATTTTCGGTTTGATTCTCCTCTACATGCTGGCGATGCATTGGTACCAGCAAAGGACACTTAAAACCCAAAAAAACGCCACAAACAATAAACTTCGCAGCTTACTGCTTTCCTTGATTAATGAACCTATTAACATAGTGATCATAGTTGGTCTTATTTTACTAGGGTTTGGTTTGGACATGAACGCCCTGCCAGGCTTCCTTCAAAATACCATTCTAAGTGTAAAGGTACTGATGACACCCTTGGTGCTATTATTCATTGGTATGGCCGTTCGAATAAAATTCAAAGAATTTGGCTTCATTTTTTCCCTATTGGTACGTCGTGCGGGCATTACTTTTTGCTTGTCTTCCTTTTTTGCATATCTGTTTCCCGGTCTGGGCGCCGCATTGATATTGTTACTGGTCGTTTTTCCTCAAAGTGCTTGTAGTTTTTGGCCCTATGCGCACATGAGCGCGGTTTCCTCCATGGAACATAAGGATGGGCGCCTACAATTTACCTTTGACAACGATTTTGCCGTGAACATCTTGGCCTGTTCGTTACCCTTTTCAACTATTCTGATCATTTCAATTTTATCTTTCAAAGAGGTATTTGTAAGTCCGTCGATGCTATTGACTTTTGGGCTGGGTATGGTGGTCTTTTCTTTCGTTCCCTTCGTCATCACAAAATTTAAAAAAAGCAAATTCATTAAACGCACCGAAGAATTGTCGGTTTTCACCAACCTCAATCCCGATTCGACCCCGCAAAAAGAAGAATAACGGTCATATTTCACCCCTTGGGCATGCCCATGTAGGTTCTTTTCAAGTAGGGTCATGGCTTCGCGCTAATCTACCCTATAGTGACAACGTACTAAACGAAAGCATAATGTATAGCACGACTACAATTACCAGCACAGAGGCAACAATGTCCCAAACATTGTAACTCGATTTGTTTGCGGCTTTCTGTTCCGAACTAACCGTTCCGAAAGTAAGCCCTTGTAGTTGTGCTTCCGATGGTTTTGGATAAAACATACTTACCGTTACGGCAATAGCCACGCATATTGCAAAAAAATAGGCGCCAAATACCAACCAATTGATATCGGCGATATTGAAAATAAAACTTCCTTCCGTATAGCTCGATTTTGTGATTTCCAAGGTCAATTTCGAAAAACCGATGATCAAACCACCCACCAAGGTTGCAATGGCACCATTTGCATTGATGCGTTTATAAAAAATACCCAATAGGAATACGGCCGTTATCGGTGGTGAAATATAGGCCTGTACATTTTGCAGGTATTCGTATAAGCCATCGGACAAGCGCGTAATCACGGGAATCCATAAAAGTCCGAGGCCAACCACGAAGAAGGTAGCGATCCTACCTGTTTTCACCAACTCTTCTTCCGGTTTGTTGGGTTTCAATTTTTTGTAAATATCCAGCGTAAACAAGGTTGAACAGGAGTTAAAAACAGAGGCCAAAGAACTCATTAAGGCCGCCAATAAGCCTGCGGCCACCAAACCTCTGAGTCCGGAAGGCAATAAATTGCTCATCAACACCGGAAATGCCTCATCTGGACTATCCCAATCCAATTTTCCTTGCATTTTTAGGCCCAAGGCCACTACCCCGGGAATCAAAAACAAAAAGACCGGCATTAACTTTAAAAGTGCTCCAAAAATACTGCCCCTTCGACCTTCTTTGATATTCTTGGCCGTCAAAACACGCTGCACGATTACCTGATCCGTACACCAATACCAAATACCAACAATGGTACTGGTTAAAAACAAGGGCAACCAAGGATAGTCCGGATCTGAATTGGGTCGCCACATATTAAAATAATCAGCTCCTACCGTTTCCTTTAATTCACCCCATCCGCCAACAGCATCCAATCCCATGACAGTCAATACTCCCGCACCAATTACCAATACGATTGCCTGAATGGTCTCGGTATACACCACTGCGCGCATACCTCCCAGTACGGTATAAAGTCCTGTTAAAACAACCGTTGCAACAGCTCCGATCCAAAATGGAATTCCCAATAACGCGGAAACCACAACACCTCCCGCATAAATGGTTACTGAGACCTTGGTAAGGATATAGGCGATCAAAGAAACCACGGAAAGCACCCAACGGGATCGCGAATCGAATCTTTTCTCCAAAAACTCGGGCATTGTAAAAACTCCGCTACGGGCATAAAAAGGTAAAAAGACCCAGCCCAACATCAATACGATCCATGCGTGTAATTCATAAATTAACAAGGGCATTTTATCCCCAGCACCGTTCCCAGCAAGGCCCACCACATGTTCAGAACCAATATTGGATGCAAAAATGGATGCCCCAACAACAAACCAGCCCATATTGCGACCTGCTAGAAAGTAGTCTTCCGTATTTTTTTGTTTCTGCTTGATGACCCACCAAGCAACACCCAATAGGATAATAAAATAAGCGGCAATGACCACCCAGTCGAATGTATCGAGTCCTTTCATGAAATAGTATTTAGTTGGTTTTGTCCGTTCTTACAATGCCATTCTAGTTGTTCTTCGAAGTAAGCCCATCTTGTGCTACCCTTGCATCTCTAATTTTTACATTTTCCACTCTAATTTTGTCTTTTTTCTCCTCACTGATTTGGCTATTCCGTTCAACCTCAATGATCAAATCACAAAACCCAGAACCTTTGGTTTTCAACGTTCATAGCAAGCCGATTCTTTTAGTAGGTATCCTTGATCCAATTGTAAGGTCTTCGTTTGATCCATAGACCGCGTGTAAAATCAGGAAAATCTTGCGGTGCCCCATTGTTCGCAATCGATGCTTCAGACAAAGGGGTTACTGCACTCCAGGCAGCGGCATCATAGGCATCCATAGGAGGTGCGATATTCGCTTTGGCAGATTCAACAAAAGAATTGATGACAAAAAAGTCCATTCCGCCATGACCGGCGTCCAAGGCATACTCTCCATACTTTTTCCATAGGGGATGGTCATATTTAGCAAGCCACTCGGCATCGGCATCCCATCTATGCGCTTTCGAACTTCCTTCTACATAGATACGATCTCCATCGTTCTCCCAAAGGCCCTTGGCACCCTGCACCCGAAATCCGAGGGAATAGGGTCTTGGGAGATTGCAATCATGGGTTATGATAATGGTTTCCCCATTGGCCGTATCTATGGTGGAGGTGATCACATCGCCTTGTTTGAACTTTACCTTGGCATTGGGATGGTCTTCCCCTCCTTTTTCAAGGATGTAATTGTGGAGCCCAATGGCCTTGCTTGCATGGGAGGTCATTGAAACAAAACGGTTGCCTCGATTGATATCGGCCATGGCCGCAATGGGCCCTAAGCCATGCGTGGGGTATACATCGGCATTTCGCTTTACGGAATGTTCCGTTCGCCATCTGGCTTCGGAAATGGCTTTCTCCCCAAATTCGACACCACCGCCATAGGGTTGTTTCCCATTATTAAATTTTACCTCTCGTAAATCGTGCTGATACCCACACCTAAAATGTACCAGTTCCCCGAAGACGTTTTGTTTCACCATATTCAGCACCGCCAAGATGTCTCGTCGGTAGTTCACATTCTCCAAGATCATCATATGGGTTCCTGTGTCTTCATGGGTGTTCACCAAATCCCAACACTCTTCAAGGGTATTGGATGCCGATACTTCGACGCCCGCATACTTTCCTGCTTTCATGGCATCTACTGTCATACGGGTGTGCCATAACCATGGGGTTGCTATGATTACCGCGTCTACATCTTTCTGCTCCAACAGGTTTCGGTAATCTAGTTCATTGCTTCCAAAAGTCAAGGGCGCCTTGCCACCTGTCTTGGAAATTAAATCTTTGGCAATCGTAATTCTGGACGCATCTACATCACAAACAGCGGTGACATTTACATCTTTTCGCAATAGAAGATTCTCTAGGTGATTGGTGCCCCGAAGACCAACTCCTATGAGTCCTACATTCAATTTTTCAGTTGGTCTTGTATCGAACATTCCATAGCCGAAGCTTGGTACTGCAGCAATACCAGCCCCTATCAAGGCCGATTTTTGAATAAATTTTCTTCTGGAACTCATAAGTATACAATTTATTGGGTTGGCAACTATTACGGCTATCATACCATTTGGTTAATTTATGAAAATCTTTGCTTGCCTGTCCGTAGATTCCAACTTTTATAGGAAAGTAAACAATGGCATCCTATTTTTTTAAATCAATCCCTTACTTTTGCAACTTAAAACAAAAACAGCATGACCTTACTATTAATGGCCGCAGGAAGCGGTAGCCGCTATGGAAAACTAAAGCAATTTGATGACCTGGGACCACAAGGGGAATTCCTAATGGAGTTCGCAATGTACGATGCCATCAAAAACGGATTTGGCCATATCGTGGTCATTACCAAAAAAGAAAATGTCTCGTTTTTACAGGAACATCTTGAAGGGCGACTTCCTGAAAACATTAAACTAAACGTGCTGGCCCAAGAAATTACCGACCTCCCCTACGGAGTTGAATTCACTGGTGAACGGCCCAAACCTTGGGGTACCGCCCATGCTGTATGGACCGCAAGAAATGTGATCGATGGCCCTTTTTGTGTCATCAACGCCGATGATTTTTACGGGCAGTCGGCCTATGCCAATGCCGCGAAATTCATGCAAGAGTTTACCGGAGAGAATCACTATGCCTTGGTGGGGTACACTTTAAAAGATACGCTTTCTGAACATGGTTCTGTTTCCCGTGGAGTTTGTATGACAGAAGGAGATGATTTAATTTCGGTGGACGAGCGTTTGAAACTAGAACAAAAAGGTAGTAAGGTTGTGGATTCGGATTCTGGTATGGAATATACCGGAGACGAACTTGCCAGTATGAATTTTTGGATTTGCAGACCTTCTATTTTCGAGGTCATTGAAGCAGAATTCCGGGAGTTCTTAGAAGACGACCATATGATCAAAACTAGTGAGCTCTACATTCCCAAAACCATTCAAAAAATGCTAAAAGATGGCTTGGCAGAGGTAAAAGTAGTACCGTCGCAAGACCAATGGTTTGGCGTCACCTATGCAAGCGACCGGGAAGTGGCCGTAGCAAGCCTGGAACAAAAAACCAGCGAAGGGCAGTATATATCGCCCTTATGGCAGTAGAAAAGGATACCGGCCCCATTGTAAAGAAGCTATTGGCTCGATTTGATATTCCTGAAACGGACTACCATTTCGAGCCACTTACACAAGGGTTGATCAATGATACTTTTCTTATTTCGCAGGGTACAATACCGCGCTATATCCTACAAAGAATCAACCATGAAGTGTTCCCAAATGTAAGGGGGCTCATGGGCAATATCCAAAATGCTCTTACACAGCTGCGCAGCGATCGTTACACCCAAATAGCATTGGTCCCCACCAAAGAAGGCGCTGCTTTTCTAGAAGATCCGGTTCATGGTTTCTGGAGGGTGATGAGCTACATTCCGAACAGCATTGCTTACAATACTACAAATGACCCTAGTATTGCCCGGGAGGCTGGCCGGATTATTGCAGAGTTCCATTCGTTATTGGTGCATTCAGACCCTTCAGAATATGTAGATACTATTCCACATTTTCATGATTTGGCACATCGAAAAATCCAGTTTTTAGATGCTTTAGCTGTGGCCAAAGAGAAGCGAATACACCTCGCCAAAGAAGCGATTGCCTTTGCGCACAAAACACTTGAGAAACTCTCGCCCATTTCCTTTGAGAAGCTACCATTACGCGTATGTCATAACGATACCAAGCTGAACAACTTTCTTTTCTCCCAAAAGACCCACAAAGCCTTGTGCCTGATAGACCTCGATACCCTGATGAAAGGGTATTTTCTGTATGATTTTGGCGATGCCGTTCGAATCATTGCGAACCCAGGTGGTGAAGATGCCCCGGATTTGGCAAAAATCACCTTTAAAAGACCGTTGTTCGAGGCCTTTATTGACGGACTCGCCCTAAATGGCGCCTTCCTTCACCAGAACGAATTGGAAACCTTGGCAGTCGGAGCTTTCTTAATGCCTTTTATTCATGGCCTTCGTGCGCTTACGGACTATTTGAATAATGACCAATACTACAAGGTGACCTACGAGCTACAAAATCTGGATCGCTGCCAACGGCTTTTCAGGTTTACAGAAAAGGCATTGCAAGAGGAGGCGTATATGCGAAAAAT
>CALIIC010000088.1 GCA_938020445.1 uncultured Flavobacteriaceae bacterium | reverse complement strand
TTGATTCAAAGTGTAAATAACCAAATAACATAAATATGGAGAATGTTGCTTTTCCTCTTACATTACTTATTTCTATTATATGTCTTTAAAATCACAGGAGTCCCCCAATACGCATATATTAAAACGGACTATTCGACTTATTTGACCGCAAGCAATGAATTGTGGTGGTTGGCGTCATTTTTTGAATTTTCCAAATATTTTTGGAATTGATAAGAGTATTTCAAGGAAGGAATTGACCAGGGATTCGACTACCAAACCCTCGGGAGGCCATGTTACAAACGGAGCATCCGCTCAAATGTGGCCCATAATCCCAGAAACAAAGACCCGGATTGGGGCGATTATCCGCATCCTTTGCGCGCTCCAGAATGCTATGTGCTAGCAGGCCAATACCGGGATGGGCAGTTTTAGAGCACCTCAGGGAAAGTTCTGTACCAATGCAAATAGTTGGAAAGAAATTCAAAAGTCAAGATACCTTTAAACACTATTTTCGACCATTTATATAGCTATAGTCCCCGTTAATACATTCATAGCCTAAATGATCGGGAGATCAGGATATCTTTAAGGAAAGAAAATTACTTAATCCCAATCAGATGTCAAGCATTGTAAACATTCTACTTATAAGCAGTCTCTGTTTTTCAGGCTGTACTATCTTATTTATTCTTCATGGTATTCGTAACCAACGTCGCGATTACGAACAACCATAGAAGTTATAGGTAGTATAGACATTCGAAACCAAGCCGCTATCACATCCTAATCGAGCAATGATTCGCCATTTAAGTTAGTGGTAAGAATACTGCTCATTAAATCAAAATACGGTCGTATCGCCTGAAAACAAGTATCGAGCGTTGTATCAAAGGAGGCGTCCAGTACTTCCGCATCGGAAAAGTTTCTAACGAATATAAATTGCTTTTTTCGAATCAAGTCGATATTCGGATGTGCTTTATCAAAGCCCTTTGGAGCCGTTTTTACTTCATCACCTTGCAAAGCACCCCAAACAGACTGAAAAGACTTTGTTGAAATTACTTCGCGAAGTTCGCTTGCATCTAACTCCCATTCCTTTCGGATACGAAGTAAGTCTTCCTTATTGGGATTCCAAAAGCCCGCAGCAATAAAACTACCCTTCGGCTGTATATGCATATAATACCCGCCTCTTAAGTGGGCTCCTCCCCTAGCCATCGAGGCCGAAAAGTTAATTTTATAAGGAGTCTTATCGTGTGAAAAACGTACATCTCTATAAATACGGAATATTTTGAGGCGTTCAATCTCATCGTGCATTTTCATTTTCTCCGAGACCGCATTAAAAAATAATTTCACTTGGTCTTCCAACGCCTTAAATTCAGGCTTATGTTCAGTAAACCAGTTGCGATTGTTGTTTTTTTCAAGTTTTTTTAAAAAACGAAATACTTCTTTGGTAATGAGAGCTTGCGACATGCGACAAAATGATTGCTATAGAGATTCGAATATTTTAAGCTAAAGTTAACCATTTGCAAGAAAGTTCTCTGGCAATTATGTTTAAATTTGAATAGTCTACCAATTTACTATGGATAAAGCTACAATCGTCAACAAAATAATTAAACACAAAAAACAACCCAACCTTCGTTTTCGTTTAAAGGAACAGGTCGAAACCTTTACCGACCTTCTTTTTTATACGCTTTTCGATATTGAAACACCTGTGGAGGAAAATTTGGAAAAGCTCGAAGCGAAGTTCGATACGCTCGTAAATTTGGCATGTTGGGAGGTTGAAAAGCCTTGTAAAAAAGTGTGGGAGAACTATATGGCAAAGCTTCCCGAAGTTTTGGAGAGCTTGAACCTAGATGCAGAAGCCATCGTAAGTTGCGACCCTGCATCACTATCTATTGAGGAAGTGTATATGGCCTATCCTGGCTTCTACGCGATTGCCATTTATAGATTGGCGCATGAATTATACAACAAAGGATTCCCGCTGGTGCCGAGGCTTATGACCGAATATGCACACCGGCAAACGGGAGTGGATATCAATCCGGGAGCACAGATCGGAAAATCGTTCTTCATAGATCATGCCACCGGAGTGGTCATTGGTGAAACTGCGGTTATCAAAGATCATGTAAAAATATACCAAGGCGTTACCCTAGGTGCGCTTTACGTAGCCAAGAAATTACAACGCACCAAGCGCCACCCCACTATTGAAAATAACGTCACCATCTATGCAAATGCGACCATTCTTGGCGGTGCCACCGTAATTGGCGAAAATAGCATTATTGGAGGCAGTGCCTGGATAACGGCTTCCGTACCTGCAAATTCAACTGTTTTTCACACCCCTGAAATTAAAATAAAGACATTCCCAAATGCCGTATAGCCTTTTAGACCTAATAGGTAACACTCCCATAGTGCGATCCAAGGTATTGAATCAAAACCCCAATGTAACACTCTACTTTAAATTGGAAGGGCATAACCCCGGCGGTAGTGTTAAAGACCGTGCCGCCTATAATATGATCCGCTCTGGCCTGGAACGAGGCGATTTTGACAAGAGCTCAAAACTCATAGAGGCCACCAGTGGCAATACGGGAATTGCCTTGGCGATGATTGCAGGTATTTATGGGTTGGATATAGAATTGGTCATGTCTGAAAACAGTACTATAGAACGTGTACAGACCATGCGCGCTTATGGCGCCAAAGTTACCCTTACGCCTGCCGACCGAGGTATTGAGGGGGCACGTGATTACGCGGAAGCCAAGGTACGTGAGGAAGGATCGATCATGATCAATCAGTTTGCAAACAATGATAATTGGAAGGCACACTATGGCAGTACCGGTCCGGAAATCTGGAGAGACACCCAACAGAAAGTTACGCATTTTGTTTCCTCCATGGGTACCACGGGTACCATTATGGGTACTTCCACATATTTAAAAGAACAAAATTCCGATGTGCAAATCGTGGGAGTGCAGCCAACCGACGGAGCTCGAATACCCGGTATTCGAAAATGGCCCCAAGCCTACCTTCCTAAAATATTTGATCCGACGAAAGTTGATCAGGTCTTGGAAGTAAGTGAAAAAGAAGCCACTACCATGGCAAGACGATTGGCGCAGGAAGAGGGGATTTTTGCCGGTATGAGCAGCGGAGGTGCGGCCAGTGCCGCCTTGCGTCTGGCGGATACCCTAGAAAGTGGTGTTATCGTGTCTATCGTATGTGATCGTGGAGACCGTTACCTTTCTTCTACCTTGTTCGAATAGCTTCAAGACTGGCTGTAGGGATACTTGGAACTAAAACATGCCCAAAACCTTCAGTATGCTTTTGGTGCCCAAAAGTACCGCTAAAAGTATGATCACAAATCCTAGGGCATTCTGTAACAAGGTATTCTTATAATGCCCCATGACCGATTCTTTGTTTACGACCCATACTAAGAAAACAGCAATCAAAGGAAGCAAGAGGCCGTTGGCGATTTGCGCGAATTTTATAATCTCGATCGGTTTTATACCAAATGACATGAACATTACCCCTAGCCCGATAATGCCCATCCACACCAATTTGAATCGCAGGTCTTTTAAACCGGCATTCCAACCAAAACAGCTATTCACCACATAAGCGGCGGCCAAAGGAGCCGTAATCGCCGAAGTTACCCCGGCAGCAAAAAGCCCTATCCCGATAAAATACTTGGCAGCAGTACCGAACAAGGGTTCCAAACCTTTTGCCATATCAAGTACATTGGTGACCGTTCCATTTGGAATTGCCGCTGCAGCCACCATAATCGACATCGATACAATGCCTCCAAGCACAATAGCAACAAAAGTATCCCTACGAACGAATTTTAAGTCACTCTTCGATTTCCATTTTTCACTTACCAAAGAAGCATGTAAAAACAAATTATAAGGCACTACGGTAGTTCCCACCAAGGCTATTATCGTTAATACACTTTCCCTTGGAGCATTTGGCACGAACATACCCCTTAGCATTCCAAGTAGATCGGGTTTGGTAATCACTGCAGTAACAAGAAACGACAAACTCATAAGCAATACCAAGCTTATAAAAACTTTTTCCAATAGCTTATAATTCCCAATGTAGAGTAAAACGAAGGCCAAACCTCCCACTAAAAAGGGATAACCAGGAGCGTACCGGGTTCCGAACAAGGCCTCTAAACCCAAAGTAGCCCCACCAATGTTGCCGCCTTCATACGCGGCATTCCCAATTACTATGGCTGCTAAAATTATACCAACGGCTATATACCGCAGTACGGGAGACTTCAGTTCACTCTTTACTACATCTGCCAACCCACGTTGGGAAACAACTCCCAAACGTGCCGACATTTCTTGCAAGACCAGTGTTGCAATAATTGACAAGAGCATTGCCCAAAGCAAGCTAAAACCAAAGCCCACCCCTGCCAATGTGCAGGCGGTAACCGTTCCCGGACCAATAAAAGCCGCGGCCACCAAAACTCCGGGACCCATTTTCTTAAACATATATCGAATGTTGGATGAAAGGGTAAATATAACCGATTAACGGTATTTGAAGCCGTATCGCAAACTATTATTTTCACAACACTTTTAACACTTTCGCTTGCAGTTCATCTAAAAAAATGCAGTTCGTCTAAAAGTAGTGTGTCATACATCGAAGGTTTATACTATTCTAAAAAACACAGGGTTATTATTATCCCAGATCTAGTCTAACAACCCCCAATCTCGACCTCGGCCGAGACATTAAAATTAACCTACTTAATGAATTGTTTAGAATGTAACAAAGAACTTAGTTATCTCGACCACAGGAATGCTATGGATTCCCTAGGTGTTGAGCTATGTGCCCAACATCAAACCCGCATGGAGAAGCTGGTTGAGAAAAACAACACTCCCCTTGAAGCCATACAATTGTATTACGGACTCAAAGAAGTCGGCGTCAATGCCATGTTGGAATGGTGGGATGGTAAAAAGTCTGTAGACATTGCCATTTCGCGCGTAAAACTGAATATTGAAATCGATGTGGAATACCATATGCTGACGCATGAACAGGCAATGAACGACCTGGAAGAGGCCATGCATTCTTTTAAGAATGGGTTTACCACCATTCGCATCCCACATATTTTAATCCGTCATTACTTGAAAGAGACGGTGAACAACATCTTAGGGATAATGGAAGGATTGAAAGCCAATATCAAAGCCATCTAACTTAAAACCAAGCACATGTCTCGTAGAAAAAAAATACTGAAGGCCCCATTAAGAATTGCAGTAGCTATTTTGTTACTGTGCATGTTAGCAAGAATCATACAATGGCCCCATGCAAAAATCATCGTAATAACAGGCTTTGCTTCGATCGTGTTACTATACACCATCCGTTTTTGGAAAAAGACCGAAAAAAAATTCCTAGATTATGTAAAACTGGTATTGATCGTTTTCTGGACTATCAATGGAATTTTTCGAATGTTAGATTTTCCATATACTCTTTTCTTTCAAATAGTTACGGGTATTTGTTTCATTACTTGGTTTATAATGGAAGGAACCGCCTATTTTATGGATGAGGACCGCCGTAGTAAGAACAGTTCCCTTCAAATATGGTGGAATATCGCAATGGTATTGGGAACCCTCTCTATTATTATCGGGGGGCTTATGAAGATTCTACATTGGGAATTTGCCAATGTTTTATTGGTAGCCGGTATACTTATCGTAGGCCTATACATCCTAAAAGATCTTTTCACCGTACCGGAAATCGAAGAAACCGACTCCGGAAACGAGGAGTTTCTTCTATAATAAAAGCATACTTCAACACCTAAATAGTTCATAGCGGCTTCACTCGCTAGCGGGATTATTTGTATCTTATTTCCCATAACCAACATCGTATGAGAAATATAGATAGAAGACAATGGCTCCGAACAATGAGCCTTTCGGGCGGATTTGCCCTTGTTGGAGGGATAAACCCGTTTGCCCTTGCAACACCGCAAAAATCAGTACGCACAACAAACTTAGCGAAACTGAATTCCAATGAGAATCCGTATGGGCCTTCACAACGGGTACGGGATGCCATTACCAATACGTTCGACACCGCTTGCAGATATCCTTTTCAATCCTTGACTGGTTTGGTCGCCATGATAGCAGAAAAAGAGGGGGTCACAAAAGACCATGTGGTTGTTACCGGTGGTTCCACTGAAGGGCTTAAGGCAGTAGGGCTGACATATGGTCTGCACGGTAAAGAATTGATTGCTGCCGACCCTACCTTTCAAGCGATGCTTCGGTATGCCGAAACTTTTGGCGCCCACGTGCATCGTGTTCCCGTAGATGAAACCCTTGGACATGACCTTGAGGAAATGGAAAAACGTATTAACGGAAATACCGGGCTTGTTTTTATTTGCAATCCCAACAACCCTACCGGTACCTTATTAAACAAGGATAAACTAAGGGACTTCTGTAAATCAGTAGATACCAAGGCAATGGTTTTTAGTGATGAGGCCTATTATGATTTTATCACAGAACCCGACTACCCATCCATGGTAGAGCTCGTTAAAGAAGGCCGCAACCTGATTGTCTCCAAAACTTTTTCGAAGGTATTTGGTCTTGCCGGACTTCGCATCGGATATCTCATTACAAGACCCGACATTGCCAAAAGACTCAAAGCCAGTGTAATGGCAAATACCAATATCTTGGCCATCGAGGCGGCAAAAGAGGCCCTTCAAGATGATGAATTCTATAAATTCAGCCTTTCTAAGAATGAAGAAGCCAAAAAACACATTTATGAGACATTGGACGCATTGGGTCTAGAGCACATAAAATCGCACACTAATTTTATTTTTTTCAAGACCGGACGCCCCATTAAAGGGCTTATGGAGGCTATGGCCCAAGAGGATGTATTGATAGGAAGACCCTTCCCCCCTTTTTATGAATGGGCGCGCATAAGTACGGGAACCATGGTCGAGATGGAACAATTTCGAAAGGCATTAAAGAAGGTAATGAGTTAAAGAGTGCCCAAATTCCTCGATGAACGGTTCTTTTTTAAAGTTTTACAGGCTTTCGAAGAATTCATATCCTCGGACAAAAAGTACTCTTGACCGATTTTTAGACCACAAATCGAATATTTGTTCTTTTCCACGAACGAAATCGTAGTTTCCCATCACTTATCGGTTATATATAAGTAAACCAAATCTTATGAACGAAAAAACTACATTAAACGATTACTTGGTCTATTTCTTTTGCGCCTTCTGTTTTGCATGGGCCGTATACATTCTTTTTTTCTAAGAATATTGCACCACTAGAAAGCAGCTGGTACGCCGTAGTACGGTACTTGAAAATCTAACAAATAGATTCTTTTTTTTATTAAAAAGGGGTGTATTCGCAATTGGCAGCATTCATCGTAATTCGTGCAAATTCCCTTTTTTGTAATCTAAAACCTACTTACATACGTGTAAATACATCTAAACAATGCAAATACGTGCACGTGTAGGGTTTGGTAACAATATGCCGAACCATTTAACGTTGCTTTAGTAGCCAGATATGATGTGTTTAACTGATACAAGCGAAGTTATACCAATGTTTTTACCGAACGCCATACAATTACCAAACCCATATAAGCACAGGTTGCTTAGGGGGTTTCTACTTTTTTTACTCGTATTTGCAGCGAATTTGGCCAGTGCGCGGTTTTCGGGAAACAACACCGATGTTTCAATAGACATTGATCCAATTGCCAAAATTCTTCCTCCCACTCAAATTGAAATTACAATTCCGAATAGTACCACCGTATGGAATGTCCCAGAACCTGCCGAATTATCCTGGAATACTAAAAACATCCCCGACCATAAAACCATTCAGTTCTACTTGGTAAAAGATGATATGGTTATTCAAGAATTGGGTATTTTCGAAAACAACCGCTTTGCTAAAAATATTAAACTGAATAAAACCTTACAAACAGGTAATAATTACAGGGTTATGGGAATTGAATTATTTCCCGATGACCCTAAGACCATCGCCAAATATGCGACTCCTTTCTTTACAATCAACGCTATGGAGCGTCCCACACGCCAAATCAACAACGAAACTGTAAAGGAAATACCGGTAAGGAATACATTTGACGGGCGATCTATTTCCTATGTGAATGAACTTGAAGTGAAGGGTGAAACCATTACGATCAATATATGGGACCATGGCCGTAAAGATGGGGACATCGTTTCAATCTATTTAAATGGAGAGGCAATCGTATACAAGTATTTCCTTACTTACCACAAAAAAGCTTTTGAACTAAAGCTAGATCCTTCTAAGGCAAACGACCTGTTCCTCTATGCACACAACTTGGGCAAATATCCTCCCAATACCGTTTCTATAGAAATAACGGATGGTACCGTTTCCGAAAACATCGTTCTAAATTCCGATCTAAAAAGTTGTGAGGCAGTCCTCATCAATGTGAAAAAATAACCACCTCATTTCCAATTTCAATACTCTTTCCGCTTCATTTTTGTGATTTTGTCGTATTCTCTTACGTTTCACTGACAAAAGCGCAATGATATTCAATTTTTGTTAAGAATTATAGATGTAATGTGGATTTTTTCCGATGAAATACTATCATTTTAACAAAAAAAGTAGTGTTTTACTAAAAACCTATGAATTTTTGCTAAGTACACTTATCGATCAAATGCTAAACTTTGTCGAAGATTATTAACCCTTTATCGATATATTATGAAAAAGTCTTTAACCTACAACGCATTTATCGGCTGTATTATTATGTCTCTCTGCTGCTCTGTATCAGCCCAGAAAAACCAGCAGACAACTAGTGCCTTGGAAGCCACCAAAAGAATGGAGCACTATCAAGAACTAAAAAAGATGGGCTATAGCGACCAGGCCATTTACGAAGACCTTGGAAATGCCAACTTCTTGGTTGAAAAGTATGAAACAGCCGTTTTTTGGTATGATAAACTGAAAGGAGAAAGCAAAAATGGTACTCTAAGCAGCAGTTACCAACTACGGTACGAACATGCCATGCAAAAAACCAATATCCCTACCGTTTCTGGTGGTGCCATCAATGGAGATTGGTTGGCAATGGTACAAGCAGACTATCAACTGCGCACCGATAGTAGAAGTAAAAAGGCCGAAGATCCACGTGCCAATAAATATAAGGATCTTGCATTTCTCAAACGCAGCGGTAAGGCATTTGAAAATGAACTATTGGGAGAACACACCGCGGCCAAACCAAATGATGTTCAATTAAAAGATGAAACTGCTTATCAAACTCCCATTACCTTGACTGCTGATGGCAATACTGCCTATTTCACTAAATCTGTTTATGTAAAACCCGAATATGGGGTATTCTCCAAAAAGGAATTGTTACATAAGATTTATAAGGCAAACAAGGTGAATGGTGAATGGAAAAATTTTAAAGAAGTGAAAGTATGTCCCAAGTACGCCTCGGCCATGCACCCTTCACTTTCTAGTGACGGAACACGTTTGTTTTTTGCCTCTAACATGCCCGGTAGTTTTGGCAAGTATGATATTTACGTTTCTTCGGTAAACAAAGACGGTTCTTTAGGAATCGCTAAAAATTTAGGAAAAAAAGTCAATACCAAGAAAAATGACCTGTATCCAAACCTTGCCGCTGGAAACACCTTGTTCTTTGCCTCTGAAGGAAGAAAAGGTTATGGAGGTCTTGATGTTTACATGGCGCAAGTAGGCCGAAAGAAAGTTGATTGGTCTGTAAATATGGGCAGCGAGATCAATAGTAAGGAAGACGATTTTTCTATCTTGCTTCAAAGAGGAGAAGGTGTAGCGTATGTAATGTCTAATCGAGGAAAGGACAAAGGTTCAGTACAACCTATCGCGTTCAACTTCGAAAACAACAATCGCAACCTTGCCAGCAAAGAGCGTGACTACAATGTTATGGAAGCTCTTAACAAAGCGCAGATCGACTATTCGAGTACTATGTTCGAAGATGAGTAATCTACACCCCCTCGAAAAACAGGTTATCTGACAAAAACTACTTAACCGTATAAAATCCCCCGAACCACCGGATCTATCACAGGAGATAGTCCGGTTACCACCCACGATCAGTTGTTCTTGAATTGTTTTGCGAAGCCCACAATCGCAGCTCAACACTTTTATAATTGAACTACCAGTGGCACAAGGATGGTATCTATTCGAAACCTTATTCGAAAACACACAATAAAATTTTACTAAGATGAGTTGCAAATTCACTACCCCACAAATGATATGCTTGCTGCTGCTTTTTTTCTCGTTTCTTGGTAAACAGACCGTATATGGTCAGGAAACAAGCTCAGAATTGACTACAAAAAGTGCTTATCACAATCAATTGTTCTTCAATCGATTTTTGATCAATCCTACCTTTTCATTGGTGCGGGAAAACAAATCATATATCAATATTCTTCACAGGAATCAATACGCCGCCTTTGAAGACAACAGTCAAAATTATTTTATAGGCTTTAGCAACAAAGTAAATGACAATACGGCATTGGGAATAAGCGTATATAGCCAATCTTCCGGTGTTGTGCAGGAATTTGGTTTCAATGCGAACTATGCCAAATCAATTCGGCTTGGAGACAAAAGTAGACTGGCATTCGGTACCAACATTACCTATTTTAATGAGGGTCTCAATAAAAATAGAGTGGTTGTCTCGCAAGAAGATCGTGAACTGTCGGAATCGCGTAGGGAGAATAAACTGGCCATACAACCAGGGGTAACCCTATCGATCGGAAAGTTCGATTTTGGGCTCTATGCCCAAGACTTTTTTAGATACAACCAAACCTCTAACAGTTTTTTAACGAGCCTTAATGGCGAAACTTTAAAAGCATCATTACAATACAATCATTCCTTTATGGCAACTAGGGGATTGTTCGCAAACGCGCGTCTAATGCCTTTGGTACGATTGGGAAAAAATGAAAATGGAAGCCTTGCCTATATAGGATCTATGTTATTAGACCTACCCAGCTATGGGTGGATACAGGCAACCTATGACGACACCTATGGCCTATCGACCGGACTCGGTTTTAATTTGAGTAAAAAAATGTCGATCGGGTACTTATTGGAAAAAGATCTTCGACAAGACGATGCCGATCTCGGTTGGAACCATGAGATATCTTTGGCCTATACCTTTAAAGGCAATGAGAGCCCGGGCGCGTATGCTTCCAACTCGGAAGACGAGAAGGTAGACCGCATTATCAGAAACTACGAAGAGCAGATTCTGCGCCTACAAGCAGACAACAAATTATTGGCCGCTGCCGGAGCGGCATATGAACAGAAGAGAGAAGAGAAACTAGCGCCTTCAACGTCGCAAGTGGTCGAAAATGACAAGAAAAAGAAACGCCGTGCAAAAAGAAACAAAAAGGCCGATTTTGAACCTCAAAAAGACCATTCCCTCGCATATGAGAATCGGTTGATTCTGGATGAGCTGATGATTCGCCAAGACTCTATTGAAGAATCTCGCACCTTGGCTTTCGAAAAGCGCTTTAAATCGATGGTACTACTTTTAAGAAATGACGTAAAGCAAAATGTATCCTCACAGATGAAGGTTGCAGGAAAAGAAGAACCAACACTACTAGCCAGTACAGACACAAGACCTAAAAAAGCAACACCTCTAAAATTGGAAAAACGTTCCATTAGTAGAGAAGATTTTGTTGGCCTTCCAAGCTTTGCCAGCATCGATATGGACAAAAAGACTGTTCAACAGTTAAAAACTGCTTATACAAAAACAGGTAAAGGTGGAGTACCTGCGACGGACAACATTCCCGTAACCAAAATTACTAAAAAAGCTTCTGCGACATCATCCAATGTTGTAGCTACCAAAAACAACGAACGGCCAACAGGAAAAAACCTTGCCGTAATTGCAAACATTGACAATACGAAGGTGGCATCGACCGGAACCACTGAGAAAGTTGTACCAGTGAATAGAACAAAAGAGCCAGTATCTTCAAAGACAACTGCAGTTGCCACTGCGAACAAACCTATTAAGGTACAGAAAGAGGCTATTGTTACCACAAGCGAAAAAGCGCTTGAAGCCCTTCCGATCAAAGTATTGGGACAATCCAATACCATTGGGGTAAAATCTGGTTACTATGTGATCGCGAATGTATATAAGACAAAGAAATACCTTGTCGCCTTTATGGAAACCTTGAAGAAAAAAGGATTAGATCCAAAGCAATTTTACAACAAAGAGAATGGGTTACATTATGTGTATCTGGCCGATTTCAATTACAAAACAGATGCCAGGGAAGCCTATGTTTCGCATTTGGATGGAAAATACAATGATGAAAAATGGATTATGGAAGTAGCCGATAATTCATCTATCGTAGCAAATACCTCCTTTAATTAGGAACGAAGAATATCACATTGGGTTAGTGGGTCCTAGTTTTCAAGTGGGAAGACTAGGAAAAAATAGCGGGGCTTGTCCCCGCTATTTTCTTTTACTCGATTATCGAGATTAAAAATGCTCCGGGGCTTGTACACCTTCATCGAGCTATTTCGGTGAACAAAAGCCTAGAAACTATACGTTATTTTCTTTTCGAATCCCTCGCGGACTTGTCCACGCTTTCACGTAACGGTTTCGGCGGACGAAGGTCCTGAAGTAATTTACTAAAAAACATACTTGGAAAAACACCCTTTAACGAGTTGAAAAACTGCTACAATCTGTAAAAAACCCTATATTTTCTATATGAAAGATCTAAGCACTTTATCGATCCTTTTTTTTAATCATCGATGAACGTCACTTGAAATTGGCAAAATCATGCAGTTGAACGAAAATTACGCCCCCTATTCAAGGTGTTTATGAAATTTTACTATGTTTGAATCAGTAAGAGCATCAACGATAATGTAAAACCCAAATCCCCCACTACATGAAAACGTTTGCCCACTTAAACCAAAACAAAAGGAGTAGTTCAATAACCTATTCCAAAGAATGTAACGAGACACTGTTACCCAATAAAAGTCTCTTTCAGAAGTGCCATTCGCACGCTTTTCACGAACGCTAGCTTCCTAGCCGTTACATACCGACCCCATTAGTCTTTTACAAGTATAGTATCCAATCCCTATTCGTTCGTGTGTTGTAGCAAGAGGTGTTTCCCATTGTTATCAACTTCACAATAATATGATCAGGATGGCCATCATGGTACAAACCCAATGCCATGCCCTAGGCTTGTATGTTCTAATGCCAACAGAACGCTCACCCAGCAGCTCTGTAGAATCATAGTACCCAAACCCACTTCGCTTACCCAATCCAAACCCTAAAAAAATAGGGTAAGCGGCAAAACCCCCACCCCATGAATTTCAACACCCTAAAGATTATGGTGGTCGATAACAATCGACCTATGCACCAAGCTTACAAAAACTATTTTGACATGTATTTGGAATATACCTTGGAAGGTATTTACGAATCTACCGAAGAGGCCTTAGCCGCATATGACCGTGTACAACCGGATATTATTTTCTCTGAAATTGAGCTACCGGATGGTTCTGGTATCGAAGCAATCAAACGTTATCGACTCAAGGACTCGAGGGTCAAAATTATCATGCTAAGTACGCAAAACGATTTTGAATTAGTGAAGAAGGCCTTTAAGAATTCGGCCAACGGCTACCTAACCAAACCCGTAAATGAACGTACGCTTTACAACGCCTTAGATGGTATTAAAAGCGAAGGTGCCACCCTTAGCAATGACATTGCCAAAAAGATCATCGCCATGTTTCAACGAAAAACATACGATCGTTTTTCGGAACGCGAAAACCAAGTAATCGATTATTTAAGTCAAGGTGCAACCTATAAAACCATTGCGGAGAAGTTATTCGTGACGGCCAGCGCCATCAATTTTCATATTCAGAATATTTATCTGAAGTTAGACGTCAACTCAAAGTCCGAAGCACTTCGCAAACTTCGAGAATTGGAATATTCGTGATTAAAATTCCAACAGAAAAAGAACAAACAAATACTTTATATAAATCACATAACTTATTTTAAATTAAATAGATATAAAAAATAAGTGAGCTTAACCTACAAGCAATGAATCTTGCCTTGCAGTACCAAAACTACGCAAAGTCCCCCCTTTGAAAAAACCGGTTGCAAGGCAAGATTATTACCGCTCGATCTATACATTAACAAGGGTTTGCTAGTTGTACGATATGGTTCTCTTTTTTTTGAATATCACTGCATTTCGAAATCATTTACAGCGAATTTATCCTATGGTAACTTTGTCCTGTACCGCATCGGCTAAATTTGTCGGAAACCAAAAAAGTTCCAAATGAAATCGGAAGCAAAACAGAGCAACTATCACTTCAGTTACTCGACAAACATTCAAAATTCACAAGAAAAAGTATGGGCCTTTTTAACAGATGTTTCTCGTTGGCACGAATGGGACACTGAACTACAAAGCGCTCTGATCGATACGCCTTTCGGCCTAAATACAAAAGGTGTACTACTTCCAAAGAAGGGACCAAAGCTTCGATTTTATATTTCTACGATCAATGAGGGCACTTCCTATACGTTTAAAACCAAAATGCCCATTGGCTATTTGGTAATCACCCGAGAGTTAAAACATATGAATGGTTTTACTACTTTTACCGATGACATTCAATTTACGGGCTTCTTAAAGCATATATTTGGTTTAATGCTTGGGAACGGTTTCCAAAAAGTACTTCCCGAGGTGATGGGAAATTTCAAACGAATCGCGGAAAAGGAGTAATACAACGAACGAAACAAATTAAAAAAGTGCTATTCGTTTTCATTTTTTGGTTTTAGTGTTTAAAAATTCTTCCCTACATAAACGTTTACCTCTTGGAAACGTATTTACAAATAAACAATATAGGTCGTAACCTTGGGTTTTCGACCCTATATCTTTGCAAATACATGCAGCCGCTATAAAGTGCTTTAATGTACTAAATAACCTAAAGAAAACTAATGGTAAAGCCGCTTCGCATTTAGAACTTTTTTCCTACCTTACGGCTTTCATAATCTCCCCCGCCCTTTCCCCTTAGCCTGAAACCAAACCATATACAAAACCAATATGAAAGCTGCCATTAGACTCCGTTTAAAAGATAAGAGCAAGGAAACCGACCATTTAAAAAAGACAGGAAAGAAAAAAAAACAGCCAAAGTTCACTATCAAAATAAAGGAACTAAAAGAAGCCTTGGCGGGCAGTTATATGGGGTTAGGCACTCCCTATGCCCCTATACAGGTCGATAATTTTATCGATTTGAAGAATCAAGAATATGCCACTATCCATGCAAAC
>CALIIC010000087.1 GCA_938020445.1 uncultured Flavobacteriaceae bacterium | reverse complement strand
GGGAAGATTGTAAACATCGTTGGCTAATAACGGCCACTGAATTGATCTAATCAATAACAGAATGGACAATATTGAAATACTGGGTTTGGTCGCCGCCGCGTTGACCACCGCTTCTTTCGTGCCTCAAGTGTATAAAACCTGGAAGGAGAAATCTACCAAGGATATTTCTTTGACCATGTATACCGTTTTGTTCATTGGGGTAGTGTTATGGCTTATTTACGGATTAAATATTCAGAGCCTCCCCGTTATTTTTGCAAATACGGTTACCGGTATTTTGTTGCTTCTTATGCTGGTGATGAAGTTGCGTTACAAGTAGCCAAGGACCATGTCATAGAATAATTTCTCAGAAAAAATTATTTACATTAAGAAAATAACCCTATAAAAATAGGGGTAAATAACTTAAAATATGCTTTTTGTAATAAGATACCCCTATAAAAAATAGGGGTTTGGTCGGGTAAAATAGTTTTTTGTGGAGTTTACCCCCTATTTTTATCAAAAAAGCTTTCGTATTTGTATTATTTGTCACATTTTTACAGCTGTAATTGAAAAACAGCAAAAATGACCATCGGTGTTCCCAAGGAAATCAAGAACAATGAAAGCAGGGTAGGTATGACTCCTGGAGGAGTCTACGAACTGGTAAAGAATGACCACACCGTATATGTGCAATCTTCGGCCGGGGAAGGAAGTGGTTTTTCCGATGCGGATTATAAAACCGCGGGGGCTATCCTATTGGATACCATCGGACAGGTATATGCCATGAGCGAAATGATCGTAAAGGTAAAAGAGCCTATTGCAGAAGAATATGAATTGATACAAAAAGACCAAGTGGTCTTCACTTATTTTCATTTTGCCTCAAGCGAACCGCTGACCAAAGCAATGATCAAAAGTGGAGCGATCTGTATTGCCTATGAAACAGTTGAAGACGAGGAAGGAACGCTTCCGTTATTAACGCCTATGTCTGAAGTGGCGGGCCGTATGGCCATTCAACAAGGGGCAAAGTATTTGGAAAAACCGGTAAAAGGCCGGGGCGTTTTGCTAGGCGGTGTTCCGGGAGTAGCCCCAGGAAAGGTTTTGGTGCTGGGGGCCGGTGTCGTAGGTATTCAGTCCGCCAAAATGGCCGCTGGTCTTGGTGCCCACGTGACCATTCTTGATATCAATATGAAACGCTTGCGTTATGTGAACGATGTGATGCCGCCGCATGTGGTGACCGAGTTTTCAAACGAATTCAATATTAGAAAACATATCAAAGATCACGATTTGATCATCGGGGGAGTCTTATTGAAAGGAGCGAAGGCGCCCAATTTGATTACGCGCGATATGCTTAAGGAAATGCGCCCAGGAACAGTCATCGTTGATGTGGCCGTAGATCAGGGCGGCTGCGTGGAAACGACTAGGCCTACGACGCATGAAGATCCTATCTACATTATCGACGATGTAGTACATTATTCGGTAGCAAACATGCCCGGGGCGGTGCCTTATACCTCTACGATGGCCCTGACCAATGTAACCCTTCCCTATGTGTTAAAGCTGGCCAATTTAGGCTGGGAAAAAGCAGTAGATGCCGATCTGTCCCTACTCAAAGGACTTAACATTGTAAAGGGGAAAGTAGTCTACGAAGAAATAGCCCAAGCCTTCGGTTGGGAACCTACCATGGCATAAAACGTACATTTTGTCAGTTTCAAAGGCCCTGTCGCTTCCTGTTGACTAATTCGGGAAGAATGGCGGGGTTTTTGCTTTTAGAAATCACATAAGTCATTCCAATGTAAGAGAGAAGTCATGACATCGCTTGGTTTTCTCGGAAAAAGGAATCTTTAGTATCTTTAAGTAAAATTTAAAAACAAAACATATGTTTGGTATCGATATAGGTTATTTGGTCATTGCTGGGGTTTTCGGCCTCTTTAGTATGTTGGTGAGCAGTCGCCTTAAAAGTAAGTTTAAACACTATTCACAAGTGCATTTGCGCAATGGGATGAGTGGTGCGGAAATTGCCGAGAAAATGTTGGCCGATCATGGTATTCGGGATGTAAAGGTCGTTTCGACTCCGGGGATGTTGACGGATCACTATAATCCTGCAAATAAAACGGTCAATTTAAGTGAAGGGGTCTACGGACAGCGAAATGCTTCGGCAGCAGCGGTAGCGGCCCATGAGGTTGGGCATGCCGTGCAACATGCGACGGCCTATAGCTGGTTGCAAATGCGCTCTAAACTGGTGCCTGTTTTAAACATCACTTCCCGGTTTTCAATGTGGGTGATTTTTGGTGGAATGGCCTTGATGAGCACCACCGCGATCGGCGGAACCATCGCTTGGGCGGGGGTAGCCCTCTACGGTATCGGAACCTTGTTCAGCTTTGTGACACTTCCCGTTGAATACGATGCCAGTAATCGCGCATTGGCATGGTTAAAAAATAAGAACATGGTGAGCCAGGAAGAATATGCAGGAGCTGAAGATGCCCTGAAATGGGCGGCAAGAACCTATGTAGTCGCCGCAATCGGTGCGCTGGCAACCCTCTTGTATTTTGCAATGCGCGTTGCGAGCAGGGACTAACACTTCTCTTTATAAGAGGCAAAAAACCTGTTCGATCGGCCGAGCAGGTTTTTTGTTTAATAGGCCTGCCATAGGCTTCTACAATTCCCCCGGGCTTTGAAGTTAAATTGAAAAAAGAATGGAAATACGTTTTCGGCTTGGAACCATTGATGATTTGAGCGCGCTTGAGCGCGTTGGGGATCGTTTGTTCGATGATCCTATAAAACGAACACAGGCGATTGCCTTTTTAAATGACGCAAGGCATCACCTCGCTTTGGCCTTTGATGGGATCGAGATCGTTGGTATGGCTTCTGGTTTTCACTACTTGCATCCGGACAAAGAACCGCAACTTTTTGTGAATGAAGTAGGGGTGTTGGAGGCGTATCAAAACAAGGGAATCGGAAGAAAGTTGGTGCGTTTGCTATGCGGCCACGGAAAGGCCCTGGGATGTTCTGAGGCATGGGTGTTGACGGAGCAATCAAATAGTGCCGCAAAAAAAATGTATCTAGGAGCGGGCGGTAGCGAAGAGCAAGCGCCCATTGTTCTAATAGCCTTTGACAAGTAAAGCATATGAAAGCGGAAATTGAACATATCTGGATTGATTTGCACGAGGAACTCTTCCGTTTTATTCGGTCGAAGGTGCAAGATGAGCAGCTTTCAAAAGATCTTTTACAGGAGGTTTTTGTAAAGGTACAGTTGAAGATCGAACAGTTGCAACACACTTCCAAACTAACGTCTTGGGTATATCAAATAACCAGAAATACCATATACGACCATTATCGAAAAAAGAACAAAAGCATTTCGATCGGTAGTCTTGATATTGCGGAGGAGGCAGATAACAGTTTTGAATACCAACGCTTGAGCGATTGTATCAACGGAAAGATTGCGGCATTGTCCCCAAAACATAAGGAGGCGATTCTTTTGACCGCCTTTAAAGACTACTCACAAAAAGAACTGGCCGACCACTTGGGAATTTCGTATTCGGGCACGAAGTCTCGCGTGCAAAAGGCAAAAGATCTTTTAAAAGATTCCATTCTTGACTGTCCCAATGTAGCGGCCGATACGACAGGGAAATTGCTAGACTACGAAAAAAAAGACGACTGATTTTACGTCTTTTGGAGATGCGCTACGTCTACCCAGTGTAATCTCTAAAAGAATAGAACTATGCAAGCTAGTAGAAAAGTTGAAGTACAAATTGTGAATGCCTTCGTACACAAAGGAGAGGGTGGAAATCCCGCTGGGATCGTGCTCGATGCCGACCATTATAGCAA
>CALIIC010000086.1 GCA_938020445.1 uncultured Flavobacteriaceae bacterium | reverse complement strand
TTTTGACTTGCCCGTTAATTCGGCAATGTAATGTAAAAATGGCCGGGTATGTCTGCCGCTTCCATAAATGAATAATTGCTTCGTCATGGTGGTTTTCTTGCAAATTACAATTTACGACTCATTTTTAGCGGATCCTCCGGTCCTGTTACCCCTATCTCCACCTTTGTGCCGTCGGCTTTTGTAGTTCGAATTCTTATTTCGATTCCGATTTCGGTTCCGATTTCTGTTTTTTGACTGATTTGGGTTTCTTGCCGGTTGTTTTTTCCGTTCTTCGGATGTCTCCGATTGATCGTCATTGGCATCTACAAACTGATGTTCCGGCATTCTAGGAACGGCCTGCTTGATCAACTTCTCAATATCTCTTAGGTAGGGCCTTTCCTCTTTGTCACAAAATGAAAGTGCAATACCGCTGGCACTTGCTCTTCCTGTTCTTCCAATGCGATGCACATAGGTTTCAGGCACGTTTGGAAGATCAAAATTAATCACAAGTGAAAGTTCTTCAACGTCAATTCCTCTTGCCGCGATATCTGTTGCAACCAATACCTTTAGCCTTCCATCTTTGAAATCACCCAGCGCTTTTTGACGAGCAGTTTGCGATTTGTTCCCATGAATCGCCGCCGACCTGATATCTGCCTGTGCCAGCTTCTTCACTATTTTATTGGCCCCGTGTTTGGTGCGGGAAAATACCAAAACCGAATCTCGGGGGCTTTTTTGCAGCAGATGCACAAGTAACTTTACCTTGTTCGGTTTGCTTACGAAATAAACCCCTTGTTCTACTTTCTCTGCGGTTGCTTGTTGCGGCTTTATGGTCACTCTCTCGAAATCACCAAGCATTTTTCTAGAAAGTTCAACAATGTCTTTGGGCATTGTCGCGCTAAAAAAGAGCGACTGTCTTTTCGGCGGGAGTTTGGCTATTATTTTCCGTATGTCATGAATAAAGCCCATATCGAGCATTTGGTCGGCTTCGTCTAAGACTACATAATCCAAATCCCGAAATGAGATAAAACCTTGGTTCATTAAATCGAGCAATCTACCCGGAGTTGCAATTAGAATATCGATTCCGTTGCGCAAGGCATTTACCTGTTTCCCTTGTTTTACACCTCCAAAAATCACTGTATTCCGCAAGCCCGTGTGTTTTCCATAGGCTGTAAAACTATCGCCGATCTGTATGGCCAATTCACGGGTTGGGGTTACGATCAGGGCTTTGATACGTCGCCTTCCCTGCTGTTGGGATTTTGCCAAATACAGATGATGTAGAATGGGTATTCCGAAGGCAGCGGTCTTACCGGTACCTGTTTGCGCAACTCCAAGTAAGTCTTTTCGATTTAGAAGAATAGGAATTGCTTGTTGTTGAATAGGTGTGGGGGTAGTATATCCCTCAGCCTCGATGGCTTTGAGTATGGGTTCGGCAATGCCGAGTTCTTTAAATGTCATTTAATTTAGATAAGTCGCAAAGGTAGCCCAATAGATCGGATATTACTTTGTATCGACTAAATGTCATTCATCAAAGTACTGCCTACTCAAAAATCACGGGTTCTCTCTGTGCGAACCATGATTGATAAAGGGGTTGGTGTATTTTTTCGATACTGGTACGTTTTACCTTGAGTGTCGGGGTAATAAGGCCATTATCCACGGTCCAGTCTTCCTTCATCACCACTACCTTTTCAATTTTCTCGTGTTTTTCTAGTTGCGGATTGAGCGTAAGTAGGGTATCTGCCAAACTTTTCGCTAGGGCATCTTGATTTTTGGTTTTGGCAAGTATAGAGGGGGTAATTAAGGCAATAGGTTGCGGGATACCCGTCCCTACAATACAAACTTGATCAATATCGGTATTCTTGGCAAGTTCCAGTTCTATGGGGGCAGGTGAGATATACTTGCCCTTATCGGTCTTGAATTGGTCTTTTGCTCTTCCGGTTATGGTGAGGTACCCTTCATGGTCGTATTCACCGATATCCCCCGTTTTTAAGTATCCATCTTCTGTAAACGCAGCAGCGGTAGCTTCTTCATTCTCAAAATAGCCGAGCATCAAGCAATTGTTCTTAATACAGATTTCTCCTTCTGGGGAAAGCTTCACCTGCACTTTGGGAAGCGGTTTGCCTACGGAACCTATCCTATCGGCACCTGGTAAGTTAGAGTGCGAAACAATACAGTCCTCGGTCATGCCGTACATTTGATTTACCTCAATGTCTAAGCACCTATACCACCTGATTAAACTGGGGGCCATAGGGGCGGCACCGCATACGATTATCTTGGCATCTCTAAGCCCTAATTTGCTACGCAACTTATTTTTAATCAGACTTTTTACTATCGGAATCTTAAGTAATACATTTAATTTTTTTTGTGGGATGCTCTCTAGTATTTTCTCTTGAAATTTCGTCATTATTCGAGGAACTGCCCCGAACGAATGGGGTTGGGTGTCCTCAAGGTCCTTGGCAAAAGTAATCAGCGACTCCGCAAATGATATGCAGGAGCCCATGGCCATGCCTCTCATCTCTACACCGGCTCGTTCGGCGATATGCGATAAAGGGAGGTAAGAGAATAGTTTTGGAGGATCCGGAAGTTTGACCAGTTCAACAAGCTGATACGCACTGCGCATAAAATTACCGGCACTGTGCATTACGCCCTTTGGTATCCCTGTGGTGCCCGATGTATAGATCAAGGTGGCCAAATCATCCGCTTGCTGTTGATGGGGCGAAGCAATCGGTTCGTGCCGTTCAAGTAAATCGTCCCATAGATCCCCTGCGCTCTCACCATATAGCCCAATACTAATTTTTGGAATATTGCCTATTCCCGGTGCCTGTGATGCAAAATCATCCAACTTGCCTATAATAATAAGACTAGCATGGCTAAGGGTAAGTATCTGTTCAATAGATTGGGCATTTAAGGTAGGGTAGATGGGAACCGATATATGCCCGGCCATCATAATGGCCAAATCTGCAATAATCCAATGTGCGCAATTTTTTGAGAGAAGGGCAATATGGCTTTGGTCGGATAAATGGTAATTGGCCAAGGCTGTCGCAATACGCCGCGCCTCCATTCCTGCTTCCGCATAGGTGAATGTTTTAATCGAGCCTTGAATGGGTTGTTTGAAAAAAATACGTTCTGGGGTTGTTCCTTCCCAATGCAAGAAGGCCTCTAGGGGAGTGTTAAATTGAATCATAAAGAAGTATGGTACGTTTTCCTAAAGATAAGTATTTTATCTAGGCACTACATTCTTCTTGCTTATTCCTATGACTATAGTCCCATGATTGCAGCTTCTGCACATCGCTCTCCATCCATCGCCGCCGAAACAATTCCGCCCGCATAACCACCTCCTTCCCCGCAGGGAAAAAGACCTTTGATTTCAGGATGTTCCAACTGTTCGTTCCTGGGGATGCTTATGGGGGATGAGGTGCGCGATTCAACGCCTACGATGTTCGCTTCTTCCGTATAATAGCCTTTCATTTTTTTTCCGAACTCCTTAAAACCTTGTCGCAATCTACCGCCGATCAGTTTGGGCAATAGCGAATGCAAAGGGGCCGACAGTAAGCCCGGTTGGTAGCTTGTGGCATTTAGGTCGCTCGATAGCTTTCCTTCCACAAAGTCCGTTAGTCGTTGGCCCGGTGCCGTTTGAGTCCTACCTCCGGAGGTAAAAGCGAGTCGTTCTAGGTCTTTCTGGAACTGTAGCGCTTTGAATACGCCATGTTTCGAGTAGTTGTTGAGGTCTTTTTCCGAGTTAATTTCTACCACAATGCCCGAATTTGCATAAAGGTTGTTTCTTTTGGAAGGAGACATGCCGTTTACAACGACTTCGCCTGGCGCCGTTGCCGCAGGGACAATAAAACCTCCTGGGCACATGCAAAAGGAGTAGACGCCCCGATCTTTCACTTGCTGCACAAGGCTATAGGCGGCGGCAGGAAGCAGCTCGTTTCGATTTCCTTGGCAATGGTATTGCACTGAATCGATAATATGTTGCGGGTGCTCTACCCGAACCCCCATTGCAAATGACTTTGCCTTTAACAAAACCCCCTTCTCGTTTAACAAATGAAAAATATCTCTTGCAGAATGTCCGGTAGCAAGGATGGTTCGCTCTGTTTTCATTTCTTCCGAATCGTTTAAAACGATAGATTTCAATTGGTTATCGCGTATGATGAAGTCTGTTACTTTAGTATTGAAATGCACTTCCCCACCGTGCTCCAAAATTGTTTCTCGGATGTTTTGGACTATTTTTGGTAGTTTGTTCGTGCCAATATGGGGGTGCGCGTCTACCACTATTTGTTCGGTAGCGCCGTGGTGTACAAGGCTTTCGAAAATGCGTCTTACATCCCCGCGTTTTAAGCTTCTGGTGTATAATTTTCCGTCCGAATAGGTTCCTGCGCCTCCTTCGCCGAAACAATAATTGCTATCAGGGTCTACAAGGTGGTCTCTGTTGATGGCTTTTAGGTCTCTCCTGCGTTCCCTTACGTCCTTACCGCGTTCAATAACGATGGGTTTGAACCCGAGTTCTAAACAACGCAATGCCGCCCACATTCCAGCCGGACCAAAACCGATGATGTGAATTGGTTTTGCTTTGGAAACATATTGGTACTCGAAAGTGTGTTGATTGTTTTTAGGAGCTGGTTCGTTAATGTAAACTTCTAGTTTGTAGTTGAAGTAAATCGTAGGCTTTCTTGCGTCGATCGATTTACGAAGCACTTTATAGCTAAAATCTGAAGTCGGAAGGCTTAAGTGTCGAGCGACTTTTTGTGCAAGTATATCTGTTTGTGTCGCTTCTTTGAGGGATACGCGAAGTTGAATGTTTCTGACCATGGGATAAAATTACTGGAATTTTAATTGGTATTTCTATCGATATCAATGAGGAGGATGATGGGTGTTTGGAAGGCTTTACAATTCATCCTTAAAAATCGACAGTTCGGTAGTGCTTTTTTCGATGAATGCCCGGGTTGAAGCAAATTTGTGCTGTCTAATCAAACAATCAAAAAATGCAAAAGCTCTTTATTATCATTCTGTTAGTACTCGTTAAACAATTCGCATGGGCCCAGGAAAACGACCAGGCGACAATAGAAGTGGAAGTTGTGAACATAAGTTCAGATGACGGATTGGTGGTTGTGGGGCTATATGCCTCGGAAGATCAATGGTTAAAAAAGATTAAAATGGGCACGCACTCAGAGATCGAAAAGGGAAAAGCAAAGGTGGTGTTCGATAATGTGCCAACCGGTACCTATGCTATTTCATTATTTCATGATGAAGACAATGATGGAAAATTGGACAGCCTTTTTGGAATCCCCACAGAAGATACCGGTTCTTCGAACGATGCGCCTGCTAAGTTTGGTCCTCCGAAATGGGAAGATGCAAAGTTTGAAGTGAGTGGAAAAACAGTAAAACAAATCATTAAGCTCTAAAACGACAACCATGAAAAATCTAGTAACAGTTACACTTTTTTTAATTGCCACGGTCACATTCGGTCAAGACCAATACACCAAGGGGATGCAAAAAGCATTTCAACTATGGGGTGAAGGTAAAGCTGTCGAGGCTTCAAATACCTTCGAACGAATAGCGTCCGTTGAACTTGATAATTGGCTGCCGAACTACTATGTTGCCCAGATAAATACGATTTTATCCTTTAATGAGAAAGATAAAACCAAGCTGACTCAACAATTGGGAAAAGCACAGGAGTTTATAGACGTTGCGAAGGCCATTTCACCAGATAACCCTGAAGTATTGGTTCAGCAGGCGATGATTCATACTGCGTGGATTGCCTTTGATGGGGCTACTTACGGGATGTCACTTTCAGGGAAAGTCATGGCCTTATATGCACAAGCACTGCAATTAGATCCTGAGAACCCTCGAGTCGTATTTTCAAAAGCGGAATGGGATATGGGGTCTGCAGCTTATTTTGGACAAGATACCGCGCCTTACTGTAAAGATGTGGAGCGTTCCATTGAACTTTTTGTTAACTTTAAACCGGAGAGTGATTTTCACCCGAATTGGGGTAAAGACCGGGCAGAGGCTACCTTGGCAAACTGTGCTAAATAAATAGAATGCAACAACGATTAAAAAAAGACTTATTAAACGCCATTTTAATAGGGACGCTTATTTATCTAATCTTCCTGTTGATCTATTATTTCAACGGGAGGTTTGACAGTGGTGTGGAATGGCAACAAATTTTCGACGAGTATTGGCAGAATATGATTTTTTCTGTCATTCTTTATATGGCAAACGCCTTTTGGTTTCAATACCTGTTAAAACATCATAAACAAGATCTTTTTACACTAAAACGTTTCTCTATAGGAATAGCGGGGAACGTTATTTTCTCGCTGATCGGTGTTTTCATCTCTAGGTTTATTTTGATTGTGGGTGTTTACCGAAAGGGAGCGAGGGATTTTTTGGTGCAAGAACAGATAGCGGATTACTGGGTGTCGATGGTGATCGCCTTGGTGGTGTCCTTGATTTTTTATGGGGTTTGGTACTATAAGCATCGGCAAGAGACCAAGGTGAAGGAACAGAAGATAATTGCAGGTACTGCTTCCGCTAAATTTGATGCCCTTAAAAATCAACTAGACCCTCATTTTCTTTTCAATAGCTTGAATGTTCTAACGAGTTTGATAGAAGAAGATCCTTATCAGGCTCAAAAATTTACAACTTCCCTTAGCAAAGTCTATCGGTATGTTTTAGAGCAAAAAAATAAGGATCTGGTCTCCGTAGATGAAGAGCTAGAGTTTGCTAGGACCTATGTGCGTTTGCTAAAAATGCGATTCGAAGAAAGTATACTACTTGACATACCTGAAAAGAGCCGTGATCCCGAGGCTAAAATTGTACCCTTATCACTACAGTTGTTGCTAGAGAATGCGGTAAAACACAATATTGTAACGAAGTCAAAACCACTTCATATATCGGTCCTTGAAGAAAACGGTGCATTGGTAGTGCATAATAATTTACAGGAAAAACAAGTGGTTAAAAAGAGTAGTGGGGTCGGTTTGCAAAATATCCGGCAGCGATACGATATCCTCTCAGATAAAGAAGTAATCATACATAAATCTGCAACCGGGTTTAGCGTACACCTGCCCATTCTTAAAAAACAAGTATCTGTACTTGACACCCAAAAAACGTTTATTGAAGACAAACGCTATCAAAAAGCACGTGAGCGCTTGGAAAAGGTCAAAGGGTTCTATGGTAATTTAATCAGTTATTGCATTGTAATCCCATTTTTGGCCTATCTTAATTATCAAGGAACAAGTTTTCCTTGGGTTCTTTTTCCGATGATAGGATGGGGTATTGGGCTCACGGCGCATGGTATGGAGGCTTTTGGACGTCACCCTTTGTGGGGAAAGCGTTGGGAAGAACGGAAGGTACGGGAGTATATGGAGGATGAAAACTTCTAATTAGATTTGCGCCTTGCTTGCTAATCTACGGTTCGTCCCTTAAAACTGACAGTTCGGAAAAGCGTTTTTTCAAATGGATGGTTGGTTTAAGAGATTTGTAGGGTACAAAACTAAAAACAAACATGATGAATTTTCTAGACAACGACACGAAATACCTAAGGGCCAAAGAACGAGTGGCTGAAGTGAAAAAGTTTTATACCAGTTTGGCTTCTTATGTACTGGTGATATCTTTCCTCGCGGGATTGAATTATTATACGAACGAATTTCGATACGCCTGGTTTCTTTGGGCTGCCTTTGGTTGGGGTATAGGTCTTGTTTTTCAAGGCATCAAGGCTTTTGAAATGAATCCCTTTTTTGGAAAAGGGTGGGAAGATCGCAAAATCAAGGAGTATATGGAGGAGGATCAAGTGCGAAATAAATGGGAATAGTAATACAAAACACAAAGGTTATGCAACAGCTTCCAGATAATAAAAAAATTGCCAGAGCCCGACAGCGGGTCGATGAGTTAAAAGGGTTTTACGTGCATTTAACAGTGTACATAGTTGTAAACACCTTTATAAGTACCAGTAAGATTTTGGGAAATTTAGAAAATGGAGAAAGTTTTAATGAAGCATTTTTTGATCTGGGGACTTTCTTTGTATGGGGTGCTTGGGGTATTGGATTGGGTTTTCATGCGGCGAAAATTTTCGGATATAGCTTATTTAGTAAAGATTGGGAACAACGTCAAATTCAAAAATATATAGAAGAAGACGAAAGAGAGGCAGAGAAATTTAACAAACGATTCTAATGATGACAACGGAACAGAAATCAAAGTACGATCGGGCAAAATTTCGAGTGGCGCAACTGAAGGGCTTCTATAATCATGTGGCCGTTTATCTTATTGTTAATACGCTTTTGTTGGTTTTGAAAGACCACTTCACATTTGTTTTGGTAAGTAAAAGGGCCGTTGGCGACCCTGCCTTTCTTGATTGGATTGATTGGAACTTGTACGGTACACCAATTATTTGGGGAATCGGGCTATGTATACATGGCTATAAAATACTGCGCGGGGGTTCTTTTTTTGGACGAAAATGGGAGGAACGCCAGCTGCGAAAGTTTATGAAAGAAGAGTAAGGAGATTAAAAACACAATTGAAACAGCAATGAAAAATCAACCATCTGATGTATTTGTCAAGGCAAAGAAACGAGTAGAGAGTATAAGAGGCTTTTATAAACATTTAACAACATACATTGTAGTCAACATCCTATTGCTTGCAGTAAAGTGGCGAGTGTTGGAGCTGCTGCTTGAAAATGGCAACGATGACCCCGGGTTTCTAAACTGGTTTGAATGGAATGTAATAGGAACTCCCATTCTTTGGGGTGTGGGTCTTGGGGCACATGCACTCTACGTTTTTGTGTATGAATCTGGGAATAAAAACCTTAAGCCAGCGTTTCTAAGTGAATGGGAAGACCGGCAAATAAAAAAATACATGGAAGAAGAAGGCTAGTGGTATCTGTACAATTCATTTTTCTTTCACCAAACACCCATATGCTAAATGACCACAATTATAATAGAAGATGAAAAACCGGCTGCAAGACGCTTGTCTCGGCTTTTATCTGAGCTCGATGTTTCTGTATCTGTAATGCTGCATTCCGTAGAGGAAGCAATTGAATGGTTTCAAGGAAACCAGCATCCCGATTTAATTTTCTTGGATATACAATTATCAGACGGCCTCTCTTTTGAGATTTTCGAAGTAGTGGAGGTCAACAGTGCGATTATTTTTACAACTGCTTATGATGAATATGCACTGCAGGCTTTCAAGTTGAACAGTATAGATTATTTGTTGAAACCTATAGATGATGAAGATCTTGAAGTGGCCGTGAAGAAGTTCAAGGAATTTAAACCAGCGGCTCAAAAACTGGCATTGGATTTTGAAGATATTAAAAAGCTTTTGGTAAACCCAATTGAACGGGAATACAAAAAGCGTTTTACGGCCAGGGTAGGGCAGCACCTAAAAATCATTAACGCCGATGAGGTCGAGTGTTTTTACAGTGAAAATAAAGGAACCTATGCGGCTACGACCGATGGGAGGAATTACTTGTTGGAAACTACTTTGGAGCATCTGGAATCTGAGCTGCAGCCAAAAATATTTTTTCGGGTTAGTCGTAAATTCTACATCAACATCAATCATATAAAAGACATCGTATCGTATACCAATTCTCGCCTTCAAATAAAACTCAATCGCTTTTCGGAGCAAGAAATCATCGTGAGTAGGGAGCGAGTTAGAGATTTTAAGCTTTGGTTGGAGTAAGGTTTGGTAATTAATTGGTTATGAATCCAATAAGTGGGGTCATAGATTTTTCTTATGATGTAAATTTAGTAAGAAAAAACTTATTTTTCAACACGATTGTCATCAAATGAAGAGGGCAACAATTTCGGTATTAATTTAATAAAAATTGGCAACAAAACAGCCCCGCCCGGTAAAATAAAAATAGCCAATGAAGGGATGGTCTTAAAAATATCAAGTAGCTGATGACGCATTTTTTTTCGTTCTTCCGTGCTTAAATCTTTAACGGTAGATTTCGAAATTAGGGCGACCAATTCTTTGCTTTCAGAAAGTTCTTTTTGTAAACGTCGACTATTTCTGAGAATCAATTTATTAACCACTTTTGACATACTGTCATAAAATTGAACGGCCAAATTTTGATCTTTTAAAAACGGAATAATTCGCGCATTCTTTCTAAAAAAATAGCTGATTTCTTCCAATGATCTTGCGATCTGTTTTCTTTCAAAACCAAGATCTTTTCCTATCCCAAAAATGAATTCCGATTCCCGATATTCCAAAGAATTATCTTCGTAAACGGCTAAACAAGCAATGTCTAAAAAGTATCTATTTTCCCAAACACTACGAACTTGAATCAACTTGTTTCGATAGGAACCATCAAAATGCTGTAGATCGCTATCTATAAATGTAAGGGAAGAGGCAAAAAGCTGTGCTAATTTTTCATCGCTTTTATTCTTTTCTTTCGAATTAAGCGCGTGGTATGTAATATTTATTGCCAAGTATTCAAGCAACTGGGCATGTTGATAGATACCATCTTTTTCTTGGAGATATTGTTTGAAAAGTAAAATATCTACGAATAAAAGGGAATTGGTGATAATACTATTGAAGGTTTTACTGATAACATTATCTTCCAGATATACGCGAGAATCAATAAGTTTTTCAAGTTGACTCGAGGTTTTCTTTTCAGAAAAAAGGCCTGATAAGAAGGAAATCTGATTGATTTTCAACGCACTATAAAACTGAAATACTTCCTCCAAAAAAATGATGAAGTCCATCTCTTTTTTTTCTATGAGGTAGGTATAGTAAAGGGCGTTAAGTAAGTTGATTTTCGCCTTTTCATCTTCAGAAAGTACATGCTCTGCCTCGATGAACCTTGGGATTTGAGTGTTTACCCCATATACGAACCCTGCCTTTTTTAGTCCGCTATACAAATCTCTAAAATCGGTATATGCGTCTGGTCTTACCTTTACCAAAGATCCAAACTTATCGATCCATCCTGTTGCCGAAGGGTTCATAGCAAAGCGCTTAAGAGGGCAAAAATAAGGGAAATAAGTAGACAAACGTCATGCTGCGCAGATTTTTGGTAGATTCTAAATGTAGTGGTGCTTTTGTTGGTTAGTTGATGAAAAAGGGGTTTTGTAAGAGGTTATTTTTATTTAATTGTAGGAAAATAGAAACCTATTCCCTATATTTAACGTTCAATTATTTATTTACCGCTCTAAAATGCCCCAAGTATGGAAGAGCAAAACTGAATTTAACCTAAATGTTCCACCAAAATCCCCCATTGTTATGGAATACATTTTATTTACTATTTGGTTTGCTACAATGTTGTTTGTAGGATACCGTTTATTTTTGGCCCAAAAGGCACTGAACAAAGCGTTAGAGCCAAAGGAAGAGCATTCATAATGCTATTTTAAAGGTCGTGGTTGGCCGTTTAAAATAAAAAAAGCCCCGACATGTCGTCAGGGCTTTTTTTATGCAGTTGTTTTTTGTTACTGTATAATACCGGTGCAACTAACTCTTGCACCTGCAGCGCCACTAGGTTGAGATTCGAAATCATCAACACCTTGATGAACGATAACGGCTTTCCCAACGATGTTTTTGTTGGCATCGTCACAACCAATACACCATTGGTCTGTTGAAAATTCCTTGGTGGCATTCCCGGCGGCATCCGCAGTGAAATTACCGATATCTCCTTTGTGATATCCTTCTGCGGCACCCCATTTCCCATGTGGCTCCGATGTAGGGTTCCAATGACCTCCGGTAGACTTGCCATCTGCAGAGGAACAATCGGCTTTGTCATGAATATGGATGGCATGTTCCCCCTCCGTAAGACCCGTAAGAACAGCTACCATCTTTACCTCACCGTTTTCTTCGGTAAAACTTACCTCGCCTTTGACAGTGCTTTCACTTTTGGGTTCCATAGAAAATTTGATGCTTTCTACAACCACTTCTCCCTTGATTTCTTCCACGACCTTTTCTGCTTCCTCTGTGGCCTCTTGGGCTTCTTTTTTTACTTCCTTACAGTTATAAAAGGCTCCTACAAGTAGGGCGAGCGCTACTAATTTTATTTTTTTCATTTCCTGGTATTTTAAGTTATTCTGGCTTAAAGTTACATAATATTTTGCGGCAAGCGAATCCTATTGCTTCAAAATGCCTTCAAGAGCTCCATGTTGTCTCGAATCCCTCTTTTTAGGTTTTCACAGAGTAAAATTGACTTGTCAATTCGTGTCTGAGACACCTTATACCTTGAAATCATATAGATAATCCCCCTTTTTTTTCCATCAGTGAATGATTCAAAAATTTGAAACGCTTCTTGATCACTGTACAAAACGGCCTCCAATTCTTCCGATATCTCGACCCCATATTTTGAATCGTCCTCAAAAAACTGTAATTGAAAATAGTCATTGGGAAAGACGCCCAAAGCTTTTTGATTGGCCTTTCCGAACATCATATAGTATTGTTCGCCACGCCGTTGAATGGCAGCATGCAAGTTGATTTTTTTTCCTTCAAAATGCGCTTCGACCCGAACTCTTTTTTGTTTTTTTTCTAAAAAAGGGGCAATAATGTTTTCAGGCAACAAAATACCAAACCCAGCGCTTAAAGAAACTTCAAAAAGCGAACTTTTCATGATTCCACTAGTTTAGTCAATACCTGTGTTTCACTATGCAAGGTGCGATGAACAGGGCATTTATCGGCAATTTCTAGAATCCGCTTTATCTGTGATTCATCTAGGTTTCCGCTGAGTTTAATGTCCCTGTGAAACGTATCGATTTTTGCGTTTGGGGATTCACAATCCTCGCAATCTGTTGCATGTAATTTTCCATACGAAGTGTGTACTTCAATGTTTTCCAATGCCCACCCCTTTCTACGTACATACATCTGCACGGTCATGACGGTACAGGCCGATAGGCCGGCAGATACCAATTCATACGGGGAAGGGCCATAGTCATTGCCTCCAAATTCGACAGGTTCGTCTGCAACTAGATAATGGTTGCCCACTTTCATTGAAGTCGTAAAACCATCGGCATTATCCAAACTGGCCACGACCTGGTGTTGGGATTTTAATTCGGTTCGTTTGGGAATACTTACATAGCGTTGTGCCCAACCGGCAATGACGCTTCCAGCATAGATGGAATCTTTCTTGTCGGTCAATAAATGATCTGCACCATCTAAGGATACGAAGCTCTTTGGGTGATGGGCGGCAACATATATTTGTTCGGCATTTTTGATTCCTACCGTGTCATCTTGTGGGGAATGTAAGATCAATAGAGGCTTGCGAAGCCTTTTTACTGTTTCGGGAAGCGATTTAGATTTCAAATCCTCTAAAAACTGCTTTTTTATGGTAAAGTCCCTGCCGCTTAGGTTAACGGTTGCCTTGCCCGTTGTCTCAATTTCTTCCAGACCACTTTTCAGTAAATGTTGCACATGACTTGGATCTGAGGGAGCGCCCACCGTTGCCAAGGCCTGTATGGACTTTATTTTTTCAGCAGCAAATATAACGGCCGCACCGCCAAGCGAATGTCCTATCAATAGCGTAGGGGCGCTATAGTTTTCCTCTAAAAACCTGGCTGCTGCAACTAAATCTTCTACATTCCCTGAAAAATTTGAGTCGGCAAAATCCCCTTCGCTTTCTCCCAAACCTGTAAAGTCGAATCGAAGTACACCAAAACCGTTCGAGGTGAGGGCCTTTCCAATGTTTCGTACCGCTGTTAAGTTTTTATTACACGTAAAACAATGCGCAAAAATGACAAAATTATGCGGCCGCTTGTTTGCAGGAAGCTCTATACGACCCACTAAACTATGTCCTTCTTGATTGTGAAAAGTAACTTTTTGAAGACTCATATCATCTTTCTTTTACTACTAATAAATAAATTATCTACCGATTCTCAAAGGAGAACAATTTGTAGGTCGAAAAAATACAAGATTCATTTCAATCTTAGGTTTGCTACAATTTGGTGGCAAGCATTATGTACGCTCTTTTAGCACTTTTAATCAGGAACTATTTCTTCCTAAAATCGGGATTGTAAAAAACAGCTACTTGTAACCGGTCAAAATTTGCGTTGTTGAAATGGTTTTTTAAATAACCCGATTGCACACTTAGATTATCTGTTATATTTAGGCCTACTGCCGCGTACAAACGGTTTTGCCCAAACACGGTGTTTTGTAAGTTTAAGAAGACTTCATCATAAAAATTCAAAAAGAAAATATCGGTAAGGGGCAGGGTGACCTGAAGTCGGTACCGCACCCTGTGCTGTACATCGGTTCCTCCATTGGAACCAAAATCAAGGAAGCGTTGCTCCAGTCGATACCGATGTTCGAAACCAAGTTCCCATACCTTGTTTTTTAGGATAAACTGTTCAAAGAGACGATGTTCTGTGATATTTTCTTCCTCTGGAAATTCTTCGAATGCGCTGTCGGTATCAATAAAACCGTACCCAAAAGTTGCAATGGCATCCCCATTGATATGATAGTTTAACCCTGTACGCAACAACAACTGATTAAAATTTTCCCCAGCTTCATAGTAGCGCAATTGTCCTTCGGCATGAATACTCAACTTGTTGGTCATGCGAAGGGTACTGAAAATCATATGCCATGAACCCAATTCGTCTTCTCCGGTATTTTGAGCAGATAGTCCTAGGGCAAAAAGCCCTAGGAACAGGTGTATTAAAATTCTTTTCATGTATGCTATACTGCGTTTAAGATTTCGTATCTGGATCAGCTGTCATTGACTGCCCATCTTGTATCGGTTCACCTTTGTCGCCTTTCAAATACACTTCTAAAAAAGATAAGATTTTACTGTAGGCCTCAATTTGATTTTCTTTTTTGACAAAACCATGCCCCTCATCTTCAAAAAGTACATATTCTACAGGAACTCCATTTGCTTTCACGCCGGCTACTATCTCATCAGATTCAACTTGAAGTACTCTCGGGTCTTTGGAACCTTGAAGCACTATCAGTGGTTTTGTCACCTTATCCGTATGGAAAAGCGGAGAAATAGCGCGCAAACGTACCGAATCGGCACTGTTAGGGTCTCCCAACTCCAAATATAACGCTTCTTTCTGCGCTTCCCACCAAGGCGGAATGCTTCGTAGCGTACGAATCCAATTGGTTACCCCAAAAAGGTTGACGCCCACATCAAACTCCTCAGGAGTATAGGTTAATGCTGCCATCGTCATGTAGCCGCCATAAGAGCCTCCAATGATTCCGATTTTTTCAGGATCTATCTCCTTTTGTTGTGCAAGCCAATTTTTACCTTCTACACAGTCTTTAAGATCTTTATCGCCATGGTTTAAATCATCCATTTGATAAAAACTCTTTCCATAACCGCTACTTCCTCTATTATTTACGGCGAGCACTGCATACCCATGGTTTACAATATATTGGATCAGGGAACTGAAATTCTGTCGTGATTGCCCTCCAGGACCACCATGTACCCATACAAGAGCGGGTACTTTACTGTCTTCCGAAGCTTGATGCGGCTTGTAGTAAATGGCCGGTATTTCAAGGCCATCGAACGACTTATACCGAATTACTTCGGCATTCACCAAGTCTTGCGCTTCAATTTCGTCGTTCAAAACATCGGTCAGTTTTGTTTGTTCTTTGGTCTCCAGGTCATAGACATACAGATTCGATGGGGTGTGGGATCCACCCGCATAAAAACGCATTGTTTTTTCGTCTTCTGAAAAGCCCACATTGGTGATATCCATACCATCAAAAGAAGGTAGGTCTATATTCTTGCCACTGGCCACGTCCATCACCTCTATTACATTTTTTGCATCTTCATTGATGTAGGTTACTTGATAGGTGCCATTTTCTGTAAAATAGCTTCCTAGGATATCCCATTCACGCTGTAGTACTTTTTCAATCGTCTTATCGGCGATGTTGTAACGCATCAATTGACCAAACTCTCCACCGTCGTCTGTCGTATAATAAAAGTATTTCCCATCAGGAGAAAAATCTTCCGGGCTATTGGCGCTTTGGTTTTGGTTGATCTTCGTCACGGACTTGTCCTCCATATTGTACAAAAACAAATCGGCATCGTTTGTATTGATCGGTTTAATGAGCGGAAGGTATTTTTTATCATTTGAAAGTCCGCCTAAGAAATAGCCGTCTTCATTGGTATAGAGTAATGTTGCTGATAATGTTTCAAGATCCATCTCATAGAGATCGGTATAGCGATCGTCTCGTTTATTAGAGGAGAAAAGAAAACTGTTTTTATCCTTCGTCCAGCCATAGAAACTGGCTCTTTTACCTTCATAGGGTGTCAAATCCTTATGGGAGCCATCCAGGTCCCTTAGATAAATATGATAAATTTCATCTCCATTCCCGTCCATTCTGAAAAGCATTCGTTCGTCTCTTGGGAAGTACGAAATTCCGAAAACCGAAGAACTGTCGGAAGCGGTAACAGGTGTCATATCACCTCCTGCCGCAGCTACTGTGTACATATTGTAAATGCCAGAACGGTTGCTCGAAACCAGTAATTTTGATTTGTCAGGCGAAAAACTACCGCCGCCTATGGCCTCGTTGTTCATCATTTGTTCAATAGTATAGGTCTTCATGGTTTCGGCGATGCTCGGTGGTATCGGTGCCTCTTTTTCCTTACACCCCCAGATGAGCGAAATAATGGAAATTGCAATAAGTTTTTTCATGATACTTGTTTTAATTGATGATACTTTATAGGGACTTTTTTTAATTTAAACTAAAGGTCTTTACCTCTTTAAAAGGGGAAATAGCGAGTTCTTCGATCTCCTTGCGGTAGGCCTTCCACTGATCGGAGAAAAAAGTATTGGTCTGCGAAAGGGCTGCTTGTAAGTCTGCTTCGGCATACTCCAACAGCTTTTTCTCGGTGGTCGTGATCCCATTGGGGCGGGTAGCCCCATAATAACCGGCGTTCCCTACCCGTTGCATAACCGTGATTTCCGGGTTTCGGGTAATGCCTTGTCGTTTGTCTTCTTTGCCAATGTATAGGGCAATCACAGAATCAATAGCCTTTGTAATATCTTTGGAAGCCTTAATTTGGTCTTTGTATTTTTTCTCATCGGCCTCCTTCAGTTCTTTACCATATTTCTCTGCTACCTTCTTGTTTTCTACCAGTTGCTTTACGGCATCAGCAGCAGTTTGCGTAATTTTCTGGATTTTTTGTCCATAAGCATACGCTTCATCTATCGTCTTTTGTGGAATATTCAATCGGGGATCTGTCTTTACCTCAATGGTCGTTTCATCAGACACTTTTCCGAAAAGAACGTTCACTTTATAGGTGCCGGGTTTTACACCCATACCACCTCGTTCACTTTTTCGCTTACTGATTTTACGGGCAGGGCGATCGGGTCCTTTCTCGTCCATATTCCAATACACCCTATGAAAACCTGCCTTTTCAGGAGTTTTGTATTTTAGGGTACGAATTAATCGGGTGCCGTCGTAAAAATCAAATTGAATGGAATCTTTCTTTTGTACCCCGGTAAGTTTTGGTTTGTCTTCTTTTGGCTTTTCATCGGTGCTCTCCGATTCCTTTTTGGAGTCACTTACTTTTTTATCATCTGCCTTCTTGTCCGCAACGGCATCTTTTTTCTTCCCTTCTTTAAGGTAGTAAGTAATCATTGCACCGTACTCCCTGTTCTCGGCGTTGTAAAGTGCATCTCCGCCAAACCTACTTCCGGTGGGCTGCTGGTAGGCTGCCTGATAGGCAGTGGGCGATTCGAACAACTTAATTTCTTTTTGCAATATGCTCGGGTCTTTCGCAAGGGCCCGCAGTGGTCTAATATCATCTAATACCCAAGCGGCTCTTCCAAAAGTACCGATGACCAAATCGTGTTCCCGTGGTTGTATGACCAAGTCTTTGGTGGAAACGGTGGGAAAACCTTCAGTCCATTTTTGCCATTTGGCACCGGCATTAAAAGATATGTAGAGCCCGTCATCTGTTCCGAGAAATAATAAATTCGGATTCTCAATATCCTCTACGATTGATAGTACATAACTTTGTACGTCCGAGGCATCAACAATGCGTTCCCAACTTTTACCATAGTTCTTGGTGCGATAAGCATAGGGGGTATAATTGAAACGACGGTAGTCATTGGCAACCAATAATGCCTCTCCTTTATTCTTATCCGATGCTTTCACCTGGGTAATCCAACTACCTTTGGGGAGTCCCTTAATATTTTGGGTCACTTCGACCCAGTCGTTTCCACCAGTGGTGGTATAATGTACCCGCCCGTCGTCGGAAGCGGTCCAAAGCATGTCTTTTTCGAGCGTTGAGGGCTCTATGACCAGTAAGGTACAATGGTTTTCCGCACCAGTGGCATCCATGGTAAGTCCGCCACTTTCACCTTGCTTTTGCTTTTCGGGGTCGTTCGTGGTCAAATCTGGGGAAATAACCTGCCATGTGAGCCCCTTATCGGTGCTTTTATGCACAAATTGGCTTCCGAAGTATACAGTGCCGTTGTCAAAAGGGTCTTGTCCAATAGCAGCGTTCCAGTTGAACCGTAGTTTTGTTTTGGCATCGGGGGGAGTAGGGCGAACAATATAATTATTGCCCGTTTTCCAATCGTAACGAGAAACAAAACCTTGCTGGCTCATGGCATATCCAAATTGGGAGTCATCCTTGTCAGGTACCACGTCAAAGCCATCACCAAATGCGATTTCTTGCCAATAGCTGTTGCGTATTCCCTGTGCTCTCCAAACATAGGCAGGACCGCGCCATGATCCGTTATCTTGCATACCCCCATACACGTTATAGGGATATTCATTGTCTACATTTATATGATAAAATTGGGCAACGGGAATGTTTCCTATAAACCGCCATGATTTTCCGCCATCTTTGGTGATATTCATACCACCGTCATTTCCATCCATCATGAACTGCCCATTTTTTGGATGTATCCACCAGGCATGGTGATCGGGATGCACACCATTATCGACTCCATAGGCAGGCATAAGCTGCGTAAAATTCTTACCACCATCCTCGGACACGTTGACATAGGTAAAGACCGAGTAAACGCGATTTTCATTTTGGGGATCTACATATATTTCCGAGTAATAAAAAGGGCGATTGCCAATATCACTTTTATCGTTTATTTTTTTCCACTTAAAACCACCATCTACGGACTTATAAAGTGCATTCTTTTTTGCTTCGACCAATGCGTATACCACATTGGGTTTGCCGGGAGCAATGGCGACACCGATCCGGCCCAGATCCCCTTTCGGTAGCCCGTCCTCATCGCTTAGTTTTTTCCAATTTTCTCCTCCGTCGTGCGTCATGTACAGACCACTGCCTTTTCCACCTGATTTAAAGAACCACGGGTCTCGTTTGTGTTCCCACATGGCAGCGATCAATTTGTTTGGATTGGTTGGGTCCATAACCAAATCGGCCACTCCTGTTTGGTTGTTCACGAAGAGTACTTTCTTCCAAGTCTCGCCACCGTCGGTGGTTTTAAACACGCCTCTTTCAGGATGTGTACCCCAGGGAGAACCAATAGCACCTACATACACCGTATTTGGATCGGTAGGGTCTATCTTAATTCGGTGAATGTGCCGCGTCTTTTCAAGACCCATGGCCTTCCAGTTCTTACCGCCATCCAGCGATTTGTAAATTCCGTAACCGCCATTCAGACTATTTCTAGGGTTTCCTTCTCCTGTACCTACCCATAGGACCGAAGGATTGCTTTGTTGTATCGCAACGGCCCCGACCGAAGCGGTGAGTTCTTTGTCAAAAATGGGTTCCCATTTAATACCGCCCGAGACTGATTTCCACAGCCCTCCGGAGGCAGTTCCGACATACATAATATCTGGGTTCGTGTGGACAGCATCAATTGCGGTCACCCGCCCGCTCATGCCACCGGGACCAATATTACGGGGTTTCATGTCCTGAACCAGGTCCATTTTAAATTCTTGTGCAAATAGGGTAAGGGATGCCAAAAGCATCAACGCTGCGAGTAGTTGTTTTTTCAAGTCAGTTCGTTTTTGGGTTGGGAAAAAACAGCAAAGAGCACAGAAGAAAAAAGCTGTCTAAAGCATATGTTCTTCATCTTTGCATTGGTCTTTTCACTTATTTAATTAGTCAAGCTAAATATACCAAAAACTTTAGCGGCATTTCTTAAAGGCTTGTTAAGGAAAAAAGGGAATTTGTATTGCAAGAAGTTATTTTCTTGGAGCAAGGGGTTTTATACCTCTTAACATAGGTTAAAAAGATGGGATTTTAACTTTTTCCCTGTATTCAACTCCCCGCTTTCATTTCATACGAGACCCTAAAATTTTTTAATATGGATGCTAAAAATGAAAAATTAAAGCTTGAAGATACTAGGAAACCTCTCTTACCTCGCAATTTGATATAAATTCAATTCTGATACTGGTAGTCAAGGCGTTACTTTTTTGTAAAAATCCCGAATAATTCAGTTCCTTGTCGCGGTGTTATGCTGTTGTAACATCTTTCAAAAGTGACACATACCAGATGCGGTTCTAAATGCGTTAGATAAAGTTTTTTGGTGCCGCCAAAGGGGCGTTTTTCCATATCACCGGTCAAAGGAATATCGAACCAGACACCCACCAGTTTCCCTTTTGGTTTTAAGAGCATGGCCATCTGTTGGGCGTAGGCATTTCTATTTTCTCTGGTCGGTACAAAAGAGCAGAAAAAGGTTTGTTCGAAAATCAAATCAAACTGTCCCGAATACTTAAAAAAATCGGTAAAAAGTAACTGGGTTTCGGGAAAATCAGGATTTCGCTTTTTGAATTCCAGTAAAGGAATTTCCGAAATATCCATGACGAATACATTTTTAAAGCCTTGGTTCCAGAGGTATTCCGCTTCGTACGCATTACCGGCACCAGGAATCAAAATAGTGAGGGTTTTATCCTCTAATTGATCAATATATTCCTTAAGGGGAGTTGATGGGTATCCAATGTCCCAACCGGTACGTTCCTCTAAATAGCGTTGACTCCAATAGGTTTCTTCTTGTTTGTTCGGCATGCCTAAAAATAACACAAACACTCTTAAATAAATCTAAAAACATCCTACTTATTTTGGCTCTTTCCCTATCTTCCCCAGCACTATTAATCTGTACCTAACCGTATGATGACCAAACCATTTTTTCTGACGTTTATTCTTTTTTCATTTTTTAGCTATGCGCAAGTAAGCCCAAAATGGGCCCGTTACCCGGCAATATCACCAGATGGTACATCAATCGCATTTACCTACAAAGGAAATTTGTACCGGGTTCCTACGACTGGGGGGGATGCCGTTCAGTTAACCTTTCATGAAGCACACGATAAACAAGCAGTGTGGAGTAAAGATGGAAAACGGTTGGCGTTCGCATCGAATCGCTATGGCAATTTTGATGT
>CALIIC010000085.1 GCA_938020445.1 uncultured Flavobacteriaceae bacterium | reverse complement strand
CCTAGCCAACCAAAACAACCTACGACAACATAGTTTATCCAACTATACCGAAAACAACATTGCAAGTTTAACGCAAAGCTTGCGTCATGTGATGGCGATAGATAAAATGTATTTGGATCCCGAACTAACCCTAGGGAAACTGGCAGAAGCTATAGATGTAACAGATAAAAAGTTATCGACCCTCTTTAACGTATATTTAAAAACCACCTTTTATGACTATGTGAATTCATTTAGAATTGATGAAGTAAAAAGATCATTGGGAAATATCGAGAATAACAAATATACGTTGCTTGCCATTGCTATGGATTGTGGTTTTAATTCTAAAGCGAGTTTCAATAGGATCTTTAAGAAAGAAACTGGTCTTTCCCCATCTCAATACAGAAAGCAATACATACGAACAACAATCGAATCTTCCATTTGAATAGGTCTCAACGGAAGTTTTGAGACGTTTGACAGTCTTTTTATATTCATTTTTGTGGTCAAAATCAATCGAAAATCATGAATATAAAATCATTTACAATTATCCTTTTGTCTCCTTTCTTACTGCATTCGCAAGAGGCTGAAAAAAACAAACTCTGCAAGGAAGATAGGCTGAAAATAGATGCCTTTTTATCCTCTAATTATGATAAAGAAATCACAGGAGCAGCCGTTTTAGCATCAAGAAACGGAAAGGTTATTTACGAAAACTATTCAGGTTTATCTGATGTCCACAATGAAAGACCTGTTAAGCGTTCTACAAAATTCAATATTGGATCCATAACCAAACAAATTACTGCAGCCGCAATACTTCTGTTGCAAGAACAAGGGAAATTAAATGTTTCAGATTATCTGGGAGCACATCTCGAAATGTTCAATAAAGAAAAATATCCTATTAAAATAGAACATCTGCTTACGCATACATCTGGTATTCACTCAAAAAAATTAATGAAAGCTTCGGAGACTGGATTGAGCAAAGTAGAGCCCAATTCATTTGAATTACTTTTCACTCCCGGAGAACGGTATACGTATTCAAATAATGGATATATATTATTGGGATTACTTATTGAAAAGATTTCAGGACTGCCCTATAAAGATTTTATTAGTAAGCATGTTTTTACACCGTTAAAAATGACAAGTTCTACATTTACCAATGACCATGTAGCTATTAAGAATAAAGCACTAGGCTATTATCATGATGAAAATGGTAAAGCGGAACAAGTGGAAGAATATGTTTCTACTTTTTCTGCAGGCGATATTGTGAGTACGCCTAGAGATATGAATAAATGGGTCACAGGACTATTCGATAATAAAATTATTAATGCATCAAGTCTTTCAGCTATGCTAAAAAATTATCGATTGAATGATGGAGCGGAAATTAATTACGGCTTCGGCTGGGAGTTTAATGAAGTCCAAAATTCACCTTCCTATGAACATTCGGGGAGTACACCGGGTTTCAAAGCAAACTCGATATACTTGCCAAATGAAAAGTTATATGTTATTGTTATGCAAAATACCGAAATAGGGTCACCTACGTATCCAGCAATTCAAATTGCTTCTATGCTAATCGGAAAACCGTATCCTCTGCCCTCAGAAGCTTTGTCCTTAAGCCGAACGGCGTTGGACAAATTTATAGGGACCTATACGTTGGAAAATGGGGATATGCGTTACATCGGTTACAATGATGATATAGGGCTTTATTACAAACGCTTAGGTGGTCTTGAGCGCAACTTGTATGTACGTGATAAGCAAACACTTTCTTTTGAGCAAGGGTATGTAAATTTCACCTTTAGTGAAGATTCAGATATAGGGTATAAGCGATTTGAATATAAGAATAGGAAGTCTCCCAAATCAGCAGGATCTAAAACGACTACCATGGTACCGAAAAAAAATAAAGTTGTACACGTGGAACTTGATGAACTGAAGAAAAATGTTGGAAATTATGTGTTTGAACAATTTACAATGATGATTTCATTGGATAATGGAGTATTATTTGCCCAGCCAAAGGGGTCAGACAAAGAAGTGCTGAAACCAAAAGGAAACAACAAATTCTTTGTTCAAGAACTTGGGGCAGAAGTTGAATTCACAAATGATGGAGAAAAACAATATTTAACGCTTGTTCTAGAAGGCGATGTTATGAAAGGTGTTAGAGAATAGTAAAACAACTTGAAAATTGGATATGGATTATTTAAAAACTTCTTGAGCAAGGTGCTTATTTGAAAATGACAAACAAGTGGTGTAATACTATATCCGAGCAGAGATATAATTATACAAGGGACAATTCTACGCTAGGCGAAAAAGCAACATTAAAATGGCATAATCTATACAATAGGGTTCGCGCGTTGTTTTAAATCAACATGGCTGACTTTGGCCAACAATGCCTCCTAAGAAAAACATAATTAGAATCTTTGATCTTTTTTGTCCTGTTGTTTTCTACGTATTCAGACAATGCAGGAACGTCTGTTACCTCGTAGGGCTCGCCAAGTTTCGCCATGGCAAAACGCTTTCGACCTCCTTTATTGGCCACGGCTGTGAATGCCAGTTTCTTGTTTTTATCTTTGTTCAATAGTCGCTCTTAAACCACAGTAATCTTCATGTGAGCGCTCATCTAAGACGGCCGCCGCGCATAGACATCCCAGAGAAGTAGGACCAGCCTCACTGCACATGCATTACAGGGAATAAACGTATCTTTCCTACACGAATTGGTCTAGAAACTTCGCCTATAAGTGCCTTAAGAATTGTTTGACACCTTTTTATTTGAAAGATCAATAACCATTTGTTAAATGAGCCGACTAATTGAGAAAACCCATTTGTTTTTTCTATTCTCCATTCCAATATTCTTGCTATTTGGCATTTGGAGCAGGGATGCCACCATAGACATCAATGTACATGACACCTATTTTGTAATCGCCTATTTCCATTTGACATTCTTACTTTCCCTGTTTTTTGGTACGATGGGATTAGGGTATTGGGTTGCGCAAAAAATGAACGTGCCATTGTCTAACGGTATGAAATGGATACATCTCATGCTCACCTTTGGAGGCATGTTAACCGTTTTCATTTTAAGTCAATTACATCGCAGTGACCGTATGGAATATACATTCAACCAACACCTCGAGGCATCCATAGCACTTATCGTACTTTTGATTTTATTGGGACAAGTGATTTTACCGGTCAACATAGTATACGGACTAATAAAAAATCATAACATGGCTGATTAAAATAACTTATTTTGCGTTTATATACGGTTCATGATAAAATATTGAAGCAAAAGACTAGAACACTGGAAATGGGATTATTTGAAAAACTATTCGGATCTAAAAAATTAACCTTTACCGACGCCGATTTGGGCAATTTGGAAAGCCTCAAGATCCGAGGAAACAAGGTAGATTGGCAGATGAAAAAGAAGTTTTTTGCTACGGAAATCAAAATCTTTATTGGGGGTACCAAAGAGGGCATCGAAGAAAACCAAAAACAACTATTGCTGAAAGCATTGGAAAATGAAACAACCATTATATCGGAAGCAGCGATTGCCCTAAGGGAAGAATACGCGAATGCCGAAATAGACTTTGAATCTATCGCAAAACACTTTGATGTGAGTAGCATATCCATCTATGACCAAGGCTTTGAACTAGCATTTCAAGAGAAAAAAGATCCGTATTATTATTTCAATGTACATTTTGTAAACAACCGTCAAGTGGGGGTTTCAATTGATGGATAATTACTAGTTAAAATAATTTTCCATGTCTGAATTTAGTCCAAGTATCCTTGTTTTTATTTTTTGTGCAGTCATACTACTATCAAATTGGATTTCTGGATTCATTTTGATCAACTTCTTGGCCCCAAGGTATGAAACAACTGAATCCGCCGATTACCTCAACGCCTACGGTTTCAAACTTATAAAGTTCATACGGCCCACCAAAAACTACCAGTCACAAAGTGCTGTTCTAAAGGATTCCCGATCTGGCTTTAAAAAAGTGTACTCCAATAGAAGATTACATTTACTAATCGTTTACGACAATGAAGAAAAGAAAAACAGATTGCTCTGGGTAGAATTGCTACAATCATGGAACGTATCACACGCTAAACGTAGAATAATTAATTACCATCTTGAAACAAATCACAAACTAACAACTACCATCACTACTAAATTGGAATAACTTTCCTTGAGATACTACCTACAACTAAAGCTCCTGACCGCAATACCATTCAGATAAGAACTTTTTGACGGCACCTTTTTGCTTTTTATGTTCTTAAAGTTGTATTCTACGGTTACATTCCCTTTCTATTTCCTTTCTTTTTACCTTTTTTCTCCTTTGCAGTAGGTTTTCTTTCATCTGGACTAGGACTTCTTGATCGAGTGGGTTGTGTTAGCCGTTGTGCACTATTGATGGCCGAGCCTCCTAATGCTGCGTAGGGGGATGTAGCTTGTGAAGTTTCTTGGGTACTTCCACCGGCGGCAGGTGACTGGGCAGCTGCTGGCATCATTGCTTGTAATGTAGCCTCCATAGCTTTCATATCTTTTTGCATCTCCTGGGCTTGTTCCACTACCGAAGCAGAAGTATTCTTGGTTTTAACCGGTTTTCTTCCTCTACGCGGTTTTCTCTTTTCTTTTCGCGCCTCGGTTCTTTCAATCTGAGGAATACCTTCTTCGAACGAAACACTTCTTGTAGTTTGTCTGGTCCTTAACGGGGTTTTTTCCGTCGACGAAGATTTTCCCTGCGCCGCCCAACGATCTGTCAAAACCCTTTCATTCAAATCATCATAAGAACTCGATTTTAATATCCCAGTCTGTGCAGAGGTTTGCTCCGCAGCTTGCGAATTGTCTTGCGCTTGGGCGTTCGTAGCTTCCGCGCCTATGTCTTGTGCAATCGAAGTTCGTCGTTCCGGGCGTCTGGGTGCCACCGTATTCTCTTGCGTCTGTGCGTTCGTAGCTTCGCCTGCCTCTGCCCCTATGTCGCGCGCAATCGAAGTTTGTCGTTCCGGGCGTCTGGGTGCCACCGTATCCTCCTGCGTTTGTGTGTTCACAGCTTCGCCTGCCTCTGCCCCTATGTCTCGCGCAATCGAAGTTTGTCGTTCCGGACCTCTTGGTGCTTGGTCTTTATTAGCTTCTTTTTGTTCGTCGTTATCTGCCATAGTACGCTATTTTGTATTGTTTGTGGTTCAAAAAAACAACCCTTTTTCCTAGTTGCTTATTCGGTTTTTTTTGCGAAGTCAGGTAAGCAAGTATCCAATTTAGGTATTCGAATAGCTACTATCTCGTGGACCTCTTCCTAAATAAGTGTGAAAAACAGTAGAATACCCCCAATACATCGTAAAAATAAATTGCAGAAAATCAGTTGTTTAAGGCATGTGAACCGAAGAACCGAAGCCTGTACGACCCACCCGTTCGGCAAACCTCAATTGCAGCTTGCCACATACAACTTAAAACGTTCAGATTCACCCTACTCCCAATGGACTAAAAATCAACCAAAGCAGCAATACCAGTACTACCAACAGCACCGTCAATACGGTATCCGATGTCCATTTAAAAGCCATATTTTCCTTCTTTTGAAAAGTCACCATTGCCAAGGAAGCTGCCGATTGTGGTGTTCCCAGTTTACTGACCACCATAAGCACTCCCGAACAAAAAAGGAACAGGAACAGGGCGAAATGTAAAAAATTGATCTCTAGAAAATAGGCCAACGGGCTATCGGCCCCTACCTGAATACTACCGTTGTTATTCATAAACTCCATGACCAATCTAAAAACACCAATGGCAAAGCCCGTCCATAAAGCGACGATAGCACCGCGTGCATTGATCCATTTAAAGAACAGGCCTAATAAAAATACCGCCGTAATCGGAGGCGATATATAGGCTTGGATGCTCTGTAGATAATGAAAAATACCACCGTCCATAAGGGCATTCATAAAGGGAATCCACCCCAAGCTAAGCACGACCAGTACTATAGTGGCCAAGCGCCCGAAGCGCACTAGGTCTTTTTCTGTCGCCTTGGGTTTTATTTTTTGATAAAAATCAATGGTAAGCAGGGTAGAACTTGAATTAAAGGCCGAGGAGAGAGAACTCATCAAAGCCGCTAGCAAGCCTGCGATGGCCAGGCCTTTTAATCCAGTCGGTAAAAGTTGGGTAATGAGTGCGGGCAAGGCTTGGTCGGCATCTTCCAGTGAAAAATGAATGGTACCTTGTTGCAACAAGGCATAGGCGATAACCCCTGGGATAAAAAATAAAAAGACAGGCAACAATTTTAAATAACCCGCGAACAAAGCTCCTTTTCGTGCGTTGCTCACATCCTTTGCCGAGAGGGCGCGTTGTACAATGTATTGGTCGGTACACCAATACCAAACGCCTAAAATAGGGGCACCGAAGAGCATCCCCGTCCAAGGGTAATCGGTATCGTCCATAGGGCGCCAAAGATTAAAAAATTGATCCATGCGGGGTCGTCCTTCTTCCAAGGCCGCCATAGAAATGGTTTCGGTCATACCACTCCATCCTCCCAATTGATGCAGGCCAAAAATCACTACCACCACAGTCCCCAAAATAAGGATGAATGCCTGTACCATATCTGTATAGATCACGGCTTTGAGTCCGCCTAAAACGGTGTACAATCCCGTCCCGACCACTGTTATAATGGCGCCGGTCCAAAATGGCACTCCCAATACTTCAAAGACAAGGGCGCCGGCAAAAATAATCAGAGAGATCTTGGTAATGATATACGCCAAAACGGATATAACAGAAAGGTAATTGCGGCACGCACTTGAGTATCTCTTTTCTAAAAATTCGGGCATGGTATAGATTCCCGACCGTAAGTAAAAGGGCACAAATACCCACCCAAGTAGAATGAGTACAAGGGAGGCCAAGATTTCAAAGTTGGCCATCGGCATATCGGCCCGCGCCCCGGCACCAGATACTCCTAAGATGATTTCGGAACCGATATTGGAGGCAAACAGCGAGGCACCGATCACCAACCATCCTTGGTTTTTACCTGCCAAAAAGTAATCAACGGAGGAAAACTCCGTATGGTCCTTCTTGGACGAGGCCCATTTGGCGATCCATAAAATGATACCAAGGTATACGCCTATGACGGTGAAATCGAGAAAACTCATACGTGCTGTTATTAGAAGGAATTAAGGATTGGTCCAGTAATCTACCACGAATACCTTTTCCAAATGGGGTTGTAGGCTTTGTACAAATGCCTGATGATCGGGGTGTGGTGTATAAATACTGTCCCGATCTTTCTCAGAGGCAAAGGTGATCAAATAACAATGGGTGAAATCTTGATGAAAATTCTCGGGACTGTCATTGAGTCCCCATTCAAAATCTTGGATTACGGGAATGGTTTCGGCCAGGGCATTGAACGAGTCATTCAACTTGTTTACGTCTTCCTCGCTCGCTGTTTCGTTGAACTTAAAGATCACCATATGGCGTAATAGCTTTTCTTTTTTTCCTGTTTCTTCCATGGTGTTGGTAGCTGTTGTTTCCGCTGGTTTGGTTTCGGCTTTTTCCTGACATGCGGTAAATGTCAAAAAGCTAAAAAGAAGGTTCATTAAAAGTACTTTTCTTACTGTCATTGTATATTGATTTAGTTTAGATATTTATAGGATACCCCCGGTGCTACCTCCTTCGAGTTTAATGGCCGCGCCGTTGGTCGCTGCTGCCAAGGGGCTTGAAAAATAAACGATACCATTCGCAATTTCCGCCACACTTGCAAAACGCTGCAAGAGCGAAGCGGTTCTTGTTTCCTCAAAAAAATGAATCTCTGCCTCTTGCACCGTTTTGTTTTCCTTTTGGGCGAAATGAGCCAAGAATTGCTCGGCTCCTTCGGTCATGGTGGAGCCAGGAATCACCGCATTTACCGTGACCCCACTGCCCTTGGTCAATTGGGCCAATCCTCTTGAAACTGCTAGCAAAGCGGCCTTTGAAGCGCTGTAGGCAATCAAATCTGCCGGCACCAAAGTCGCACATTCACTGGAAACGAACAATATACGGCCCCAGTTCTTTTCCATCATTTTAGGCAACAAATGCCGCGCCAGGCGAACGCCGCTCATCACATTCACCTCGTATTGTTGTTGCCAATCGGCATCGGTGGTCTCAAAAAAAGATTGCGCGCTGTATGTCCCAACATTATTGATCAAAATATCAATATCGGGTAGTTGCCGTAGCAGGGAACGAACGGACTCCCCATCCGAAAAATCAGCGGCGATGCCGTATACAATTCCATCGGGAAAGCTTGCCTTTAATTTCGCCATAGCTTTGGCAACCGATGATTCTGTGCGACCGTTTAGGTATACCGTGGCTCCTTCCTTCAAAAAAGTCCGGGCAACTCCAAAGCCGATTCCGGCAGTGGAACCACTAATAAAAACAGATTTCCCGGTAAGTTCCAGATCCATTGTTTACCACTTTTTCAATCCCAACAGTTTTTCTCCCAAAGCCGATAAGGTGGCTCTTTCATAACGGGTCTGCTCCCAATTTCTCGGATCGCCCGCAAAGGCATAGCCTTCAGGCGCAATGCGATTTTTCCAAGAATTGATCCGCCATTCTTTAAGTGCTTTATTTTCTTCCTGTGCCGGCATCATTGATATATACTGGGCAATACGCACCTTATCTACTGAATTATTGGCACGAATACCATGCGGTTCCGAACTGTTGAAAATAAGCAGATCCCCTGCTTCCAAAGGCACTTTTACCAGCTTGTCTTCCAAGCCATTCATGTCGGGTTTAAAATGGTTACGATCTTTGGGCTGGGTTAATTTCCAGCTATCATAATTACGGTACAACCATGGAATGCATTGAAAGCCGCCCATATCCGTATCGGTTTGATCGGCAAGCGCCAATACCCCCTGTACGTTTTGCGGTTTGGTCTCCGGGTCATAATCCCAATGAATAAACCCTTTGTATTCATGTCCCGGCCGTATGGGGAAATTTAAATTGGCACGATCGATCGTAACCCATAATTCTTCCAAGCCCCAGATATCTACAAAGGCGTCATAAACCCTTTGGGTTTGGCGATTGTTCCATAGATATTGATTGTTGTAGACCTCTACCATGCCGGTTCCTGCCAATTCTTTCATTTGCAATTCCACGGCGGATGGGGTGTACCAGGTTTCGGAATTATTGGAGTCTTTTTCTGCGAATTCCCAAAGGAAGCTAGCGGTTTCAGAAGCTTGTTCTAGTGAAACGGCCTGTTTGATTACCACATAGCCATTGTGTTTCCAAAATTCCCAGTCTTTCATACTAAGCACCCGTAGCGAATCAGCGCTAGCCGTCTGTCTCAGTTGTGCCGTACTGCTTTTCGCAGTGGAGGGGTTCCCGGGAATATCGGTATGTTGATTATCAGGGATCAAGGTCGTTGCTTTTGTGCCATTTTTGGTTTCCATATCACGTACATTTAATAAACAATACCGCAAAGTAAGGGGAGAAAACTGGTGGTAACTTTACCGTTTTTGATGAATATTAATACAATATTGATATTTTAGTGTTTTAATTAGATATTATTATTCAATATTGTATTCATGAAGGTTCAACTTGAAACGATTACCAGTCAAGTCAATCGCTCTTTTAGCATGATGTTCAATCCGCGGTTGAGTGATCTGTTCTTTTGGCATTCCCATCCGGAGTACGAGTTGGTCTATATAGAAGGGGCGACTGGTACGCGACATATAGGAGATCATATTTCAACTTATCAAGAGCGGGATTTGGTGTTGATCGGTTCGAATATTCCCCATTTGAATTTCGACTATGGTGTACAAACGGAATATAGCAAGGTGGTGGTACATCTGAAAAAAGACTTTGTAGAGCATCATTTTGACCACGCTCCCGAATTAACCGCAATAAAAGAACTGTTTGAAGCATCGAAAAGAGGCGTCGTATTTTCAGGAAAGCAGATCATACCAATCGGAAAAAAGCTATTTGCCTTGGAGCAGCTCCCCGCCTTTCAACAATATGTACAATTAACCGAAATCTTGCAGCTACTTTCAGAAATACCCTTGGTTGAAACCTTGCATGATAAACCTTATCTCAATACCGCTAGTACTAAAGAGCAAGAACGCATGCGGTTGATTCATGCGTTTATTGACACCAACTATCACCGAAAAATAACACTGGAAGAAGTCGCCGGCATTTGTTTTATGTCCAAAGAGGCCTTCTGCCGTTATTTTAAAAAGATGACGACCTATACGTTTATCGAATTTTTAAATCGTTACCGTATCAGTCAGTCCAAACGTTACCTAATGGCAAAGGGCAGTGTAAGCGAAGCTTGTTACCGATCGGGTTTTCAGAGTTTGTGTTACTACAATCGCATTTTTAAAAAGATCACCAACGAAAATCCGAGTACTTTTCGGGGGCGGTATTTATAGGGCAAGGTTCTAGAGGATAGCATGGTCTTTCCTTATGCTATTCTCAAAATTGGTGATTTCGATGCTGTAAATCTGAAAATTTTGCCAAACACTTTAGACTAAACCCCCGTAACAACGAAAAAAACAAATCTGTTAATTTTTGGAAGAATGACAACTGCAAAGAAACGTAGTTATTTCATAATGCTAATTATTTGTTAATATTTTGTAACGATTGTTCCAAATAAGATATCTTTGTACAAGAATTATTTTTTTGATTTATTTCAGAACGATCGTTCCAATATAAATATAAACCTAAAAAAGTAAAAAAATGAAAACTATTTTAAAACGTACAAACGTATTGATCCTTCCACTCATTTTAGGGGCCCTTTCCCTGATGAACTTCACCCAAACGCCCCAAAACGCAAACGACCCTACATCGGACGCTATTATCAATGCGGACAATGAAATTTTGACGGTCATAAATGTGATAACTCCCAAAGAGGGACAACAGGAAAAAATCGTGGCCTTGCTTCAGAAAGGAATGAGCCAAACCATGAGGTATCAAAAAGGATTTATTTCGGCAAACATTCATAAAAGTCTAGATAGTGAACATATCATCGTATATGCCCAATGGAAAGACGCCGCTTCCTTAAATGCCGCCGTTCAACTTATTGAAACCGGCAAAGCCCCCAATATGCTGGAGGTTTTTAGCAACAGTACACCAGATTATCATCCGTACGATGTAATTTCTGTAAATTTGGCACATGAAAAGACTAAATAAGAACTCCTTTAAGTAGGTTCCAAAACAAGCAGACCATCTCTTTTTTACTGGTCTGCTTTCCCTATATTGTATGCCAAGAATCAAAGCATTTGACGAGAACGAAATTTTAGAGAGGGCCATGCTCCTTTTTTGGAGAAAAGGATTTTATGCCACTTCTATGCAAGACTTGGTAGATACACTAAAAATCAACCGAGCTAGTATTTATGATACCTATGGCGATAAAAAACAACTTTTTTTGAAGGCCTTTGCCCACTATCGAAACACATCGATGAGCACTTTGAAGTCGCTTCTTTACAGTGAAAATTCTGTAAAAAAAGGGTTTGAAAAACTCTTTCTTGCCATTGCCGACGAAGCTGCAACCGACAAAGATAAAAAAGGGTGTTTTGTGGTAAACACAACCACTGAACTTACAGGGCACGATGATGTGATCAAATCTATTATACAAGAAAATCAAAAAACATTTGTAGGTGCTTTTCACGACCACCTCAAAATTGGAGTAGCGCATGGTGAAATTTCGGCCGATAAGGACTTGAATTCGTTGGCACTCTATCTTTTTACTTTGAATAACGGAATGAAGGTTTTGAATAGAACTGGTTCTTCAAAAAAAGAAATGAAAGAAATGGTAAAGACCGCCTTGACGGTTTTAGAGTAGGCTTTCGCATCACGTTTGAAGACGAGTGTTCAATTCGAGTGCTGCTTGCCACAAGCCACCAACCTGATAAAACAAATGTAACTAGGCCTCCGGAGTAGTTTCTTTTCTTCCTAAATTGCCAACTTTTAAGCTCCTTAACACTCCAACAAGATGAAGAAAGCACTTGACTTTTTTAAATCACGTATCGGCTCCGACTCTTCGGATTCAATTTCACCGCTCATGCGCTGGTTAAATCCTACTTTATTGAGTGCAGCTCCAGGTGCTTTGGAATTCTCCTATGTGATTCGGGAGGAAATGACCAACCCGATGGGTATTCTGCACGGAGGTACCACTGCCGCCATCATCGATGATGCAGTTGGTGCTGCTGTTTTCTCTTTGGAAAAGGAAGATTGGTATACCACAGTGAACCTTGCAGTAGATTATTTTGCTTCGGCCAAAGCGGGCGATACCATCATAGCAAAAACCAGTATCACAAAAAATGGACATCAGATCGTAAACACCTCCTGCGAAATTTGGAACGCAGATCGCAGCAGACTGTTGGCCAAAGGACACTCAAACCTTATTCGCTTACCAAAGAGAGTGTAAGTCCGAAAAAATTCAACTACAAACTTAACCTTAGTTCGAACCCAAGCTCTAGCACACTTTACATTGGCTACTGTCAATTGTTTACTGCTTCGCAAGTTCAAGTACAAAACAAAATTGCTAACCAGCATTTGTTGATTCCCGTTTCCTGTTAATTGGCGAAATGCCACTTATACCCCTTTAACACTCATTTATAATCTATATACACCACTTATTACTTTATATTTCAAAAAAGAGTAGCGTATAAGATGAGCATCGCCTCCCAAGTTCAACTACATGGTTCAAGCTTATTCACCCCCACTGCCCACTGCTTACTGTTTACTGTTTACTGGTAACTGTTTACTGGTAACTGTTTACTGGTAACTGTTCATTGTTCATTGTTCATTGCAAAATTCCACTTACATCAATTTACAACCCATTTATACCACATAGTGACCATTTATTACTTTGCAACTCAAAAAAGAATCGCATCTAAAACGACTAGCGTATGCCAAGTTCAAGAAGCAAGTTCAAATTCATTCACGCCTACTGCTTACTACACCCTGTTTACTATTTACTGCGAACTGTTCACTGCCCACTGTTCTTTGTAAAATCCCACTTATATCGCTTTAAACCCATTTATACCACATAGCGACCATTTATTACTTCATAACTCAAAAAAGAGTCACATCTAAAATGATTAGCGCATGCCAAGTTCAAATTATTAACGCCTACTGCTTACTACCCAATGTTTACTATATACTGCGAACTGTTCACTGCCCACTGGCCATTGCTTACTGTCAACTGCTCACCAACTCTTTTCAATTTTTCACATATACCCTATTAGCAATCACTTATTAGCATTATACCCCACTTATTACTCTATGATTTTTTAAACAGAATCGGCACGTAAATTGTACTTAATACACCCTAAAAACCTGCGCAATGAAATTTACAAAAACGCTTTTTCAGACATTGTTCCTTTTGGGTATGCACATCATGGTCTCACAGCAAGAAAATAGCAAAGGTGATGTTACAAGTAGCGGGAATGAGGCCGATTTAAACATCAATTTGTTGCAACAAATGAACCTTTTCGAGTTAAACAAACTCGATGAAAAGGATATTGATTTTACCAACCGTATTCATGACGTCATTGCGCTTACCACTTTTGGGAAAGGTGATATCACCACGGAATTAAAAGACCTTAGAGATAGGGTCGATCAATTACTCTTTGAAAACGAGTCGGCACGAAACAGCGGTTTAAATTCTGGTTGGCTTCGTCACCTAGGACTACCCGAATTGAAGAACCAAGATCTAAATGCCAACGGTTTTACCGATCGTATTCACGATTTTCAGAAGCTTACCACATTTGGCAACGGTGACCTCAACAGCGAATTAAGAGCTTTTAGACAACGGATCAACCATTTATTATATGAAAATGACTACGTCAAAAATATTGATTTAAACGCCGGATGGCTCAAACACCTGCGGCTTTATGAATTGCGGGATTTAGATGAAGATGACATTCACTTTATAGATCGCATTCACGATTTCCAGAAGCTTACCACTTTTGGCAACGGTGACCTCAACAGCGAATTAAGAGCCTTTAGAGAGCGCATCAATCACATGCTTTATGATAATGAATTCATTAAGAACACCGATTTAAACGCCGGGGTCTTAAAACAGCTACGGCTCTACGAATTGCGAGATTTAGATGAAGATGATATTCACTTTACAGACCGTATTCATGATTTTCAGAAGCTTACCACCTTTGGCAACGGCGATCTCAACAGCGAACTTAGAGCCTTTAGAGAACGTATCAATCACATGCTCTATGACAATGAATTTATTAAGAACACCGATTTAAACGCCGGGTGGCTAAAACAGCTACGGCTGTATGAATTAAGGGATTTGGATGAAAATGACATTGCTTTCACTGATCGTATTCATGATTTCCAGAAACTGACCACTTTTGGCAACGGTGATCTCAACAGCGAATTAAAAGCATTCAAAAAACGTATCAATCACATGCTCTATGACAATGAATTCATTAAGAACACGGATTTGGATGCTGGATGGCTCAAACAGCTACGACTTTCTGAATTACGCGATTTGGATGAAAATGACATTGGTTTTACCGACCGTATCGAGGATTTTAAAAAGTTAACGACCTTTGGAGAAGGCGATCTTAATACGGAATTAAAGGGACTGCAAAAAAGAATCAATACCATGCTTCAAACTAACAAGGTCACCAAAGAGGTCCTAAAAAAAGACGGTTCCCTTGATACCGACAAACTAAAAGATATGATTCTCAATTTCTCCCTAGACGGATCTAATTAGTATGTCGAAGTACGAGGTTTGAGGAAATACAAATTCCAACGTCAAATTTGACTCCAATGGTTAGAAGTTGGAGGCTAATTCAAAATATTTAATACTTAATTCCCAGCACTGTTTACCAATAACTGTTCATTGATCATTGTTAATTCTAATTAACCTCCCTCCCCTTCGATTTTCGGATACGCTCTGAAAAAACAACTGTTTTCTTGCCCTTTTCCTTTGTAAACTCATATACTCCAAACCCATCTTCGAAGCAAAACTTGTTCTTAGATACCGGAAACAACTTCATCGGTTCGCTGCCTTCTCGCTGACTATATAGCACACCGTCTGTGACGGAAATCGCACGGCGTACATCTTCGTCGAATACATATGTACCTGTCCATTTTTTCAGTTGAGCATCTGATAAAGCCATAGCTTTTCCTGCATTAGGATATGGTTTCCCTGCGGCTTGAGCCGCTAGACGAATTGCAGTTTCCTGTGGTGAGTTCCCATTGCGATTGGTAAGGATTACCACATACACCTTCTCTGAAGGCAGGTAGATCCCTTGGGAAACATAGCCAAAGATTCCACCTCCGTGCTCCATACTGGGAATGCCGTTTACATCATTTATTTGCCAGCCATAACCATAATTTGTTGGCTTTCCATTGTTCAAAGCAGTATTGGTAAATGCTTTTTTCTTGCTTTCTTCGCTGATCAAGCTATTCGCTTCAATCGCTTGGTACCATAATAGCATATCGTCTACACAAGACATAAGGGAACCTGCTGCATAAGGCAGGGTCATACTCAAGTAATTTGCATTGCGATAGCCGTTTTCAGAAGGCATATACCCACTCGCCCTATTGGGTATAAGTTGGGTTTTACTACCATAGTAGGAATTTTTCATGCCCAGCTTCTCAAAAATATGGGTATTTACAAATTCGGCATAGGAGGTACCTGAAACCGTTTCAATCACCTGTCCTAAAACCACATAACCGGAATTGTTGTAGTGCCACTGTGTTCCTGGATCAAAATCCATAGGTTCATTTTTAAAATGGTCGATCAGGGCCGTGGGGGTTCTATCAATTCTGGCAAAGGTATTCAATCCTTCCATCTCGGTATAACTCTTAATCCCGGACGTATGGTTCAGTAGATGATGAAGGGTCAATTTCTTTCCATGGGTCGGATAATCTGGGAGGTACTTGGTGATGTCGTCATTGAGGTTTAATTTCCCCTGTTCTACCAACATCAAGATACAGACCGCGGTAAACTGTTTCGTCATCGAGCCGATCTCGAAGACATTTTCCGGCTTCATGGGCACCTTAAGTTCCATATTGGCCATTCCGAATGCCTTGCGATAGCGCACCTTTCCCTCTTTCGCTATCAAGACGGTGAGACCGGGAATGTCAGGGCCATGTAAATTTTCCAAAGTAGTATCGAAAGCTTCTTCGGAAATTTGGGAAAAGGAAGTTTGCAGGCATAGGAAAAGAAAGGTACAGCGTACCACAAGCGTCATTTTTTTCATGTGTATGGTTTTAGATTGATGAATAACACCCATACGACGACATAAAAATAATTTGGTTACAGCAAACCAGATTTTTTTATTATCGATGCATTTCAATTCTCGACAAATCAGAAGTTGGTAGAAAAGTTAGTTTTTCACAAAAGTAAAGTAAGCCACGGGAGGATCTACTTCGGTGCCGTTCCCAAGTGGGGCCTCGGTAATTTCAAAGATTGGTACGGCAGGAACCGTGGGGTCATTTCCCGAGCTAAAAGAAAGACCACTATCAGTACCTGCATCATAGGAAATGCCACCTACCATCATGGAACCTATAAAGTTACCATTGTTAAATAAATCAATATCTTCCACGGCCACGAACCAGTCAGGACTAGGAGCTATCATACTTACCAAGGTGACCAAGGAGAATTCTTCCGTTACCCGAATGGTACCTGACACCTCTACCGTGCCGGTTCCGAGCCCGCCCACGTTAATAAAACTAAGGGCCTCCCCTGCTGCCACAATCGGCTGTATCTCATCTGACAAGGGGCTATTTCGGCCTCTTTCCGCCATATCTTTTATTCCAGTACTCGCCAGTTCTCCTGCCTTGAAAAAGCTTGCGCCGGATTTGTGAACCATGCCGATTGCCTGGGAGAAATGATCGCTTCCGGTTGGGAAATCAACTGGGTGATTGGCAGCGGTCCAGTTGGTGCGGAACGTCACCGTATAGGTTGCCATTTGCTGGTTCACCGTAATATACCCTGTTTTCGTCTCTGTATCCCCTCCTGCTGAATTGGTAGCCGTCAACTGCACCTCATAGGTGCCAAAATTATTGTAGCGCACCGTCGGATTTTGCTCCATACTCGTTGCAGGACTCCCCCCTTCAAAAGTCCATTCCCAAGTAGTGGGACTGTTGGTACTGGTATCTGTAAAGGCAATGTCTTGTCCGCTAATGATGGTTGTTTTGTCAGCGGAAAAATCTACCTCCGGTGCCACCACCGGAACGGCCACCGTTATATAATCGGTTTTGGACACTAGGTTTTCTCCATCGGCATTGGTTACAGTCAAGCTTACTGTATAGGTACCAGCCGTTGGGTAGCCAACCGTTGGGTTTTGGCTAGTGCTGGTAGCGGGATCGCCCCCTTCGAACGTCCATGCCCAGCTGGTAGGACTGTTGGTGCTCTCATCGGTAAATTGAACAGACGTTCCGGCCTCTATACTCGTAGCGGAGGCACTAAAGGCGGCTATCGGCGGAGTCGGAATATCTGCGACGGTGATATAATCGGTTTTGGTTTCCAAGCCTTCCCCTTCGGCATTGGTTGCGATCAGAGTTACACTGTACGTACCTTCGGTTGCATATAAGACACTGGGATTTTGATCGGCACTAGCGGCAGGATCGCCTCCTGGGAATTCCCAAGCCCAGGTCGTAGGCATATTGGTACTTTCATCGGTAAAGTTAATCGCCCCGCCGGTTTCAACTTCGGTAGCCGAGGCAGAAAAAGCTGCTACTGGCGGCATACCAGGGTCAATGACGGTAATATAGGCAGTTTTGGTCTCTATATCCTCCCCATCGGCATTGCTTGCTTTAAGGGTCACTGAATAATTTCCTGAGATGGCATAGGT
>CALIIC010000084.1 GCA_938020445.1 uncultured Flavobacteriaceae bacterium | reverse complement strand
GATTCGGTGCAGATCAATAATGTGTCCGAAATAGCCATTCGCGGCTTGGGAGACGGCGATCCCATTAAAGCACTTAGTTCTAAGAACAACCGTTTTAAACTGGGGGGCATCAAAAATTACAACCAGCAATTATATGTAGTACTCGATAAGGATATGAATTTTTCTCCAAACCTGGGGATTCCCATTCATGGTATTATCGGGTATGATCTATTTCGGGATTTTGTCGTCGACATCAATTATAGTGGTAAGACGATAAAGTTTCACGATCCCAAGACCTATCGCAACAAAAAAGCCAAGAAATACGAGACACTGCCCATCTCTATTGTAAAGAAGAAAGCATACGTAGATGGGGAAGTATATATGAATAACAAAGAAGATATTCCGGTGAAACTCTTGATTGATTCGGGAAGCAGCGACGCTTTTTGGCTCTTTGAGAACGAGCATATCGACATTCCCGATAAGCACTACGACGATTTTTTGGGCAAAGGCCTCAACGGTGATATTTTTGGAAAGCGCACCATGGTAAAAGGCTTAAAAATTGGCAGCTTTGTATTGGAAGATGCAAAAGCGGCCTTCCCGAATGCCCAATCTTTCAGCGCCATTAAAAATTTGGGCGATCGCAATGGGAGTATGGGAGGAGAGGTGCTGAAACGCTTTAATATCATCTTTAATTATCGCGAAGGTACCGTCAGCCTTCGAAAAAATCACAATTTTAATAGCCCATTTCAATACAATATGAGCGGTATTCAATTACAGCATGATGGGTTGCGCTATGTTTCGGAACGCATTGCCGATCGCAACGGGGTAGTGCGCAATGATGAGAATGATAGCGCCTTCGGGAATGTACAATTGCTATTCCAAAACCGGACCCGTTTGAGCCTTGTGCCTGAAATTATTGTTTCGGGTATTCGTGCCGGTAGTCCTGCCGAAACGGTAGGTTTACGGGAGGGTGATGTTGTTTTGGCAGTAAACGGGAAGAGTGTACATACCTATAAATTGCAGGAAGTGATGCAATTGCTGAATGAAAAAGAGGGCAAACGGATCAAAGTATTGATCGAACGCTACGATTCTGAACTACTTTTTAGCTTCGTGCTAGAGAATATGTTCAAAGAAAAACCCTGATTCCGTTGCCGAAATCAGGGTTCTTACTTTTCAAGAAGGAACTATTTTATTTCCCTTCCGGCGCTTTGATCTCGCCTTTAATTTTTAAGATTTTTGTAGGAGTGGCGGCATTCGAAATAACGGTAATCGCCTTTCTGATCGGTCCAACTCTGTTGGTGTCATACTTCACTTGAATCTCTCCTGTTTTACCAGGTAAAATTGGATCTTCGGGTTTCTTGGGAATGGTACATCCACAACTAGAGCTTACTTTACTGATGATCAGTGGAGCATCTCCCGTATTTGTAAATTCGAATACGCGAATGCCGTCTGAACCTTTTTCGATTTCACCGTAATCAACCGTCTCGGCCTTGAATTCAATTTTCGCCGCTTTGTCTTGGGCGGTAAGGCTAAGTCCTAGCATTCCTACAAATAATACAAGTACTATTTTCTTCATGATTTTTAGTTTTGGGTGAATTTCAAAAGTAAATCTTTTGAGATGAACCTCCAAAATTCTTTTGTTATCTATTAACGTTACTTATTTTTGTTTCGTATTTCACCCTAGGTGAAAAAGTTATTATTTATCAACATTTAACATCTGTTTTCGGTGCGATTTAACACATCCGATGGCATATGGACAAATACCGTACCAAAATATGGAAATTCCATCAAAATATGAGTCCCAAAAGGTTGAGAACCACTGGTACGACTACTGGATGAAGCATAAGTATTTTCATTCCATCCCGAATGAAAAGGAGCCTTATTCGATTGTAATACCCCCTCCGAATGTAACCGGAATACTACATATGGGACATATGTTGAATAATACGATCCAAGATGTCTTGATCCGTAGAGCCCGTTTAATGGGTAAAAATGCCTGTTGGGTACCGGGAATGGACCATGCCTCGATCGCTACCGAAGCAAAAGTAGTTGCCAAATTGAAGTCAGAGGGTATTGAAAAGGCCGATTTAACGCGCGAAGCCTTCTTAAAGCACGCGTGGGACTGGACAGACGAATATGGAGGCGTTATTTTGGAACAGTTGAAAAAATTGGGTTGTTCCTGTGATTGGGACCGCACCAAGTTCACCTTAGACGATGATATGTATGCATCGGTCATTAAGGTATTCGTAGATCTATACAACAAAGGCCTTATTTATAGGGGCTATAGAATGGTGAATTGGGACCCAGAAGCATTGACCACCTTGTCTGACGAGGAAGTGGTATATGAAGAAAAACAAGGGTTGTTATACTATTTGGCTTATAAAATCGAAGGTTCGGATGAAACCGTAACCATCGCAACTACCCGCCCCGAGACGATTTTGGGCGATACCGCCATCTGTATCAACCCCAACGATGAGCGCTACCGCCATTTAAGGGGGAAGAAAGCGATCGTGCCTATTTGTAACCGTGCCATTCCCATCATTGAAGATGCGTATGTAGATGTGGAGTTCGGTACCGGTTGTTTAAAGGTAACCCCTGCCCATGATATCAATGACAAGGCTTTGGGTGAAAAACATCAACTGGAAGTAATAGATATTTTTAATGCCGATGCTACCTTAAATTCCTACGGTTTGCAGTATGAAGGGCAAGACCGTTTTGCGGTTCGAAAGGCAATTTCGAAGGAATTAAAGGCAAAGGGCTTTTTGGTAAAGACCGAACAGCATTTGAACAAAGTAGGGACTTCTGAACGTACCAAGGCCGTTATTGAACCACGTTTGAGCGATCAATGGTTCTTAAAGATGGAAGATTTGGTAAAACCTGCCATTGCGGCAGTATTGGAAACTGAAGAGGTGAAGTTTTTCCCGAAAAAGTTCGAAAATACCTACCGACATTGGATGGAAAACATTCGCGATTGGAATATATCGCGCCAATTATGGTGGGGCCAGCAAATACCGGCCTACTACTTTGGTGATGGGCAAAACGATTTCGTAGTTGCAGCGAGCAAGGAAGAAGCCTTGGCAGCGGCAAAGGAGAAATCGCAAAATGCAAATTTAACGTTTGAAGATTTGCGGCAAGACGAAGACGTACTCGATACCTGGTTTTCTTCTTGGTTATGGCCGATCAGCGTATTCGGGGGTATTATGGAACCCGACAATGAGGAGGTGAATTATTATTACCCGACCAACGATTTGGTGACAGGGCCCGATATCATTTTTTTCTGGGTAGCCCGTATGATCATTTCCGGTTATGAATTCCGAGAGAAGCGGCCCTTTGAGAATGTGTATTTCACCGGTTTGGTGCGTGACAAGCAACGCCGAAAAATGTCGAAGCAATTGGGCAACTCGCCCGATGCGCTCAAATTGATTGAACAATATGGGGCCGATGGTGTTAGGGTCGGACTCTTGTTAAGTGCCGCCGCCGGAAACGATCTAATGTTCGATGAAGACCTCTGCCAGCAAGGCAAGAATTTTGCGAATAAGATTTGGAACGCTTTTCGTTTGGTAAAGGGCTGGGAGGTTGCCGATCTGCAGCAACCCGAAGCGGCCCAATTGGGAATCGAGTGGTACCGCTCAAAGTTCAACCAGGCCTTGGCCGAAATCGAAGACCATTTTAGCAAATACCGGATTTCCGATGCCTTAATGGCGATCTATAAATTGGTGTGGGACGATTTCTGTTCCTGGTTGCTAGAAATTGTAAAACCTGCCTACCAACAACCCATTGATAAAAGGACCTTGGAGGCCATTGTACAATTGTTTGAGGAAAACCTAAAGTTATTGCATCCCTTTATGCCTTTCTTGAGCGAGGAAGTTTGGCAGCATATGAATAAGCGCACACCCGAACAAGCCTTGATTGTTTCCCAATGGCCCGTTATGGGAGAAGTGAATGCCGATTTGATTGCCGGCTTTGACTTTGCCGATGGAGTCATTACCGGTATCCGTACCATTCGGAAAGAAAAGCAGATTGCGATGAAAGATGCCATTTCGCTATCGGTCTTAAACGAAGAGAAAGCGGCGACCACATGGGATACGGTTATAGGAAAACTTACCAATGTGTCTGAAATCGCCTATGTAGATGCCCCAATTGATGGAGCCTTAAGCTTTAGGGTAAAGAGTAACGAATATTTTATCCCCATCAGTGGTACGATCGATGTAGCTGCCGAGCTAGAAAAAATTCAGGAAGAGCTTACATATACAAAGGGCTTCTTACAATCGGTTGAAAAGAAATTGAGCAACGAACGCTTTGTGCAAAACGCCCCCGAAAAGGTCATCGCCCTGGAGCGTAAAAAGCAAGCGGACGCGGAGGCCAAGATCGAAACCTTGGAGAAGAGTTTGGCTAGTTTGTCTTAGATGATTCTTTCTTTTTTTTGGATGCTATGGTTTTTATAAAAGAGGAATAAACGTACTGAGGTACGTTTAGCCAATTGTTGTACGCAAGCTTGAAAATCTAACCACAGAAATAACATATCTATTTTTTTGTCTACTATACGAAAGGAATAATCTTATAAAAACGTAAATCAATTGAAAGCGGAATTAGCGACGTAATGTTAAATAGAAATAGACTTCATAGAAATATTCGTAATATTGAAATATAATTATGATGGATTTCGAAAACATACCCAAAATAGGAAACGGTAGCTT
>CALIIC010000083.1 GCA_938020445.1 uncultured Flavobacteriaceae bacterium | reverse complement strand
CCTATTTTTTCATCGGTAAGGGTAATCATTTCCGTACCATTGAGCCAGGAAGTGATCGTTGCGCCCTCTACCCTAATTTTCATCTGGTTCCATTCTCCTTTTTTTAGGGCCTTGTCTTTTTCAGGTGCCGGTTTGATCAACCAACCACGGCCATATGACTCGTACACGCCTCCGGTATCGTGCCCTGGGGGCGCCACTTCTACTTGCCACCCACTTACCTTGGTACCTTCAACGGTAGAGCGTATGAATACTCCGCTATTGCCGTCGGCCTCTTGTTTAAAGTCTAAGGTCAATTCAAAGTTTTTATAGTGTTTCTCGGTTCCCAGATAGCCATACTGTTCGTCAGGACCGCTCTCACATACCAATAACCCATCTTCTACGTACCACAGTTCGGTGCCATATACGACCCAACCCGAAAGGTCTTCGCCATTAAAGAGTGACTTTTGTTCTGACATACAGGACGACAAAAGAACGACCGCTAAAAAGAGTAGTTTTTTCATATTGATTTGGTTTTAGAATTTACAGTATACTGAAGTATGTGGAGTTACACCTTCTTTAGATTTCCGCCTTCGCGGAAATAAGCCACGCATATTTAATTGAACCACTGTCCCCAAGGAATACGGCTAAGAATACACAAAAGACCCAAGCCGTAAAAGATAGCGATACTTTTAAATTTCTTTTTCCCCTCCATAAACTTTTTATGGCGCGACCAACCAATTGTAATCAGCACGATTGCAATGATATTGATAAAAGGGTGCTCGACCGCCAATAGTCTAGAAGGGGCATTCAACCCTCCCATACCCAAGGTCTGAATTGCTTTCAACCCATTGGCCGATACAAAAAATAAAATAAGCCCTACCACCAATTGAATATGTGATAAAATCAAGGTAAAAAGACTTAATCGATAGTCTTTGGAAAGATTGAAAACCTTGTTGCCCATCCAGCCCATAAAGGCATTGGCCACGGCCAAGAATAGTAAGGCCAATACAATGTAGGCCAGATAAGAATGCAGTGTTTGAATCGTCTCGTACATAGTTGCTAGTTTTACGTTTTAAATGTACTGATTTTTGGGCATAAAAAAACCCTGACGGTACCGTCAGGGTTTTAATTATTTAAAGGTGCTCTTAAAAGTTAAATCGGGCACTTACGTTCCAAGTTCTTCCGAATCCGAAAAACACACGGTTACTAACATTGATACCGTCATAGGTTTCATCACCTGCCTCAACGAAACGGTTGGTATCCGATTCTGCGATATAGGTCGTATCAAACAGGTTATTAACGTTTAGACGAAGGCTCAATAACTTGTCTCCGAAAGGCAAACGATATGCAATACCCGCATCGGCCAAGCCGAAAGAAGGCAATTTCAACGCGCCATCAGGACCTACATCGGTCGCATCAAAATCTGCATAAAGGTTATCGGCAAAACGGTATCCGAAATCTACACTAAGGTTTTGTATAATGCTATAATCTACACCTACGAAAGCAGTAAATTGGGCAGCGTCCCCTACCTTCACACCATCTAGCGCCAAGGTCTCGGTTTGCTCAACACCATCAACAATAATTGGTGCTTGATCGTTATCAAAGAAGGTAGCCGTTACATCGTCTTGGTATTCCCAGTTCCCGATGGAGACCATTCCGGTAAATGCCAATTGATCGGTTGCCTGATATCTGCCATCGATTTCAAGACCAGAGTGTACTTGGGTAATCCCCAAAAGGTTTGCGTTTCCGCGAATCTCATCAGGTTCACCAGCGTTAAATGTAGCTCCTACTGACTCGAAACGATCTTTCCAGCTTGTACGGTACAAGTTTACATTTGCTCTAAATTTAGCACTTCTGTACCCATAACCCAATTCCATACCTACTACTTTCTCGTTCGTTAGGTTTGGATTGATGGTATTGCTAAAGTTTAAGAATACTGCATCGAACAAAGGCTGTTTTGAGTAGAAACCTCCGTTGGCAAACAAGTTGTGGTGCTCATCAATGTTCCAGTTAAGTCCTGCTTTGATGTTCCCACCAAGAATGTTCTCATAGTCGGTCTGTTCTGGTGGTGTTTCACCAAAAAGCTCTTCCCGAGAGAATCCTTGGTTAGACAAAGCTCCCTGTACGAAACCTGTAACGGCATCGGTGAAATTGTACTCTACCTGACCAAAAACACCCAACCAGTTTACGTAACCGATGTTGTAGTAGTCGATTTTCTCTTCATCATCGATGTCACCGAATACCCACCAAGGCTGGTTTGCATCGTATGTTTCAAAGAAAAGATTGGAAGCACCCTCACCAAGCGGATTGTTGCTGTCATCTGTTTGTTGGTATACATCACCTCCCAAACGATCATTGACTCTTCTGTAGTGGAATCCTTTGTATCTTCTAAGATCCACCCCAAAATCAATGGTAAGTTTGTCGCTGATACGATTGTTAAGGTTTGCCAATAAGCCGAACCAGTTATGAGAGTTTACAGAAGCCCTTCTAGAAATACCGTTGGTATTTTCTTCGTTCGGGTTTCTATCACTATTATTCACGAACAACCCGTCGATTTGTTCCCTAGGGTTCCCATTATTAAAATCTGCTACTGTTTGTCCGCTGTTAAACGCAACGATATCATCTACACGAACAAGGCCATTGGCGTCTCTCGGTAAGGCAAACTGACGTCGTCCTCCAATTTCACCAATTTCACCCGTTCCACCACCACGACCAAAGGACGCATAGGCAGAAGTTTGCAAGGTTGTCTTATCACCAACTTCCCATTCCCAGTTTAAACTGATCACCGGTTTGTGGTAGAAGTTTCTTCTAAAGTTAAATTCTTCCCCATCACGGTATCCCCAGTCACCATTGTATCTTCTGTTGGGTTCGCCGTCACCATCACCGTACTCGATATAATCGGCAATAGATGGTGCGAAACTTCTTTGGTGGTGCCATTGCGGCGCACCGGTCACCATGAATTCAAGACTGTGCTTTTCTGTAGTATACCCAAGTCCCAAAAAGAAGTTGTATCCTTCAAAGTTGGTTCCATCTGCATACATATTACCGCCCGTTCTACTCAATAGTAGGGAAGCAGAAAATCCGTTTTCCAACAATCCGGTAGAATAGGAAGCCAATGTTTTTATATACCCGTCATTTGCTACGGTAGCACCTACGGCACCTCCTTCGGCATTTTGTGATGTTTTGGTAACGACGTTGATCGTACCCCCAACAGAGGACACCGCCAATTTCGAAGACCCAAGCCCTCTTTGTACTTGAATGGCAGAGGTAACATCTGAAAGTCCGGCCCAGTTGCTCCAGAAAACACGTCCGTTTTCCATATCGTTTACCGGTACACCGTTGATCATTACCGCCGAGTTATTGGTATCAAACCCACGAATGTTTACACGTGCGTCTCCAAATCCACCACCAGTTTTCGTAGCGTAGATAGAAGGCGTTGTGTTCAAAATCTCCGGGAATTCCTGAGATCCAAGTTTCGCTTGAATTTCGGCAGCTTTAATGGTAGACACAGCTACGGGAGTCTTACGATCTTTCGCAATATCCTGCACCCCTGTTACAATAACCCCTTCTAATTCCTCGGCATCGGCATCAAGACTTATCGCGCCGATATTCCCGTAAGAAGAATAGCTTACTTTTTTAGTAGTAAACCCAATATAGGAAACCACCAATACACCTGTCTCCTCAGTTACTTCGATGGTAAAGTTTCCATCAAAATCAGTCGAAACCCCATTGGTAGTTCCTTCGACCATAATACTGGCTCCTGGAAGAGGTCCTCCCAGTTCACCATCGGTTACCGATCCTGTGATGGTACCCTGCGAAAAAGCGATGGCGGTCATAAAAAACGCTACCATTGCGAAATACTTCTGTTTCATTTGTTCTAGTGTTTTTTTGTTAGCTTAATTTGCGCAAAAGTGCGGTATTTTTCACCTTTTTACATTAAGCCAACGTTAAATTAGCTCGCGCAAATTTAACATAAATTTGGCATCAGTTAACACTGACCAACAGGAAGTTATTAGAGGTTGTTAAGAATTATAAAACCAATATGTTAATTCTTAAAAGCTTGCAATAAATGCAGGGTTGAGCCGTCATGATCACCAATTTCCGAACCTTGAATGTCCTGTAGGGTATTACCTGCAAGCTGTTTCCCCAATTCAACACCCCATTGATCATAACTGAATATATTCCACACAACACCTTGCACAAATATTTTATGTTCATAAAGTGCGATCAGCGCACCCAGACTTTTTGGGGTAAGTTGGTCGATCAAAATGGTGTTTGTAGGCTTGTTTCCTTCAAATACTTTAAAGGGTATTAATTTTTCCATTTCTTCTTCAGACATGTTCTTTTCAGATAACTCAATGCGCACCTGCTCGGCAGTTTTACCATTCATCAGGGCTTCTGTCTGCGCAAAAAAGTTGGCCATTAATTTATTGTGATGGTCCGTTTCTCCATAAAGCGACTTTTTAAAACCGATAAAATCTGCCGGAATCAGTTTTGTACCTTGGTGTATGAGTTGAAAAAAGGCATGTTGCGAATTGGTTCCCGGTTCTCCCCAAATAATGGTTCCTGTTTCATACCCTACACGTTGGCCATCGCGGGCGACACTTTTACCATTGCTTTCCATAATGCCCTGTTGCAGATAGGCGGAAAATCTACTCAGGTATTGT
>CALIIC010000082.1 GCA_938020445.1 uncultured Flavobacteriaceae bacterium | reverse complement strand
TTTTCCGAAGTACTCCTATCGGCAGGTAAGACTTGGGTATTGAAAAGCGGTGTTTTTTCACGAGCATCTGACACCCCATAGTACTGAACTTCAGAGGAGCCATCTTGATACACTTCAAGCACGGCATAGCCTCTATGCCCCGTAGAAAACTTACTTCCGCCCAAAAGCCTTGAAACCCCTTTCTTGGCACCTGAACCACTTACGATCTGCGGGGTGTTATTCTCTACGATATATTGCAGGGTATGTTCATGCCCCGAGGTAAAAATAACCTTATCAGAGTATTGGGCCAACGTTACCATTCTATTTTTAAACTCTCTATAACGTTTGTTCTGATCGTCTTCTTGGGTTGCTCCTGTAGTTTTCCTTAGAAGATTCACGACGGACCCTAAAAAAGGAAGCGGTATGCTGTTTTTACTGGGGTATATTTGCTGTTTAAAAGAGAATTGACCTCCATGGGGGCCATAGGTAACCATGGGATGATGCAATGCAATAAGGGTCGTTTTTCCAATATTTTTTTTGATAGCGCCTTCGACCTCTTCCCAGAACTTACTACGACTTTTTATTTCACATTTATCATTAATTGTCGGGTGTTTGTCCCAATTGGCCAGATACCATTCGGTGTCTATCGCAATGACCACGACCTGGTCATTCAATTTCACCACCTCCAAAGGGCATCCATTCTCAGGTAGGAAGGGGTTTTTTTGTTCCAACTTTTTCTTGATATAGTTTTCTTGTCTTTCCAGACCTTTGAGTCCGTCATTATACCAATCGTGGTTACCGGGGATAAATAACGGTCTTCCTTTATAATTTTCTAAGGTGGCCAACTGCGCGTCGAGGTGGTTTTTTGCAGTGCGATACGCGATGGCATCATCTTTTTTATCTGGTAGGCCAGCCGGATAAATGTTATCCCCTAAGAACAGGGCAGTGCTATTCTCATTTGCTTTTTCAAGTTCTTTTTGAAACACGGCGAGTACAGGGTTCATGCCTCCTATGGGAGAAAGCCCAGCATCACCAATCAAATAAAAGGTGTGTGAAACCGTTTTATTGACGTTAGTTTGGTGCATTTTTGCCGTCTCACTGTACTTGGTTTTGTAAGTAGCACAATTGGTGAAAACAAACGCCAGCACCAATACCATGGAATATTTTTTCATAACACTGTCCTAAAGTTCAGAATTTTGTAATTTGGGGAATTCTAATATTAGAAGATTATGTCGAATTTTGTTGAAAAAACCAAGCTTTTTGCCACCGATTTGTTGACCAACAAACTCGATCCTAAATTTCTATACCACAACCTTCGCCATACCCAACGAGTAGTTAAAAATACTAAAGAATTGTTGGACTTCTACAAATTAGAAGAGAAAGAAAAAGAACGCGTACTGATTGCTTCCTGGCTTCATGATACTGGCTATACAAAAGGCCATAAAAACCATGAAGAGCAAGGCTGTACGATTGCCAAAGACTTTTTAACAAGTTTGGACTACGGAGCAGAGAACATACAATTGGTCACCGATTTGATAATGGCCACCAAAAGGCATCACGAACCTAAAAATCTATTGGAAAAAATTGTACGCGACGCCGATTCTTCTCATTTTGGCAATGACACTTATTTTGAAACGACCGAACATCTAAGGGAAGAGCTTGCCTTACTAGAACTCGCAAATTTCAGTCAAAGCCAATGGCGCAATGAAAACATAAAAATGTTTGAATCGGAACAGCGTTTCTATACCGACTATGCCCAGGAGCATTGGCAGCCTGTAAAGAACAAAAACCTAAAGAAACTCAAGAAAGAGCGAAAGGCAGAAAAGGAAATCGCTAAAAAGGAAAGTCTCAAAGCAAAATATAAGAATGAAAGCCCCGATCGTGGCATTCAAACCCTGTTTAGGGTAACTCTTAAAAATCATCTCACCCTAAGTGATATTGCAGATACCAAAGCGAATATCCTACTTTCTGTAAATGCGATAATTATCTCGGTAGTGCTCTCAAATTTGATTCCCAAACTAGACAACCCTTCCAACGGTTATTTGATTTACCCCACGGTAATTTTTGTATCGTTCAGTGTCATTTCTATGGTCTTAGCAGTGTTTGCTACACGACCTAATATTACGAGTGGACAATTCAGCAAAGAAGATGTAAAAAACAAAAAAGTTAATCTGTTATTTTTTGGAAACTTTCACAAAATGAGCCTACCCGATTATGAGTGGGCCATTCAAGAACTGGTAAAAGATAAAGAATACATTTATACCAGCCTTACCAAAGACCTTTACTTCTTGGGGTTGGTCCTTAATAGAAAATACAATATTTTACGATGGACCTATACCATCTTTATGATCGGTATTGTAGCATCGGTCATTGCATTTGCGGTAGGGTTTCAATACTATGGTCCCGTTCGGTAGTTCAACACCTCCTACTCTACTATAGCTACTAGGCCTTTAACTCAGCCATTAAATCTGCGTACGTATAGGTTTTCTCGGATTCCTTGTTCTTCTTATACAGTATTTCTGCTCGAATTGCTTTTAAACCTGCGACACCTTGCAGCCCTTCTAACTCTACAATTTCTATTTTACCGGTAAAGTATCCTTTAGATTTTAAGAATTTGATGTATCGTAAATACTCTAATTCATCACTTTTTTGAGAATACACAATGACCATCTTACCGGTCTGGGTGAGACGTTCACTTGTCCCTTTTACAAACGACTTATCAATCCGTTTTTTAATTATTTCGTAACGTGCATTATACGTACCGTCGACATCGAACTGTTTTTCATCCATTCTGAACCGAATGGAGAGCGAAGTATTATACACCAGAATCAAAGATGCCACATCCAAGGGAACAGGAAGTAAAGGTTTTAAGGCGTAGTGTGTATTTTCCATTTCACACATGACCTGTAATTGCCACAACCTCAAATTGTTCAGATATAGGGCGTCAAAAGGAAGGTCTTGGGCAATACTTGCACCAATATACATATTGTGCTCAATACCATCCGTTTTATAACGCTCGAAAAAATGAGGATACATCACTTGGGCATCTTCTTGCTTTTTATCAATCAAAGAAGCCAGCTTCTTATTAATGGTCATAACGCTTTCATCGTAGTTTCTTCGATGATCGTAATAGCTATTTGTATCGGCGTTGATTTGCGCTTCATAAACCTCAACTTGTTTTAAGAGGACTTCGTCTATTTTTTTCAGGTGCTTGAAAACCGGGTTGATTTCTTCGTTTACAAAATTGAAAATTGCCTGCTCACTATTGGTATGCAGTGTTTCCTTCACCGCGTCAATATGCGAGTTTACCCTAAAAATAAGTTCTTCATAAATTGGTAATTTCGTCCGAGCATATGCCAAGGCGAGCACTGTATTTACTTCAGAGAGTTGGATCATTAAATCGCGCTGTATCGCCACGTTCCTTGCATGGGAGGAATCTTTAATATCTATTTGCCCGTACAAGGGGTTCACGTCTTTAAAAACAACTTCTTTGAAAGAGGGCTGCAGCCCTTGCAGACTATCCTTGATAAAGTTTTTCGCCTCTTCTTGAAATCTCCAGTACACAGCAGAGTGTACCGAAGTACATTCATTTTGAATAACGGCATCGATTAGGTTTTCTTCTTCTGCCTTGGAGCGTAACACTGCTGTTACAATAAATGGCATAATGTCTTCAAGCTTGTTTGCATTTACGCTATTGAGCTCATTTTTGTTGGGCGAACCCAGTTCAAGCACGCCTAGGAGCTCACCGTTATCCGCTATTGGAGCAAAAATGGCACTCTTATAACCTGCCGCCTTTAAGTTCTTGTAAGGAGCAAGACCGTCGGACATATCGAAATATTTATCTACATCGGATATAGCAAAAAACACGTTGTCTTTCATTAGCGCCATGTAGGAGCCTGGACAAAGAGCCTCCTCACAAGAAACCGACTCCCTATCTCCCAGAATAATACTTTCAATCCCATTCCCATGTACGCACTCGAATTGATCTTGCCTTGTATTGTAGGCAACAAAACCAACAGTAACGCTCTTAAGGTTAAAAAACGATCGAAACGTTTCTTGTAACTCCCCCATGAAACTGTCGTCTTCCTTCTTTTTCTCATTGGCAATAAGCGCCGACTTGATTTCAGAAATAGAGTGTTCGGCCGTTACATCGAACATATTGGAAATCACAAAACCTTTTGAAATAAAACTTCCTGGTGGAATTTTTTCTTTCCAAAGTTCCAGATTATCGTAGTTCTCTAGCAATTCCTCAATATCGCTAGTTGACAATTCCTTTGCTTTTTCGGTGGCGATAATCTCAATAAAATCGGCATTGTATAAAATGCGATAATGGCGCATCACACCATGAATATCCGGAATGTCATAAAACATGGGTTTTTTAAAATCTACCGGGCATCCGTAGTGCATGCCCAAGATAATGGTACAACCGAGTATGTAGAACATATGATCCGACATCGTTCGCAACTCTGGCTTAAAAGCCTCGCCACCGGCATCTTTCAATATTTTCCTAAAACGTTTGGAAGAGTTAAACACTGTGTCGTCAAAAGGAAGCGACGCTGTTTTGATTTCATTATCCGTTAAAACTTCCGAGAAGGTATCCTGTAAAATAACACGAATTACTTCTTCGTGTTTTTTTAACAATTCGGGATCGGTAAAACCTTCCCGCAACTCTGGA
>CALIIC010000081.1 GCA_938020445.1 uncultured Flavobacteriaceae bacterium | reverse complement strand
CATCACTTTTATTTCATTTAAGGTCTCGAGCCCAGAGATACCGGGCATATTTTCATCTAAAAAAACAATATCGACCCGCTTTTCAAGAAGTGCTTCCAAGGCCTCTTGGCCACTACGGCATTGTACGACTTCATAATTTTTGCCTTCTAAAAATAGGATGTGTGGTTTTAAAAGGTCGATTTCATCATCGGCCCAAAGGATTGATATTTTATTCATTCTTTAATGGATTCAAGTGTGAAATTAATGTTCAAGTGCCGTTATTTATGTCGACAGGAAATTCTTAGATACCTACGTTGAAATTTTTAAAATAGACTGCGTTCGTATAACGGCCTTTTTTAGCTAAAATCATCCCATGGCCAATGTCGTTGTTTTGAAATGAGGTCGAAAGGAACCTTTTTAGGATTCCAGTTTTTTCAATTTCAAAATACGGAAAGCACGCTATCATGGCAATATTGTCTAACTTTGCTATGACTTCAAAAAACGGTCCAACATTTTGGCAGTATCTAAAAAACTCGAAATTTTCAATGATCCAATTTACGGATTTATTGGAATTCCCAATCCGCTCCTCTACGAGCTTATCAGTCACCCTTACTTTCAGCGATTGCGTCGCATCTCCCAAATGGGACTATCCTATTTGGTATATCCCGGGGCGCACCATACCCGTTTTCACCATGCGCTGGGGAGTATGCATTTGATGCAGCAGGCGATACAACTGCTTCGTTCTAAAGCGGTTGTGATTACCGATACGGAAGAGGAAGGCTTGCTCATAGCGATCTTACTGCACGATATTGGGCATGGGCCTTTTTCCCATGCCATGGAACACAGCATCGTGGAGGCAGTGCAACACGAGGATATTTCCCTCCTTTTTATGGAGGCCTTGAACGTGAAGTTTAACGGAAGTTTAACTACGGCAATCGCTATTTTCAATGGTACACATCCGAAAACCTTTTTAAATCAGTTGGTTTCAAGCCAGTTAGACATGGACCGTCTGGATTATTTAAAGCGTGATAGTTTCTATACGGGCGTATCCGAAGGGAATATCAATTCCGAGCGACTTGTTCGTATGTTGAATGTGGTAGACCGCGAATTGGTGATCGAGGAAAAGGGTATTTACTCCGTAGAGAAATTTTTGATGGCCAGACGTTTTATGTATTGGCAGGCGTACTTACATAAGACCGGGGTAGTGGCAGAACAATTATTGATCGGTTCCCTGAGAAGGGCTAAAGAGTTGTTGTCAAAGGGAAGAGAGGTGCCATGCAGTGATACCCTTCTTTTTTTTCTGACCCATAAAATAACAAAGGCCAATTTTGATGAGGCTATTTTAGATCGATTTTCCATGTTGGATGATGTAGATGTCATGGCGGCCTTAAAAGACTGGCAGCATCATGAAGACTTTGTACTATCGGAACTATGTAGGCGCTTGCTTCATAGGGATTTGTTGCACATTAAGTTGAAAAACAAGCCAATTGAGCAGCATAAAATAGACAAACACTTATTGGAGGTAAAAAAAATGCATGGGTTGAGTGATAAGGAAGTCTCTTATTTGGTATTCTCCGGTGAGATAAAGAATATGGCCTATGATCCTCATAAACAACGTATCATGATTTTAAAGAGTGGCGGAAAATTAACCGATGTGGTGAAAGCATCCGATCATTTAAACCTAAAGGCCCTTTCTAAAACGGTAACCAAATACTATATATGTTATCCCAAAGAAGGAGTTTCAACTAGACTATAACTATTTTTGTTACTTTTGTTCCCATGATTTTTACGGCTGGCCAAATTGCAGGAATTTTAGAGGGTGAACTGGAAGGAAATCCAGACATTGCAGTTCATAAATTAGCGAAGATAGAAGAAGGGGAACAGGGGTCTCTTACTTTTTTGGCGAATCCGAAATACACTTCCCATATTTATACGACCAAAGCGTCGATTACCATTGTCAATAAAGATTTTGTTCCAGAACAGGATTTGGATACGGCCTTGATCAAAGTAGAAGATGCCTACGAATCGTTTTCAAAATTGCTGGAGTACTATAACCAAGTAAAGAATAATAAAACAGGTATTGAGAATCCTGTATATATGTCCGAAACGGCTTCCCATGGCGCTGGGTTGTACCTTGGCGCATTTTCCTATTTGGGAAATAACGTGCGATTGGGCGATAATGTGAAAATATATCCCAATGCCTACGTGGGGGATAATGTTCAAATTGGCAACAATGTAATTGTTTTTGCCGGGGCAAAAATCTACTCTGAGACGATTATTGGCAACAATTGCATCATCCATAGTGGTGCTGTAGTAGGTGCCGACGGCTTTGGATATGCACCTAGTAAAACAGGGGAGTTCAAAAAAATTCCTCAAACGGGCAATGTTATTTTAGAAGACAATGTCGACATCGGTGCGGGTACCACTATTGATCGTGCCACGCTAGGATCTACGGTTTTAAGGAAGGGTGTGAAGCTAGACAATCAAATACAGATTGCACACAATGTTGAAATTGGTGAACATACCGTTATTGCAGCTCAAACCGGTGTTGCCGGATCTACAAAGATTGGTAAGCACTGTATGATCGGCGGTCAAGTAGGGATCGTAGGGCATATTACCATTGGGGATCGGGTGCGCATTCAGGCCCAATCGGGAATCGGAAGAATCGTAAAGGATGATGAAGTATTACAGGGGTCTCCCGCTTTGAACTATGGTGACTACAATAAGTCATACGTGCATTTTAAAAACCTGCCGAAAATAACAAACAAAATAAACGAACTGGAAAAAAAAATTGAACAGTGAGTATTGAAAAAATTAAACAGCGTACCATCGCCAAAGAAGTCATCCTGAAAGGAGTAGGGCTTCATACCGGTGAAGACGTGACCATGAAATTTGTTCCTGCTGGACAAAACCATGGCTATAAATTTAAAAGGGTAGATTTGGAAGGAGAACCGGTTATTGAAGCCGATGCCAACTATGTCGTAAACACCCAGCGAGGAACCAATCTCGAGAAAAATGGTGTAAAAATCCAAACTTCGGAACATGTGCTTGCCGCCTTGGTAGGAATGGGGATCGACAATGTGATGATAGAGCTAGATGCTCCCGAACCTCCTATAATGGATGGGTCTTCCAAATACTTTGTAGAAGCGTTGGAAATTGTTGGTGCGGTAGAACAGGAAGCTTTCAGGGATGAATACGTAGTTCAAGAAGTTATTACGTACAAGGATGAGGAAACTGGAAGTGAAATCACCATCATCCCGGCAGATGAGTACCAAGTGACAACGATGGTAGACTTTGGGACAAAAGTCTTAGGGACCCAAAATGCCACTTTGGAACGCTTGTCCGATTTTAAGGAAGAGATTTCAAGTGCGCGTACCTTTAGTTTTCTTCATGAACTCGAAATGTTGCTGGAAAACGGACTCATTAAAGGTGGTGACCTGAACAATGCCATCGTATATGTAGACAAGGACATTTCCGATAGCACAATGAAAAAGCTATTGAAAGCCTTTGGAAAAGAGAAACTTTCGGTAAAAGCAAACGGTATCCTGGACAACCTTACCTTGCATCAACCAAATGAGGCCGCACGGCACAAGTTGTTGGATGTCATCGGTGATTTGGCGTTGATCGGCACTCCAATAAGGGGCAAGGTAATTGCCAATAAACCAGGTCATTTTGTGAATACACAATTTGCCAAGAAGCTGTCTAAGAAGATAAAGGTCGAAAAACGAAATAGCGTACCCAAGTTCGATTTAAGTCAGCCGCCTTTGATGGATATTCATCAAATTATGGCGATGCTACCGCACCGTCCGCCATTCTTGCTGATCGATCGTATTTTGGAACTTTCGAAGTCGCATGTGGTAGGAATGAAAAACGTAACCATGAACGAACCCTTTTTTGTGGGACACTTTCCCGGAGCTCCGGTAATGCCCGGTGTTTTGCAGGTGGAGGCGATGGCACAGACAGGGGGTATTTTGGTCTTGAGTACGGTTCCAGACCCGGAAAACTATTTAACCTTGTTTATGAAAATAGACAATGTAAAATTCAAGCGCCCCGTGCTTCCCGGAGACACATTAATATTTAAGTGCGATTTGATATCCCCAATACGAAGAGGTATTTGTCATATGCAGGCCTATGCCTATGCAAATGACAAATTGGTTTCCGAAGCGGAAATGATGGCGCAAATCGTTAAAAGAACATAAAATGAATCAACCCCTTGCCTACATACACCCCGGTGCTAAAATTGCCAAAAACGTAGTTGTAGAACCCTTTACAACCATACATAACAACGTTACCATCGGTGATGGAACTTGGATCGGTTCCAACGTGACCATTATGGAGGGCGCGCGCATCGGAAAAAATTGCAATATTTTCCCTGGGGCCGTTATTTCGGCACCACCGCAAGATTTAAAATACGATGGTGAAGAAACCACTGTTACCATTGGCAATGGGACGACCATTCGTGAGTGTGCCACCATTCATAAGGGTACTTCGGACAGAAATAAAACCGTTATTGGTAAAAACTGCCTTATAATGGCATATTGCCATGTGGCGCATGACTGCCTGGTGGGTGATAATTGTATCTTTTCGAATAACTCAACCCTAGCGGGGCATGTAACGATCGGGGACAATGTCATCCTTGCCGGCCTCGTTGCCGTGCATCAATTTGTTTCTGTAGGGCAACATGCGTTCGTAACAGGAGGCTCATTGGTGAGGAAAGATGTTCCGCCATTTGTAAAGGCTGCCCGTGAACCCTTATCGTACGTAGGAATCAATTCAGTAGGACTGCGAAGACGCGGTTTTGCTTCAGAGAAAATACGGGAAGTACAGAACATCTATCGTATTTTGTATCAAAAAAATTACAACAATACCCAAGCGGTTCAAATAATAGAAGCGGAAATGGAGGCAACTCCCGAACGGGACGAGATTCTTCAGTTTATTAGAGATTCGCAAAGAGGAATCATGAAAGGGTATTTTAGCAATAACTAACCATAAACAAACATAAATCGTCTTATTCGCTAGGGCGGTCAAACAATAAAACCATGGCATCAACATCAGATATTAGAAAAGGATTGTGTATCCGTTACAACAACGATATTTACAAGATCATCGAATTTCTACATGTAAAACCGGGCAAGGGTCCTGCCTTTGTGCGCACGAAACTGAAAAGTGTTACGAATGGAAAAGTTATCGATAATACGTTTTCCGCAGGTCATAAAATAGTGGATGTGCGAGTAGAAACTCGGAACTATCAATATTTGTACGCCGAAGGGGAAACCTATCACTTTATGAACACTGATGATTACAATCAAATAACCTTGCAAGAAAGCGCGCTCGATGCTCCGGGACTTTTGAAAGAAGGGGAAGTTGTGAAGATTATGTTCAATACGGAGGATAGCATGCCCTTATCCGTAGACATGCCTGCAAGTGTTATTCTTGAAATATCTTATACAGAACCCGGGGTAAAAGGAAATACGGCCACGAATGCTACAAAACCGGCGAAAGTTGAAACAGGTGCCGAGGTAAATGTACCCTTGTTCATTAATGAGGGCGATAAAATAAAGGTCGATACCGCCAGTGGTTCCTATATGGAACGGGTAAAGGAGTAAATGTAAGCTTCCTTCCATTCTTTTTACCTTAAAATCTTTTAACGAACGAACCAACGTGAAATTTCAGACCCCTCAACACTTAAGTGAAATTGCTTCGATCATCGAATGTGATTTTGTGGGTGAAGCTGATTTTCCGGTATTGGGAATGAACGAAATTCATGTTGTAGAAGCGGGTGATATTGTTTTTGTAGACCACCCAAAGTACTATGACAAGGCGTTGGCCTCCAAGGCGACCATTGTTTTGATCAATAAAAAAGTTGCCTGTCCCGAAGGGAAGGCACTGTTGATCTCTGATGACCCATTTCGTGATTTCAATAAGATATCCCAACATTTCAGTCCCTTTCAAAAAGCGGATACCCCTATTGCTACTTCGGCAAAGATAGGTCAGGGAACGGTGGTGCAGCCAAATGTATTCATAGGAAACAATGTAACGATTGGCGAACATTGTCTTATACACGCCAATGTCGTCATTTATGATAATTGCATTATTGGCGACCATGTAACAATACACTCAGGAACTATTTTAGGGGCAGACGCATTCTATTATAAGAACCGCTCAACAGGTTTTGACAAGCTTATCTCCTGCGGACGGGTAGTGCTGGAAGACCATGTGGAACTCGGTGCCTTGTGCACCATCGACAAGGGAGTTACGGGCGATACAACGATTAAAGAGGGCACAAAGCTCGATAATCAGGTACATGTAGGACATGATACGGTAATCGGGAAGAAGTGCCTAATTGCTTCGCAAACAGGAATTGCAGGTTGCGTGATTATAGAAGATGAAGTCACTATTTGGGGGCAAGTAGGAACCAATAGTGGTATTACAATTGGTAAAAAGGCCGTAATCATGGGACAGACCGGCGTTACGAAATCAGTAGAAGGCGGCAAAAGTTATTTTGGCACTCCCATTGAGGAGTCGCGTGAAAAGCTGAAACAACTGGCCTACGTCAAAAAGATACCCGATATCATAAAAAGGTTGGAAGAATAAAGGGCGATTGTTTTAGAAATCCTTTTCAAACCTATATTTTTGCGATGCATTAAAAAGAAAGATTTAATTAATTAACGAATTACCTATACAATGAGCGTTCTAGTCAATAAAAACTCTAAAATAATAGTTCAAGGTTTCACGGGAAGTGAAGGTACCTTTCACGCTGGTCAAATGATTGAATATGGTACGAACATCGTTGGTGGAGTTACACCGGGCAAAGGTGGACAAGAACACTTGGGCAAACCTGTTTTTAATACGGTTGCCGAGGCAGTTGAAAAAGTAGGGGCCGATACAACGATTATTTTTGTGCCACCTGCATTTGCGGCAGACGCCATTATGGAAGCTGCCAGCGCAGGAATTAAGGTTATTATTACCATTACGGAAGGTATTCCTGTGGCCGATATGGTAAAAGCATCCAATTATATTGAAAATATGGATTGCCGATTGGTAGGTCCAAATTGCCCTGGAGTTATTACTCCCGGGGAAGCAAAGGTTGGTATCATGCCTGGATTTGTTTTCAAAAAAGGGAATGTTGGTATCGTCTCAAAATCGGGTACGTTGACCTATGAAGCTGCAGATCAAGTGGTACGTCAAGGATTGGGTATCACAACGGCTATCGGTATTGGGGGGGATCCTATTATTGGAACTACTACGAAAGAGGCTGTTGAATTATTGATCAATGACTCAGAAACGGAATGCGTTGTAATGATCGGCGAAATTGGCGGACAATTGGAAGCAGATGCCGCAAAATGGTATAAAGAAAGTGGTAGTACAAAACCTGTTGTTGGTTTTATTGCAGGCGAAACAGCACCGGCAGGGAGAACTATGGGACATGCTGGCGCCATCGTAGGTGGTAGTGATGATACCGCACAGGCAAAAAAGAAGATTATGCGGGAGCATGGTATTCATGTGGTCGATTCTCCAGCGGAAATTGGAAAGAAGGTGAAAGAAGTAATGGGATAATCGATACCCGGTGTTAAAGTTTATCAAATAAGTCTTAAAATTTAATCCATCGGCCTTACATTTAGGCAGGTGGATTTTCTTTTTAAAGACCGAAAATACCTGACCACAAACTGATTAAAAACAAAGAAAGAATAGTATGAGAAAGCTTGGATATGCCTTTTTAGCCATCGCCCTAGTGCTTGGTGCTTGTAAAAATGCAAATGAGGACAAAGATTTGGTGGTGAACACCGAAACGGATAGTAATGGTTTCACCTATGAGTCCGTTGCCAACGACCCGACCGGTTTACGCTTGTATACATTGGAAAATGGCCTTAAAGTGTATTTAGGGAAAAATGAGGAGGAGCCCAAGATTCAAACATTAATTGCGGTTAGGGCAGGCTCAAAGTACGATCCGGCAGACAATACGGGACTGGCACATTACCTAGAGCATATGGTCTTCAAAGGAACCGATGAAATCGGCACCCAAGACTATGAAAAGGAAAAAGTATTCCTAAAGGAAATTTCCGATTTATATGAAGCGCACAAGGCTGAGCAGGATACGCTAAAAAAGAAAGCGATATATAAAAAAATCGATTCTGTATCGCTGGAAGCCTCTAAAATTAGTATTGCGAACGAGTACGATAAAATGGTCAATTCGTTGGGAGCGGAAGGAACAAATGCCTTTACTTCTAATGAACAAACCGTGTATGTAAATAAGATTCCTGCCAATGAATTGGACAAATGGCTGAATGTTGAAAGCGAGCGTTTTAGTCAATTGGTGCTCCGTCTTTTTCACACCGAACTTGAGGCGGTTTATGAAGAATTCAATCGCGGACAGGACAGTGATGGAAGAAAACAGTACTTCGCGACTTTAGAAGGGCTGTATCCAAACCACCCCTATGGAACTCAAAGTACAATTGGAAAGTCCGAACATTTGAAAAACCCTTCAATGGAAGCCATTCATAACTATTTTGACACATACTATGTGCCAAATAACATGGCGGTTATTTTAGTTGGGGACATCGATTTTGAAGAGACGATCAAAAAAGTGAACGATGCCTTTGGTGGCTATGAGAGCGGAGAAGTAACGCATCCCACTTTCCCCGCGGAAGCTGCTATCACTGCACCGGTGAAGAAAGAAGTGTACGGCCCAACCGCAGAATCAATATATGTTGCCTTTAGAACCAAGGGTAAAGGTGATAAGGAAGAGGTCATAGTAACCTTGATCGATTATATGTTGGCCAACTCCAATGCGGGGCTCATTGATTTAAACCTCAATCAAAAACAGTTGGTACAAAATGCTTCTTCATTTACCAATTTTAATAATGATTATGGTTTTCACCTCTTGTACGGGTCACCAAAGCAAGGACAAACTTTGGATGAAGTACGGGATTTGTTGCTTTCACAGGTTGAAAAGATAAAAAAAGGAGAGTTTGATGATTGGCTTTTAGATGCGGTGGTCAAAGATCTCCGTTTGTCCAAAATTAGAGAATACGAGAATGCATCTTCCACTGCCTATGCGTATTTAGATGCCTTTATTGGTTTTCAGGACTGGAGCAATCGACTGGTTATGTTAGATGAAATGAACAAAATCACCAAGCAGGAAGTCATCGATTTTGCGAACACCATCTATGGAGAAAACTATGTGGAAGTTCACAAGATCAAAGGGGAAGATGCGAATATTGTGAAAGTTGAAAACCCGGGTATTACCCCAGTGGAACTAAATCGCGGAAAAGAATCTGATTTCCTTAAAAAGTTCAATGAATTGGAAGCACCCGATTTGCGGCCACAATTTGTGGATTACAAAGCTGCGATCAACGAGACAAAGACGAAAAACGGACTTACTTTTTCACATATTGAAAACCCCAACAATGATATTTTTAATTTAAACATCATTTTTGATATGGGGCAAGATCACGATCGAAAGGTCTCTCTCGCTGCAGGCTATTTAGACTATTTGGGAACTGATAGGTATTCTCCAGAAGAGTTGAAACAAGAATTTTATAAGCTTGGTATCGATTATTATGTAAACACCGCCAATGATAAGACCTATGTAGGTATATCGGGATTGAAGGAAAATCTTAATGAGGGATTAGCTCTGTTAGAGCACCTTTGGGGCTTTGCAGTACCGGATCAAGAATCCTATGACAAGTATGTTGCCAAAATTCTAAAAGGCCGTCAGGATGCCAAAACACAGAAAGGCAATATCTTTTGGAACGGTTTAATGAGTTATAGTAAATACGGTGAGGATTCTCGATTGCGAGATATCTATTCCATGTCCGAATTAAGGGCAATTACCCCGCAAGAATTGGTTGAAATTGTCAAGGATTTAAAAGGCTTTAAACAACGTATATTTTATTATGGGAAAGATGCGGACAATGCGATTGCTTCTTTAGACGAACACCATAAGGTAAACGTGGATCAATTAAAAGATTACCCGGAGAAAAAGGTGTATGTAGAAAAAGAGACTGGTGGTAATGTTTATTATGTGGATTATGATATGGTGCAAAGCGAAATTCTGTTATTGGCAAAGGGAGCGGAGTTCAATGCTGAAAAAATGGCGGTATCAAGGTTGTTCAATACGTATTTCGGTAGTGGTTTATCTTCCATTGTTTTTCAAGAGATCAGAGAGTCCAAGTCCTTGGCCTATTCTGCCTTTTCAAGCTATAGTACCGGAAGTGAAATAGGCAAATCCGACTATGTCATGGCCTATGTAGGTACGCAGGCAAACAAACTCCCAGAGGCTGTGGATGCCATGATGGATTTGATGACCAATATGCCAGAAGCGGAAGAACAGTTCAATCAGGCGAAGGAGGCAACTTTGAAAAAAATTGCCGCTCAGCGGATTACCAAATCCAATATATTTTGGAGCTATGAAAGCCTAAAGAAAAAAGGATTTGACAATGATAATAGGGAAGCGCTGTACAACGCAATCAAGAGTATGACCCTGACCGACCTCAAAACGTTTTTTGATGAAAATATAAAAGGAGAAAATTACAACGTAGTGGTCATCGGAAACAAAAAAGATATGGATTTCGAAGCCTTGAAAAAACTTGGAGATATTCAGGAGATGGATATCGATGAACTTTTCAACTATGAGAAATCAGCACCGATAAAGTCTTAATTAATAGATAACCAACCAAAGAAGTATAGAATGAAATTATTGGAAGGAAAAAATGTCATCATTACCGGTGCCAGTAGAGGTATAGGAATGGGAATAGCTCAGGTTTTCGCAGATCATGGGGCGAATGTTGCCTTTACGTATAGCGCTAGTGAAGCGCCTGCTCTGCAGTTAGAAAGCGAACTTAGTGCGAAAGGAGTGAAGGCAAAAGCCTACAAAAGTAATGCCGCCAGCTACGAACAGTCAGAGGAATTGGTCGCAAACGTATTGGCAGATTTTGGTGGAATCGATGTATTGATCAACAATGCCGGGATTACCAAAGACAATCTGCTGATGCGCATGGGAGAAGCAGATTTTGACACGGTAATCGAAATTAATTTGAAGTCGGTTTTCAATATGACCAAAGCAGTACAACGTACGATGCTAAAACAACGACAAGGTTCCATTATTAATATGAGTAGTGTTGTTGGGGTAAAAGGGAATGCGGGGCAAGCAAATTATGCGGCCTCCAAGGCAGGAATGATCGGTTTTACAAAATCAGTTGCTTTGGAATTGGGTTCTCGTAACATTCGTTGCAATGCAATTGCCCCCGGTTTTATAGAAACGGAAATGACCGACAAGCTTGATGAGAAGGTGGTTCAGGGCTGGCGCGATGGTATTCCGTTGAAACGCGGAGGAAAACCGGAAGATGTGGCCAATGCATGTTTGTTTCTTGCATCGGACTTATCCGGGTATGTTACCGGGCAAGTGTTGAATGTAGATGGAGGTATGTTGACGTAGTTGCAAAGAAGGGGGGTGACCAGATAGTAAAACGGATGTTTTTTACATACGCCTGGTGATGCCGAAAAAAGTACACTACAAACGATGATTTTATGGAGACACAAACGGTACTTTTAATAATCCTCGCGGCAATTGTTGCGTTAGGTCTGGTACTGTTTCAATATCATTACAAATCAAAAAAGAGAGGAAAGCTCGGGCTTTGGCTCTCTTTTTTGCGTTTTATTGCGTGGTTTGGGGCATTCCTTCTAATAATCAATCCAGAGTTTTCTAAGAATTCCTATACTTTGGAAAAGGCAGCACTCTTTGTATTGGTAGATAACTCCACTTCCATAGAAGGTGATGAAGCCAAGGAGCGTTTACAACATATAAAAGCGTCCTCTGCCTTGTCGGATAAGTTTAATATTCAATACCACAGTTTCGGAAATCAATTGAACGTGCATGATAGCTTGAGTTTCAAGGAGAAAAACACGAACGTTTCTAAAGCATTGAATACAGTACAGTCTATCGCTGGCGGCACCAACAAAGCGGTCGTATTGATTACGGATGGTAACCAAACTGTAGGGGAAGATTACGAATTCTTTATGAAAGGCAACGATACCCCTATTTACACCCTTGCAGTTGGTGATACAACCACCTATGAAGATGTGAGAATTGGGCAGTTAAATGTAAATAAGTATGCTTTTTTAAAAAATAAGTACCCGCTAGAAGTATACCTTAATTACGAAGGTGATGGTACTATAGCAAAGACTGTCACCGTAACGGAGAATGGTAAAGCAGTGTATCGGGAAGAGGTACGGCTGTCTAAAACGAACAACTCAACCGTGATCAATACCTTGTTGGAAGCTGGTTCTGTGGGACTCAAAAATATTTCGGTTTCCGTTGAAAGCTTGACCAATGAGCGCAATACGACCAATAATCGACGAACCGCCGCTGTTGAAGTAATAGATGAAAAAACCAATATTGCCATTGTCTCAGAAATAATGCATCCTGATATTGGTGCGTTAAAAAAGAGTATTGAAAGCAATAAACAACGTGCTGTATCAATTCGAAAACCAACTGCTTCGATCGCAGATTTAGAAGAAATAGACCTTTTCATTTTGTATCAGCCAACGGCAAGTTTCTCAAGCCTATACAAGTATATAAAGCAAAAAAAGGCAAATACATTTACGATCACCGGACCAAAAACAGATTGGGCCTTTTTAAACCGTATACAAAACAGCTTTACGAAAAACAGTTATGAGCAGGCAGAGGAAACAGGTCCTGTTCAAAATGGCGGTTTTTCAATATTTAATACGGATGATTTTGATAGCACGGACTTTCCGCCACTTTCAACCAACTTAGGAGATATCATCATCAATACATCGCACGAAGTATTATTGGGGCAACGCATTAAAGGCGTGGAGTTAAACCAACCCTTGTGGGCCGTATTGGGCACGGATTTGGAGCGAGAGGCTATTTTGTTTGGTGAAAATATCTGGAAATGGCGTATGCAAAGTTACCGCAATCAGCAAGATTTTAAGAATTTTGATGCCTTGATGGGCAAGTTGATCCGCTACCTGTCTACGAACAAACCCAAAGCGCGTTTCACGGTAGATTATGAGTCGGTTTATCAAGGGAACAACGAAGCCAAATTAACAGCTACCTATTTTGACGAAGCCTTTATTTTTGATACGAACGCAACGATCAATGTACAATTACAGAACAAGGATACCGGAATGACAAGGGAGATTCCTATGTTATTGAAAGGAGGATACTATGAGGCCGATTTCTCCGATATTCCCGCTGGCCCTTATAGTTTTACGGCAAAGGTTACAAATGAGGGGTTGTCCAAGTCGGGCAGTTTTACGGTGCTCGATTTTGATGTGGAACAGCAATTCTTGTCTACCGATTATAAGAAGCTGTCCAGATTGGCAAAAAATACAGAGGGAAATTCCTTTTTTTCCGCACAGACGAATGATTTGATACAGGCTTTGGTTGGATCCGAACGCTTTGTTCCTACCCAGAAAAGCGAACAAAATATCGTATCTTTGATAGATTTTAAATTCCTTTTGGGAATCATCGTTGCGGCACTCGCTCTTGAGTGGTTGCTTCGTAAATATAACGGACTAACTTAAAACAAAACATCCATGGATAAATTACCTAAAATTGCGCTTCCGGCCATCTTCATTTTGATTGCCACGGTGATACTAATTTCAAAATCGGCGGTCACAATTGGTTCCGGTGAAGCGGGAGTACTCTACAAAACCTTTGGAGGTGGTGTAGTTACAGATGAACCGCCAATGGGGGAGGGCTTTCATATCGTTGCCCCTTGGAACAAGGTATTTATATATGAAGTAAGACAGCAAGAATTATTTGAAAAAATGAAAGTGCTATCTTCAAACGGACTTGAAATTCAAATTGATGCATCGGCCTGGTATCAACCTATACGTAAAGAACTTGGGAATTTGCACCAATCTTTAGGAGAAGGCTATTTAGACCGGGTTATTAAGCCGGCGATTCGCAGTGCCGCGAGGAGTGTTGTTGGTCGTTATACTCCAGAACAATTGTATTCAAGTAAAAGAGACGCCATTCAAGATGAAATCTTCGAGGAGACCAAAAAGATTCTAGACAAACAAAATGTGCAATTGAATGAGGTTTTGGTGCGTGATGTAACCTTGCCAGAGACCATAAAGACAGCAATTGAGCGTAAATTAAAGCAAGAGCAAGAGTCTTTGGAATACGAGTTTAGATTGGTAACTGCTAAGAAAGAAGCTGAGAAAGTAACGATAGAAGCGCAAGGAAAAGCTGATGCAAATAGAATTCTAAGTGCCTCCTTAACTGATAAGATTTTACAGGACAAGGGCATTGATGCTACTTTGAAATTGTCTCAATCGCCTAATTCTAAAGTGGTTATAGTAGGTAGCGGAGATTCTGGACTGCCGTTGATATTAGGAAACAACTAATTTGGAACCTAACCAACTTCAAAAGTTTTGTTTAATTTGAAACTATTCTTTTGATAAATCAAGAATACGTTTTACTTTTACATCATAATGAGAAATAACAATGTACACCATCATTTTTACCACTGCGCTCAAGCGAGGTAAAAGTGTATTGTAGTACTACAACATAATTTACGACCCGTTTGAGAAATCAAACGGGTTTTGTATTTCATAAAAATACCGTTCCTTCGATAGGAAGGAGTAAATCAGAAGAAACAAGATGACAAAAATTAGAATCGCCATACAGAAATCGGGAAGACTCAATGAAGAGTCCTTGTCCATTCTTAAGAATTGTGGTATTTCGATCGATAACGGAAAAGATCAGTTAAAGGCAGCCTCCCGTAATTTTCCTTTGGAGGTGTTTTACCTCAGAAACGGTGATATTCCTCAGTATTTGAGAGATGGCGTGGTAGATATCGCCATTATTGGGGAAAACGTCCTTATAGAAAAAGGAGAGGATATCAGTATCGCTACTAAATTGGGATTTTCAAAATGCAAGGTATCCTTAGCAGTCCCGAAAGGAGTAGTGTACCAATCCGTTCAGGATTTTGAAGGAAAACGCATCGCGACCTCCTATCCCAATACGGTACGTCAATACCTTAAGAAAAAAGGGGTAAATGCAGATTTACATATCATAAATGGATCTGTTGAGATTGCGCCTAATATTGGCCTTGCAGATGCCATATGTGATATTGTTTCAAGTGGTAGTACCCTTTTTAAAAACAACCTAAAAGAAGTAGAGGTAATGCTTCGTAGCGAGGCAGTATTGGCAGTTTCGCCAAAAATATCGGAAGAACGAAAAGAGATATTAAAGAAACTACAGTTTAGAATACAGTCGGTCCTCAAGGCACGACAGTCAAAGTATGTGTTACTGAACGCCCCAAATGAAAAACTAGATACCATTTTGAAGTTGTTACCGGGAATGCGAAGCCCAACGGTTTTACCGCTTGCTGAAGATGGGTGGAGCTCGGTACATACCGTTATTAACAAAGACACTTTTTGGGAAGTAATCGATGAGTTAAAACAAGCAGGCGCGGAAGGCATTCTTGTATGTCCTATTGAAAAAATGGTCCTTTAATCTTTAAGAACAATATAGCTTCGGAAAAATGGAACCAACTTTTCGCTTTATTGAAAAAGACAGAATGGGAACGATAATTCCCTTGCTCAGAGCTTTAAATCCAGCTATTTCAGAGACGGTACTCAAAGAACGCCTTCAGGAGATGTTGTTGAACAATTATCACTGTGTGGGTGTTTTTGATGAAGAGCGTTTGATAGGAATTTCCGGATTATGGATTTTGAACAAATACTATGTAGGGAAGCATCTAGAGCCCGATAATGTGTACTTACTTTCGGAATGCCAAGGGAAAGGAATCGGGAAGCGATTGATGAATTGGATTTTCGATTATGGGAAATCAATCGGTTGTGTTGCGTCGGAATTGAATTGTTATGTAAAAAATGAAGCTGGGCAGCGTTTTTGGGAGCAGCAGGGATATAAAAAAGTTGCGTATCACTACCAGAAAGAACTATAAATATGAACAAGATAAATAATCCTCTTAGGGAAACATGGGCGGCGGTATTGAAACGTCCTACCCAATCTGTTTCTGATATCGAAGGTACTGTGAATACCATTTTTCAGGAAGTGAGGGCCGAAGGGGACGCTGTGTTGAAAAAATATACGGAGAAATTCGATGGGATTTCTTTGGATGAACTGGTAATATCTGAGGAGGAGATTGCAACGGCAAAAAAACGGGTTTCCGAAGAACTTAAAAATGCCATTGCCCTTGCCAAGCAGAACATTACAGCGTTCCATGAGGCGCAACGCAGTGATAGGGTAGAAGTAACCACCGCCGTAGGTGTTCAGTGTTGGCAAGAAAAAAGACCCATTCAAAAGGTAGGGCTCTATATTCCGGGAGGTACGGCGCCCTTGTTTTCCACAATCCTAATGCTGGCAGTCCCCGCTGCAATTGCAGGTTGCAAAGAAGTGGTATTGTGCTCTCCACCGGCAGCTGATGGTACTATTAATCCAGCGATTTTATACACAGCGAACCTCTGTGGAATTACCAAGATATATAAGGTAGGAGGTATTCAGGCAATTGCGGGAATGACCTTTGGTACGGAGTCGATTCCCAAAGTATATAAAATTTTTGGCCCGGGGAACCAATATGTAACGGTTGCAAAGCAATTGGCGACCAAGCACGGGGTAGCGATTGATATGCCCGCCGGCCCAAGTGAATTGTTGGTAGTAGCAGATGATTCGGCAAACGCGGCCTTTGTTGCTTCCGACTTATTAAGCCAGGCTGAACACGGAGTGGATAGTCAAGTGATTTTAGTGTCTACTTCCAAAAAAATGATCGAGGCTGTGGAAGAAGAAGTGGCTGCGCAACTTGCCCTGTTACCCCGCAAAGAAATTGCCCAACAAGCAATCGAGAACAGCAAGTTGATTTTCGTGGCGGACGACGCTACAGCGGTAGAGCTCATAAACGAATATGGTCCGGAGCACTATATCGTATGTGTTGAGAACGAGGCGTTCTTTATTTCCAATATTGAAAATGCCGGTTCGGTTTTTATTGGTAACTATACGCCAGAGAGTGCTGGAGATTATGCTTCGGGTACCAATCATACACTGCCTACGAACGGATATGCCAAACAATACAGCGGTGTTAATCTGGACAGTTTTTTGAAGAGTATGACGTTTCAAAAAATATCGGAGGAGGGTATTCAGACCATAGGAAAGGCAATAGAGGTAATGGCGGAAGCAGAAGGCTTGCAAGCCCACAAGAATGCAGTGAGTTTGCGTTTAACAAGTCTATCAGAGAAGTAAAATGTTTTTTTGAAAGCCACGAACCATCAATATGTAGACCAATGAGCTTTAATTTAGAAAATATCATCAGGAAAAATGTAAAGGGGCTCCGTCCGTATTCCTCGGCCAGGGACGAATACGTTTCCGATGGTTCCGAGATGGTATTCCTAGATGCGAATGAGAATCCGTTTGAAAATGGGGTCAATCGCTATCCCGACCCCCAACAACGCAACCTAAAGACGGTTTTAGCGGAGAGAAAGCAGTTAAAAGTGGAGAATATCCTATTGGGGAATGGGAGCGACGAGGTATTGGATTTGTTGTTCCGGGCGTTCTGTGAACCTCAAAAAGACAATGTCATCACCTTGCCACCTACTTATGGGATGTATAAGGTGCTTTCGGGCATCAACGCCATTGAGAACAGGGAAGTACTGTTAACGGAAGATTTTGAACCCAATGTTTCTGGGATTTTAAAGCGAATAGATACTGAAACTAAAATGGTTTTTATCTGTTCTCCGAACAATCCGACCGGAAACAGTTTTAACGCAAAGAAGATTGAAGAACTGCTAGGAAATTTTAAAGGGTTGGTGGTGATTGATGAGGCGTATATCGATTTTTCGCTCGGTAAGAGTTGGACTTCTAAATTAGCGATGTACCCCAATCTGGTAGTGACACAAACGCTGTCCAAGGCATACGGTTTGGCAGGGATCCGCCTGGGTATATGTATCGCCTCCCCAGAAATTATTACCGTTTTGAACAAGATAAAACCTCCGTATAATGTAAATGGGCTAACCCAAGAAAGAGCCCTAAAGCGGCTCGGGAATGGTGAGGCGATAACGAATGAAATCAAGGAAATAGTATCAGAAAAGAATCGACTTTTACAGGCTTTAAACGCCATTCCTTTTGTTGTGAATGTCTATCCATCAGACACCAATTTTGTCTTGGCAAAGGTAGATGACGCGAATAGGAGATACCAGCAACTTTTAAAAAAGGGAGTGGTAGTTCGTAATAGAACCAATCAGGCCCTGTGCGAAAATACCCTCCGATTTACGGTGGGAACTACTATCGAAAATATACGACTGATCGAGGTTATGAAGTCTTTAAACCTAAATACCAATAAATAACCAAACCATGATGAAACAACCAATAATTTTTATACTCCTTTTTGTATTTGGGAGTGCCTATTTGCTTGCACAAGATGAAGACCGTGCATTATTTCTAGCGGATAGCCTAGGTGTAGATGCATCCGTAATTCAGGAATATATGGCATTTCAGAAATATTCCGATAGCCTGGAAAGTACATTTGACTATATCTATGATGAAGCAGATTTAAATAATGGTATTGCAAAAATTAGTATTCCCGAGGGCTATAAGTTTTTAGAGAAAAATGGGGCGCAGACTGTACTTTCCGATATTTGGGGCAACCCGGTGGATAAAACAGTTGTAGGACTATTACTTAAAATTGATGAATCGGCTGTTGAAATTACATATGGAATTGAGATTACCTATTCAGAGGAGGGGTATATCGAGGATGACGACGCAGAGGATATTGATTATGATGAGCTGCTAGACGAAATGAAGAACGATGCACTTGACGCAAACCCGGAAAGAAAAAGACTTGGGTATCCTGAGATCGAATTGATTGGTTGGGCGTCCGAACCCTTTTATGATGCGTCCTCAAAGAAACTTCACTGGGCAAAAGAGTTGTTGTTTGAAGGAGAAGAGACAAACACGCTAAATTATAATATTAGGGTTTTGGGCAGAAAGGGCTATATGAACCTCAATGTAATTGGTGATATAGAGGTTTTGGAAGATGTAAAGGAAAATTTGAATCCGATTTTGAACAGCGTCACCTTCAATGAAGGCTACAAATACTCCGAATTTGATCCTGATTTGGATGATGTGGCTGCTTACGGAATTGGAGGATTGATTGCCGGAAAGGTATTGGCAAAAGCTGGCTTCTTTGCGGTACTTTTAAAACTATGGAAGTTTATAGCATTGGGGGCGATAGCCTTATTTGCCGCCTTCAAAAAACGCCTTTTCGGATCAAAAGAGCTTGCCAATGTGGTTTCAAAAGATACAGATAAAGAAAACAGCGAAGTATAAATTGCTTTTATAATACTACAAATGAAAAAGAAAGTCCTTTTTATCGATAGAGATGGTACCCTAATCAAAGAAACGGTAGATGAACAGATCGATGCCTTTGAAAAAATGATTTTTTACCCAAAAGCCTTTACATTCTTAGGGAAAATAGCCAAAGAACTCGAATATGAACTGGTAATGATTACGAACCAAGATGGCTTGGGAACCGATGTTTTCCCAGAAGAGACCTTTTGGCCGGTACACAACTTTATTCTCAGGTCTTTCGAAAATGAGGGAGTGGTATTCGACAAGGTTTTCTTGGATCGTACGTTTCCGCATGAAAATGCCGATACTCGAAAACCGGGAACAGGACTCTTGACCGACTATTTCTCCGCGGAGTATGATTTAAACAACTCTTTTGTGATCGGGGATCGCTTGACCGATATGGAGTTGGCCAAAAACCTTGGTTCCAAGGGGATATTTATCAATGACAATACGAATTTGGGTACCGGTGAAATTACTGTGGATAGAACAGCATTGGACAGTGTCATCGCCCTGGAAAATAATGATTGGGAAAGCATCTACACCTTTTTAAAATTGCAAGATCGTACCGCGGAAATGCACCGCAAAACGAACGAAACGGACATTCAAATCAAGCTCAACCTCGATGGAACGGGTAAAAGCAAAATTGGGACAGGTTTGGCATTTTTTGATCATATGTTAGACCAACTGGCACGACATGGTCAAATGGACCTTGAAATCAAGGTGGTGGGTGATTTGGAAGTAGATGAACACCATACCATTGAAGATACGGCCATTGCCTTGGGAGAAACGTTTCATAAGGCGCTAGGGAATAAGCTGGGAATAGAACGCTATGGTTTTTGTTTGCCTATGGATGATTGTCTGGCACAGGTGGCCATAGATTTTGGAGGTCGTAACTGGCTGGTTTGGGATGCGGAATTTACTCGAGAAAAAATTGGGGAGATGCCTACCGAGATGTTTTTCCACTTCTTTAAATCATTTACCGATGGTGCGAAGGCAAACTTAAATATCAAGGCAGCGGGTACGAACGAACACCATAAAATCGAAGCCATTTTTAAGGCCTTTGCGAAATCCATCAAAATGTCGGTAAAGCGTGATGTTGAGAAAATGGTGTTACCAAGTACGAAGGGAATGCTTTAAAGAAACCAGTATATAGTATTTAGTACAAAGTCAAGACCTTTTTTTGACGACTGACTACTGACTACGGACTACTGAATACTAAAAAATGAATATAGCAATCATAAATTACGGGGCCGGGAACATTCAAAGTATCAAGTTTGCGATTCAACGCTTAGGGTATACTGCAACATTGACAAACGGTGTTAGCGAGATAAAAGCGGCTGACAAGGTTATTTTTCCAGGAGTCGGAGAAGCAAGTAGTGCCATGAAGAAATTGCGGGAAAGCGGTTTAGACAGCTTGATTCCTACTTTAAAACAACCGGTATTGGGTATCTGTCTGGGAATGCAATTGATGTGTAATTCCTCGGAAGAAGGCAGCACGAAAGGTCTCGGTATTTTTGATGTGGATGTGAAGCGTTTTTCAAATGCATTGAAAGTACCACAGATTGGCTGGAACCAAATTTCAAATTTGAAAACAGACCTGTTTAATGGGGTGCAGAACAACGCCTATATTTATCTGGTTCATAGTTATTTTTCACCTTTATCCGAGGCGACAATTGCAAGTTGTGAATATGGGATTTCCTATAGTGCCGCTTTGGGGAAAGACAATTTTTATGGCACCCAGTTCCATCCCGAAAAGAGTAGTTCCATAGGCGAGAAAATCCTCACTAATTTTTTAGCACTGTAATGAGAGACGACTATTATATTTCGACGGACAAGGCCTTGTTATCGGTTGATAAAATACATGATTATATCAGTACGGTTTCGTATTGGGGCCGAGAGCGGACCCTAGAACAGGTTGAAACATGTATAGCCAATTCGTTGTGTTTTGGGTTGTATTCCGATACCAACGGGCAAATTGGGTTTGCGCGCATGGTTACCGACGGGGTAGTCTTTGGAAACTTAATGGACGTGATTATTTTTGAACCGTACCAAGCTAAGGGATATGGAAAAAAATTGGTATCCCATATTATGAACCATGAGGTGGTCAAAAACTTAAAGACGATTTCTTTAAAAACAAAAGATGCCCATGGTATGTATGAAAAATTCGGTTTCAATAAAGTTGGAGAATCGGAACTCTGGATGGCAAATGACCGTGTAATTTTACTTTAAAAATTAAAATGAGAATAATACCCGCAATAGATATCATAGATGGCAAATGTGTGCGTCTTTCCAAAGGTGACTATGATACAAAAAAGATTTACAACGAACATCCGTTGGAAGTTGCCAAGGAGTTTGAGGCGCATGGTATCGACTACCTTCATCTGGTAGATTTGGATGGGGCAAAATCAAAACACATTGTAAACCATCGAGTACTAGAGCAAATAGCTTCCAAAACCAGTTTGAAAATTGATTTTGGAGGAGGCCTTAAAACCAATGATGACTTGCGAATAGCTTTCGAAAGTGGCGCAAATCAAATTACGGGAGGGAGTATTGCGGTAAAGAATGAGCGTACTTTTACTTCCTGGATCAATGAATACGGTGCTGGTAAGATTATTTTAGGTGCGGATGCATTAGATGAAAAAATTGCCGTTTCCGGTTGGCAAGAAGAATCTAAAGAGGCCTTGGTGCCATTTATCCAAAAGTATCAAAAGAAGGGAGTCGAGTATATCATCTGCACCGATATAAGTAAGGATGGTATGCTACAGGGCCCATCTTTTGACCTGTATAGGAAGATTATAAAGGAAACAGCGGTGAACAAGACTACCGGCGGCCCAAGTGGTGTAATAGATGTCTTGGTACCGGGTGTAAAACTTATTGCCAGTGGGGGAATTTCTAGTTTTGATGAATTGCCCCGTCTAGCCGCAATCGGTTGTGAAGGAACCATTATCGGGAAGGCTATCTATGAGAACCGAATTCAATTAAAACAATTGGAGGACTTTATTCTGGGGAAATGAATACAACGGAAAAATTGATTTCGGAAATAGTAGAGAACGCACGGTACCGAATGGATGAGAGTACCCGAATGATTTATAAAAGTTTGGAGCATGTATCCGAAGAAGAGCTATGGCAACGCCCCAACGACTCTTTGAACAGTATTGCGAATTTAATAATTCACTTATGTGGTAACATTACCCAATATGCTATTTCATCTTTGGGAGAAACAGCTGATATTCGCGAACGCGATAAGGAGTTCTCGCTAAAGTCAGGATATGACAAGGCCGCACTTCTGTTTAAGCTTTCAGAAACGGTCGGTAGGGCACAGCAAGTGATGAAAGGAGCAAGTACCGCACAATTGCTTAAAAAACGGGAAGTACAAGGGTATCAATTCTCAGGTATCGGAATCGTTATGCATGTGGTGGAGCATTATTCGTACCATACAGGGCAAATCGCATTTTGGGTAAAACAGCTTAAAAATAAAGACCTGGGGTTTTATGAGGGTGTAGACCTTCGGGTAAAAAATAAACTGGACTAAATGATTACATGCTATCTTACATATACAATTGATCCGTATAAATTGGTAGAATTTGAACAATATGCAAAGTTATGGATCCCATTGGTCAACAAGTTCGGTGGAACGCATCACGGCTATTTTCTACCGCATGAAGGAGCCAATAATATTGCTACCGCACTTTTTAGTTTTGATTCCTTGGCAGCCTATGAAGACTACCGTAAAGCGAGTGCAACGGACGATGAATGTAAGGACGCCTATGAATACGCGCTAAAAACCAGGTGCATTGTAAGTTATGAACGCTCTTTTATGAAACCAATTTTTAACTGAATTCCTTTGAATTATAATTAAAAAAAAATGCTTGCAAAAAGAATTATTCCCTGTTTGGATATCAAAGATGGGCGTACTGTAAAAGGGGTGAACTTTGTAGATTTAAGGGATGCCGGAGACCCCGTGGAACTTGCGGAAATTTATAGTAGGGAAGGAGCCGATGAATTGGTGTTCCTGGATATTTCCGCAACGGAACAAAAGCGTAAAACCTTGGCAGACCTGGTATACCGTGTCGCTGAAAAAGTGAATATCCCTTTCACTGTTGGCGGAGGTATTTCCTCTGTTGAGGATGTCGATATCCTATTGCAAAATGGGGCCGACAAGGTATCTATTAATTCTTCGGCAGTAAAAAACCCGCAATTGATCAATGACCTAGTTGCCAAATTCGGTTCCCAGTGTATTGTGGTAGCAATTGACGCAAAACGGGTAGGGGAAAAATGGGTGGTACATTTGGTTGGAGGAAAAGTACCCACTGAATTAGATTTGTTCGAATGGGCAAAGGAAGTTGAACAACGAGGGGCCGGTGAAATATTATTCACTTCAATGGATAATGATGGTACTAAGGATGGCTTTGCGAATGAAGCATTGGCCCAGCTTTCGACCGAATTAAACATTCCGATCATTGCTTCCGGTGGTGCTGGAAATATGCAACATTTTTGCGATACCTTTACGCAGGGGAAAGCGGATGCGGCGCTTGCGGCGAGCGTTTTTCATTTTAAGGAAATTGGTATTGGCGAGTTAAAACAAGATTTAAAAAGAAACGGGATTGCCGTTCGAATTTAATAGATAAAAAATTGATAAGGGCAGTTCGGGAAGATAAAGCATTGGTGGTAAGTATCTTAGTTACCGCGTTCGCTCCTAATAATGAGGATAACTCAATAAATTTCGTGGTAAAGCAAGACGGAAAACGTTTGGCCAGGATGCACGTATTAATGGGGTATTTGTTTGAAAAAGCGATGAGTTCGGGAGAAGTATTCCTATCCGATAATCGTGCGTGCTGTTTGTTGATCAATTACCCGCATAAAGAACGAATGACCGCACGTATGTTAAAATCAACGATAGGGTTGGCCTTTCAATGCATCGGTATAGAACGTATTTTCAAGGTGTTGAGACGGCAAAAACTGGTAAAAGGCAATCACCCGACCGAACACCACATTCGCCCTTTGATTTTTGGTGTAAAGAGCGAGTACAAAGGGGGTGTTACCGCTCCTCGTTTGATCATGCAGGTATTTGATGATTTTTCGGACAATAAGTTGCCTGTGATAATTGATACGGTATCTGACTATAATTTAAAGCTGTATCAGAAGTTTGGCTTTCGCGTATATGGTAAAGAGGAATCATTGGGGTTTCCGATGTATTTTTTACGGTTGAATTAAAATAATAACTGAGTTCACTTAGAACAAATAGTATCATGGAAATAGATTTCACGAAAAATAAAGACGGATTGGTCCCGGTAATCGTACAAGATGCAGTTACCAAAAATGTGCTGATGTTGGGGTATATGAATCAAGAGGCATTTACAAAAACCCAGGAAACCAAAAAAGTCACTTTTTACAGTCGTACGAAACAACGTTTATGGACCAAAGGGGAGGAAAGCGGTAATTTTCTGCACTTAGAATCCATTCAAAATGACTGTGATCAAGACACCCTTCTGGCCATGGTGCGTCCTGAAGGCCCTACATGTCATACGGGAACGGATACCTGTTGGGGCCAGACCAATGAAGCTTCTTTTGGATTTCTCTCTAAGTTGGAAAACACCATTGCCCAACGTCGGGCCGCAGCAGATGGCAGTTCCTCCTACGTAGCTTCCCTTTTTGAAAAGGGCATCAACAAAATCGCTCAGAAAGTTGGGGAAGAAGCTGTTGAAGTGGTGATTGAGGCGAAAGATTCAAATGATGAACTTTTTTTAGATGAAAGTGCCGACCTGCTATTTCACTACCTTATTTTGCTTCAGGCAAAGGGTTTTCAATTAAAGGATATTGAAAGAGTACTCAAAAGCAGGCACTAGGAGTTGCTTTAAAATATATACACATAAACAAAGCCCTACTACCTAAAGAAAGGGCTTTGTTTATTAAGATCACTCTTTTCTTATGAGTTGTGAAGAACCGCTCAATCGCTTTGTGCCAATTGTGGCATTTCCCTTATAGGTTAAATTGCTTGCCCCTGCCGCGATAACATCGATTGTTTCTGCGATAGAGAGATACGCATCGCTTGCTCCGGACATATTGATGTCGAGGGTTTTAATTTCCAAATCAAAATCACGTAATTCACTGCTTCCGGAAAGTCTTACATTTGCGCGATCCGCCGTACCATATAGGTCAGCATTTGACGCTCCGGTAGATCTTAATTCAAGTTGGTTTACCAACAATTCCCCTTTAAAGTTCGAGGAACCGGAAAGCTCAATGGCAACATGCCGCATCGATAGTTCGTTTTCAAGAGTAACCTCTGCCGCCCCGGAAATATCGAAAGCGGTTAAACTCTTAGAGGTAATGAATACGTTTAAGGTGGCATTCCCTTTAATATTGGTATAGTTCTTAAGTCGTATGATTAATTTTTCGTTCTTTTTTTCGACAATGATGAATTCTTGAATGTCGTCATTGGCTTCAATCGCTATTTTTTCCTCGGTATCCGAAAAGGTGACAAATACGTTGAAGGCATCTGAGACCTTCAGCTCGGAATAACCAGTAAGGTTTAACTCTTCTGTTACTACCTCTCCAGAAACGCGCACGGTATCTTTGTAACAAGAACTGAGCAGGCCGCTGATCAATAGCACGAATATGAATGTTCTAATCGTTTTCATTTTGATGTGTTTTAGTGTTAGGAGCGAGCACTACAAGAAGCGTATTTAGGGTAATATTTGGTCGTTTAATTGAAAGATAGGTATCCATTGAAAATTGATTGGGCACCATTCTTCTTGTTCCAAAAAGAATTCTTCATTGCTGTTCTGTGATTTTTTTAAAAAAACCTGATCGTTTTCAATAAATACATGCCGAGTACGTAGGGCAGTATGGCCCATAGCACTGAAATAATTCTCTCTATTTTTCATGTTGTCTTTTTAAGTAAATTATCTTGGGGCCTTCGTCCGCCGAAACAGCTACGTGAAGGCGTGGAGAAGCCCGCAAGGCATTCGAAAAGAAAATAACATATCGTTTCGAGGCCTTTGCTCGCCGAAATAGCTAAATGAAGGTTTACAAGCCTCGGAGTATTTTTAATCTTTATTATGGGGTAAAAATGGGTCATATGAAAATCCAGGGCTCGCACACTTATTGTACGTTCTTTTTGTACCGATTTCTACCAAGGTTAAAAACCCCGACTTTGACACCGATTCCGGCCGAAAAACCATTGATTCGATCAACTGGGGTCGTAGCAATATCAAAGCTGCTCGAAAAACGATATTTTATGCCAGCTTCCAGTTGCAGGTATCTTGAGATGTTAAAAAGAGCGCTAACCCCTGGTTCCAAGACGAATATGGCATCCACATCGTCTTCATCAAATTCTTCCTCAAAATCATCGTCATTGAAATCATCACCAATCGCTCCGATACCACCGGCAGCGATCAAAATAGGAAAGGAAAGGTTCACTTTTCGTTTACTGAACAAAATGGGTTCTAGGTGCAGGCCCATATACGCCCCTACAAGGTCTTCGTCACGAGAAAGACTTGGGTTGAAACGATCCTGGTCGGAATAGAAAACGTTCCCCACGAACCCTACTTCAAATTGCTGGTTGGCTACATACGCCAGTTTTATTCCACCCTGGTAGGTGTCTTGTCCGTCAATTTCTCCATAGGCAGTAGTGATTCCAAGGTAAACACCATGTACTATGTTTTTCCGGTCATTGAACTCCACATAATCCTCCTGTTCGTCGGCTGTCGCATCTTGTGCGTAGCTTTGCTGCAATGAGATGCCTAACAACAAACCCATTACTAGTGATTGATATTTCATTTTTACTTTTTTAATTGATTACTCTAATAGACAATCGAAAAGAGAGAAGGTTGCACCCTTGCTTTGATTTTAACAAATAAGGACCAAATTTATTTGACCTTCAATCTAAAACCTACATGTTTGCGCTTTTCATTTCAATTCTTTTAACAACACCACTCCTTTTTTTCCTGTGATCACAATGCTTCCGGAGCCTTTGCTACCATAGGTTGCACTAATCTCACGAATCCGTTTTCCTTTATCGATCATTTTAGTGTTCACGTTCTTAAACGATTTAGGGATACGTAATAAACCCTGTTCAAGCGTAGCCTTAAAGTTGAAATCTAAATCAGCTATATTGAGGCTAATTTCCGAAGACTCTTGTTTTAAATCAATCACAGGGGCTATATTCGTAAGGTGCGCTACCTTAAAATCGGCAATCCGCATCGTCATTTTAATCGCTCCGTTTACTTCCTGTAATTGCATTTCGGAAAACTTCAATTCCCCGTAAACAGATCCCAATGCTTCTATTTGAATGACGTCTTTACTCGAATACACTTCTAGCGATGCTACCTTGTCAATGGCGATATTAGACCCTGAACTATTGATACGTAGGTCTTTTGCACTGTTCATATCAAGGCTTCCATTTTTAAGACGAATGGTACCGTAATTAATTGATTTGGCCCTTAATTTTCCATATTTCAAGTCAAGATCGGTCGTATTCAAATCTTCGTTGATCCACACATCACCATGCTGAATTTCACCTTTTAACTTTCCGGTCCAATCTTCAATGACCAGGTCACCGAACACATTGGTAATGTCTATTTCTGCATTTCGGGGCAAGTAAATAGTATAATCGATTTGTACATTACTACGGTCAAAATCGAAGGGGTTCACCTTGCTAAAGTACTTTGCAAAAAAGCCGGTACTCTTATCGGAAATTACCGAGGTGATAGAAATCAAATCGTTTAACTCATTGTCTACAGCATCGATTCTGCTAAGGAGATTCTCGGCATATTCTTTTTTCTTATGGGTAACCGTCACCTTCACCGAAACCGATAAGCTATTTTTGCTCCACCCATTTATGGCAATGTTTCCGTATTTGTTTACCAGATGCAGTTCCCCTTTATTGGTTAGGTCAAACTCTTTGGTAATCGTTTTCGATACGTTTTCCTGCGCGTTCAGGCTACTCCCCAACACTACTGCACATATGAGCAGCAGCAGCTTTTTACAAAGTGTATCCATAATCTTCATCTATTGTTTTGGATTTGTTGATTTGATTCAACAAATTCTCAATTAGTTCTATTCGTTTTTTGTAATTCTTTACGATTGCCTCCAAGACCATTTCATTGTCTAAGTTTTTGTTCATTTCCAATCGCAGCAATTCATATTCTTGATCCAATTCGTCTATAAATCCAAGAAATTCGGCCTTGTCTTCTTCTGAAAGGTTTGGGTGATTTTGTACAAGCCTTACCTGGTGTGACACCAAACTTTTATAGTGCATATCGATATCTACGAGCTCTTGATCAACTAGTTGCGTTGGTTCGGAAGAGACATTCAAGGCGAAAAAGCCTATAATAATACCCAGCCCTACCAATAAGAGCATACTGGCCGCAATCTTAAAACCACCAGATTTCCAAAGGGGTATTACCTTCGGTGGGGCAAGTTCGGCTTCGATTTTTGCCCAGAGCCCGGCCTTATCGGCCGTGTGTTCATCAAATTCGTTTTGATGTGCTCGAATGTGTTTTTCAAAATTGTCCATTATAACGTCTTTATAATTTCAACTAATTTTTTCTTTGCACGATGATACTGCGATTTGGAAGTAGAGGTACTAATACCCAATACCGTTCCGATTTCGATATGATCGTATCCCTCAACCAGATACAGGTTGATGATTTGTTTGTATCCCAAAGGAAGTTGTTCGATACCCACTTTCACTTTCTTGATATCGACGGCTTCCATTTCATCTACTTCCTCTGCTGCCAAATGAAATTCATGGGTGTCCATTGGTACGATCGGAATTCGTTTTGCCTTTAAATAGTTGATGCTTTTGTTGATGACGATGCGTTTGAGCCATGCCCCGAACGTGCTGTCATACTTAAAACTGGCCAGGTTTTTAAAAGCATCTACAAAACTTTCCTGAACAACATCTTCCGCGTCTTCTTTGTTTCCGAGCATGCGCATACCAATATTGTACATGGCATCCACATAGAGCGTATACAACTCATATTGTGAGCTGCGATGGCCGGTCTTGCATTTTTCTACAAGTGCTTGGTGCGTAAAACGAATATTGGTTTCCAATAAATTCTGCTTGGTTAAAACCTTGTCAACTACTTAATTGCTCTTCTAAAGACAATGCGAATTTAGGATAGTTGCATCTAGGAAGAAAAAAAAGTAAAAAAATAGGGTTTTGAAGAATACGGGTAGGCTTGGTGCCAGTAGCTTAAAACTGGGACGAAGAAAATAGGGGTAGCTCTTTACGAAATGTTTTTGTGTTTTTCAAATGCACTTCTCACCTCATTTTCTAGGGTTTCAAAATTACACTTTAGGGTATTTGAGTTGACTGAAAGCGGCGTGCGATACGTTTTCATATTTGTGCGCATCAGGCTGGCCTGTATCTTATTCCTTGCTTTTTCGATATATTTCTCGGAATCTTTGACATGCAGCAATAGAAACTTGGTAGACATGATGGTATGTACATCTATTGAAGTAATATCTGCCCATTCGATCAGGCCTACACTGGTACCGCTTGAATGGTCCGTAATCCCATATTGATCAATGACAACCCCCATTTTTTTATCCAACACCTTTTTAATTCCGTAGATTCCTGTGATACCAAAGAATAGAATAGAAACGACCCCTACGATTTGAGGTACCAAAGGATTGCGAAAAATCGCATCGGATGATTTTGAAAGTATTGGGTGTCCACTAGGAACCAACCCCTAGCACTACAAATAGGAGGGAAGCCGCAATCCCAAGAAACAGTTTGTTTTTGCTTAAGGGTATTTCGATTTCTTGACTCATTTAAAGCGTATTCAAACGGGTTTTATTCTTTAAGTATGTTGGTAACAAAATCAATCCACTGGTACTTTGGAATGTCTTTTGCAATATAGTAATCGGGCTGAATACCTTTGTCATCAATAGTCATTTCGGGAATGCGCATACTTTTAGACAAACTGTATCCCAGTTCAAATTCTTCACAGGGCGATTTCACAAAATACATATTCGAAATATCCAATACCCCAGTGGTCGTAGTACCGAATAATTTTACCTTTTTACTTTGTTTCGCGGCCAACAGAAACTGCTCGGTGGTACTCCCGTTATTTTCATTGATGATGATACCAATGTTTTTGGGAAGCGGGTGAATCGTATCATAGGTGTCGATAGAAACCATCGTTGAATCAAGATCTACAAATTTCCCCAACTGTTTGGAAAGTTTGTCATAGGACTCTTGGGCCCACTTTTTCCCATCTTCATCAAAACCATATTCTTCCTTATTGATAAAATCGAGCATTCGTTGGTTGTTTAGAGGAGTAGAAAGCAGTTCTACCCCAACAGTGCGAATAGGGTTCGTATATAAAATAGGTAAGAGCTGCTGAAAACTGCTATCACTTCCGCCACCATTGTTTCTAAGGTCGATGATCAGATTTGGCGTGGCCAGAATTTGGTCCCTGTTGGCATTGATGACACTGTCTATTTTTTTCCTTTCCGAGCCCCAAAATCTTGGGATACGCAGCAGGGTTGTTTGGGCATCTATTTTTTCGAAATACGGATTCTCAGCGGAAATCGCCTTAAAATACCGTTCTACTTCGGGGGTGTCTTTCGTTTTAGAATCGACTCTCTTTAAAGTCACAAAGCCCAACTGCAGGTAGTTCTTTCCGATAAATTCGGCTCGATCAAAATTTTGAGCGGAATGGTCTCGCATATAAAAGGTAGCGCTGCCATCATCCTTGATTTTGAGTTTGATCTGGCCAGGGGTCCAATACACCCCGTCGGCAGCGATGATAAAACCTTTATAAGAATCACCGTCTTTTTTGATGCCGATGGTATAGGGCTCTGATACCCATATGCCCTCATAGTCTTTTTCTTTTTTAGTTGCAAGGTATTGTTTGAATTCTTCAAGGTCTACAGTAAGGCGTTCGCTGTCTTTGTATTGCGCACGTATCATATCATCACTTGGGGCGACCTTATCGCCTGAATTACTGCTCGTTTGGTTTTCAAGGCCTCTAATGGCAATATGCCCCGAACGGAAAAAAGTAAGCCATTCATAGAGCATACCATTGCATTCAAGTGGGTCGGTATGCTCTTTGGCCCGTTTCAGAAATAGTTCATTGTGGCTTTCATATGCAGATTTTCCTTTGTTCTCTACGGCATAAGCGAAACCTGCATCATTTTCTTCAAAAGTGGTCTTAACCCAGTTGAAATTCGATGTACAGTCGCAGTCTTGGCCAAAGTTTGCCAAGGGAAGGAGTAAAATAAATAGGGCGATTTTTTTGATCATGTCGGTTGTTTTTTGATGGTTTGATGAAATACCAATGAAAACTTCCCCTATGAAGGATTTTTTTTTTGGTGGAAGTAAGATACTACTTTTTAGGTTTCAATCCGATAGTCTCTTTTCGGTAAATTACATGGCTTATCATTGATTATTAGAACGGTAGGTTCATGAAAATCTGCTCATCTTTCGAATAAACTTCATGTAAGATGAAGCTATTATCCTGATTTTTAGTAGTGCGGGGCTGCTAGTTCCAAAGAAACCCAAAAGCGATGATTTGGTTCGTGTTCACTTCTTTCCAAATAAGCGTTCAAGTTCTTTTTCAGAAAAATTTGCCATTAGATTAAAATCATTTTTCAATGTTTCGATCCATTCTTCGCCATAGGGTATTTCTTTTTTTTCCACGATGTCAAGGCCTTGTCTTGTGGACATTTGGGTATTAAAAAGACCTATTCGACCATTTTTGGTAAATTTTCCAATGAAATTATTGTGGTAGAAATGTGATTTCGGATTTGTCGACATATAATAGTTGGCTATCTGTATATCTTCTTCACTAATTTTTACATTCTCAAAGCTGTATTGGTTTACCCATGTATGCCCAATTTTTCGCTGCAGCATATATTGATGATTTTCAAAAGGTACTATTCTTACAAAACCATCCCGGTCGTTCACATCGGATGTGCTGTTAATAGGTAATGGGACTCTGGTGGTGACACCCCCAAAACCAACATCGGTTATGAATAGTTCATTTTCTAGTGTTACCAAATGTGCCAAATGATTTCGTGGGGGTGTTTTTTCTGGATCTCGTAACCACACCCTTCCCAAAATCGGTATGGGGCTAAAGCCCAAGGCCTTTAATAATTTGGAATACAACAAATTGAGTTCAAAACAATACCCACCCCGTTTTGACGAAATAATTTTATTAAAAAGATGTTCGTAGTCCAAATCAATGGCTCTGCCCGCAACCACATCTAAATTCTCAAAAGGAATGTGTTGCATATGATATTGCTGCAAGGTTATCAAATCTTCCAGACCGTTGTTGCAATCGTTTAGCTGTATTCTGGCTAAGTAACTATCTATTTCAAAATCTTTCATTTGTTTGGTACACTTTACGAGTTATTAAACAAGTGCCGTATGAAAAGCGCGGAGGTAAGTAATTTTTACGTTTGTTACTAGGGTTTCTAAATTAGTCCCGGGCATCATTTTCTGTAGGCGCTATACCCAACTATGGTCCAAACAAGGAATAGTCCTAACAAACCCATCGATGTATATCCAAAAACGACACTAATCAATAGCATAAGACTAAGTACTAGGGCTGTCATTTTGATTGCATTCTTATATTTTCCCTTGGATTTAGATCTTTTGTAGCCAATGTGCTGATTTAGAAAAATTTCATCCGATTTTTTTAAATAATACGCTATATGAGAATCCTCAAATCCCTTCTCTTTCATTTTCTTTTTCATTTCCTCAGATGAAAGACCTTTTTCTCTCAATGATATACTGTAATCTAATTTATTCATTTCACCTTTAATTATAACCAACGCTTTAACTATGAACGGCTTGGGAGCAAACTAGTGTTT
>CALIIC010000080.1 GCA_938020445.1 uncultured Flavobacteriaceae bacterium | reverse complement strand
GTACAATGACCGGTCATGGGCCAACAATCATGAAAGGTCCATACTACGGGAATTCCCTTGTGATTTAGATAATCGAACAGGAGTTCATAATTGATATAGTACCCATGAATATTGTGTAGATGTATCAAAGTGGGCGCTATTTGTTCAATTTGTTTGATAAACCTACGGGTAACCCGTTTTGAGGCAAGGCCATGTCTATCGAACAAGCGCGTTTGCATCAGGTGAAATAGATTATCCCATTTATCGCCAATAGCAACTAGGGTAGAGGCGCTATCCCTTTTTTTACGACCGTATGCGATATAGCTTTTCCATCCGTTTTCAATGGCTAATTTTCCGATGTCCTCGGCAATTCTTCCTGTGGAGCCAAAGTTGACTTCCACATTAATTTGTAACAAAGTACCCATATGCGCTAAATCATGGCTTTACCATTGTTAACAAGGTTGGCAATTACTTTTTCTTGATAATAAGGGTTGTAATAATCATCGATTACTTGGAAACATGCATTGCGAATTTCTTCTTTGTTTTTAGTACCTGAACTTATCCATTGATCGAGTTGATCTACCATATCGTCGAGATTGTTCTCTTTGAAAAAGACACCGGATTTTCCCTCTTCCAGGGCTTCTACTTCAGGCATTTGATTTTCAAAACTGCTGTGGGTACATACGGGAGTCCCTGAGCTAAGACTGTGAATTGCTGTAAGTCCTACATTTCCTGGGGAAACACACAAATCGGATGTAGCTAGATACTTTCCAAGTTCATTTTCGTCGTAGCAGGCACCAAAAAAGTGATAGGACCTTTCGGTCAAGGTTGTTGAAGCTAAGTTCTCCAGTATTTCTTTTTCAGTACCATCCCCAATTAGTAGCAGATTCACTTTATGCCCCCTTTCTTTTAGACGGGAAATGGCTTTGATCAACATATCTATTTTTTTTACCTTCGTCAGCCTACCGACAAAGATAAAAGTGAGCAACTTGGGTTCTGAAAAAAATGAAAAAACGCTCCTCTTATCAAGATTTTGGTTAACGATACGCAATGCTTTGTGCGTATCATAATCCAAACTATTAAAATAAACATGTAGGTTCTCTTCCTTAAAACCCTGCCCAATCATTATTTTTTTTGAACGCCTTTCATAGAGTAAGTGTGCATTTGCCAAACGGTAATATGTTTTTCTGAAAAAGAGTTTTAAGGGTCCTTCATTCCCGTACATACCATGGCCTCTAAAAACAAGTTTAATCCCTCTTGTTCTACAAATCAGAGCCACCAACCAGTTAGAGATTACAATAAATTCACCTAGAATAATGACCATATCTACCTTGTCGAACAATACTCTGCCAAGAATGCCGCTTTGCCAAATTAAGTACTTTCCCTTTACCCATCTGTTTTTAAGCGGACGCAATTTGGAACTTTGCTCTTTGAAAATTTTCTGATCAAAATCGATGGTCTTTATACCAGCGCTATTGTTGTTGCCAAAAAAATTGATAAAATCAAAAGCATTGCTTTGCAACAAGGTTTCCCATAGCTTTTTTCGATACAGCGGTGCGATATTGGTAAAGTGATAAATTATTGGTTTCATTTACCAATGATCTTAAGTGTGCGTAATAATTTGTTTACACTGTTTTTAAAAACTTTATAGTAGTCTAGCTTATGATTGGAAGCCAAAAGTAAACTTTCTTTTAGAAGCGCTGTGTATTCTTCCTGTGGCATTGATTTTAGACTTTGACCGTTTTTAATACGTTCGAATAGATTTTGAATGCCAAGCCTTTTCTCATTAGGTAAATGCCATATGGTTCGCAGATGGTCATCCTTATCTACATTTCTAAAATAATTCCGGTTGGTCCACATTCTTTTTATGTAGCTATCCATTCCACCGATTACTGAATTTAACCGGTAGTAATAATAACTGAGTACATGCGCCTCTTCATTAAACTTCAACCTGTTTTCTTTATGCCGAATCATAAGGTCATCGTAAAGGGAGGCAAAATCTTCGGCAACATATTTGAAAAAACTACCTTTTGCAAAAAGCAATTCCCCACCAGAGTAATGCGGAAGTGTATCTAACTGAAGCCCCAATTCTGCTGAAAGTTGCCGCATGTCTTCTCCTGTAAGTCCATGTATTTCATACTTTTCATCGTAATCAACAACATAGGTCATCGCGGTGGCTTCATGCGAGGAGAGTGCGTCGAAACCAGGCTGAAAAGACTTTGAAAATACACAGTCCGAGTCAAGTAAAATCAGCATATCGCTATCCTCCATTATTTTCGCTATGTATTCGATAATTGAAAATTCGAAAAACTGATTTCTAAAGCTTCCAAAATAGTTTTGGGGTAGGGGATAGCGGTTTTTCAGAGGGACTACTTCTACGTTGTTTTTTTTGAAAAAATCAGCAATATCAAGCCCATCTACGGTAGGCAAAGTGTCTGTGTTAGTAAAGAAAATATGATGAACATCTTTATGAAAGCGAAGAGAAGTCTCATAAAACAAAACAATACAGCGCCAATAAACGGCTTGAAACGCAGGCGAAGTAGAATCCCCGCCGGTGTTCGGATACTTGCTTTTTTCTTCAGGTGAATCTAAGTAAACCCAGGTGGCTATGTATTTTTTCATATCGAATATTTCATGTTCATTTTTTTTTGATAATCCCAATTTAAGGGCTATTTATCATCTATTTACCTCTTCCTTTTACATATACTCGGGGGAAAATGACCTTTAAAAGTGCCGCGGCAACTACGAAAGGAACACGCAGTGGAAAGTGCCGTCGCATTAACAGTAGGTTCGAATTAAAATCGAGCCCTAACGGATGCTTTAAAAGGCGATAGCGTTCTTTAATTGGTTTTTTGGCGAACGTCTCATAGATGTCGCTATGGTCATGAGAACATGTTCCGCAGAATGCCGGCGGTATTAACAAAGGAATTTTTTTATTTAAAGCCTTTAGTGTATAATCGTAGTCCGCTACCCCATGCCGATACCCCTCGGAAAGTATACCCACTCTGTCAACCGCATCGTTGGACACCAACATAATATTCGCATTACCCAATTCACAGGATTGAACAGCGCCATTTGGCTGCAAAAATTCATACTTAAACAAGAAACGATTTCTGAAAGAAGCACCCCCGTAGGTGAAGTTTCCTGAATCGGCATCTTTTGTTGAACCAATATAAATACCTCCCGAACCTTGGGTACGAGTACACTCCTGATGTGTGCTCATTAATTGTTCGAACACATTTTCATACACATTGGTATCATCGTTTAACAATAAAAAACCATCATAAGATTTCTTGAGTGCCTCATTCCAAGAATTGCGCATGCCTCCGGCCCAAAATAGGTTTCCATCGCCCTGTAAGATGGTTACATCGGGGAAACGCTGTTTCACTGCTTCCGATGTACCATCGGTAGAGCCATCGTCGGTAAGATACACGTCTAATTCAAGTTCAGGATGTGTGGTTGAATGTGCTTCGAATAAATGCTGTAAAGCAGCAATGGTTTTATCCTTTCTATTAAAGCACGTTAGTAAGATGGCGATGTTTTTCAAGATGGTACTACGTTTAAATACTAATCGATTATCACAGAAAATTATTGTAAGGAATGCCCTTTATCTGCGTATGCTACACCCATGTTCAATACGCCTTGAAAAAGGCAGAAAAAAACAAAAAGGTTAAAAGAACCATCTAATGTCGGCTCTACAAAAAACTGTAACAGAAATGCTATGGAATATAATAATGCAACATTTTTGAACTCTCGATCAACGAATTTATACATTAGTATTTTTTTTGTTTTTAAAACGGATTTAATACTAAACAAGAGAAGTAGAATAAAGCCTATAGTACCTCCTATTCTAGCAGCATCTAGCCACATATTGTGCGAAAAGCCAAACTGCTCTACTGGCCACCCAAGTGGCTCCTCTACCAGATTTATGATAGATTTTTCCCATCGCTCAGTTCTACCTCCCGCTGTTGCAGCGCCGTATTTCTTACTATCCATACGGGTTGCATAAGATGCCAATAAATCAGAATCTTTATCCAAACTAATATAACTAAAGCCAAGGTTGACACCAATAAAAAGCACGCCTATGAGCGCAATGTTTTTGACTGCCGACATTGATGACATTTTATAAACCAGCGAAATAATCAGGGTAATCAAAGAAATACCCAATTGGGTACGGCTTCCTAGTCTTAAGACACAAATGAAGGTGAGGATATAAATAACCCCGATCAAGGCATTGAACCAAAGTTTTCTTCTATTGAAACCAAACATGATAATTGCCGGGATGCACATATTTGCAAAGAGATATGCCGCCATTCCGGTTGCATTGATGCGATTTCCTCCCCATATTTTACTAACGTTTCGTTTCGTTTGGACAAAACCGTTGGTTAGAATGTCATAGCCAGTTGACAAAAGCCCCAATAAGGAAAAGACGACCCCAAGCACTACCAAAACATAAAACAACTCTTTGTAATTAGATACAGATTTGGTAATATACTTTCCAAAGAGGTAAAAGGAAGCCGGGAAAATCAAGTAAATTAAAATATACTGCGTTCCCTTTTCTGGATTGAAACTATAGAATAGTGCGTACACCAGGGAAAAAAGGAATAATAAAAAGACATCAAAATCAAGTAAAGACTTTAGGAGCTCTTTATAAATCACAAAAAAGCCAAGCAGAATATATCCAAAAAGGTGCCCCACATTGAAAGGATCTAGGAAAAACCCCAAAATAATAAGGCATGGAAAGGTGCCGATTTTTTTAATTGAGGTAAGAATACTATTCATTGTTTAAGTTGTAATAAAAATAGGTTTACTTTCGTTATTCAAAGTTAAACGAATAGAAGTCCTATTTTATTTAAGGTAGCAAGTAATTATTTCGTTTAGATTTGCACTCTCTTAATATTTAAACTGTTTTAAAGTATGATTTATTTAAGGCCTGTTGGAGGTTTATGTAATAGAATGCGAACCGTTGACTCCTTTTTCAGCATTTGCAAAGAACTTAAAAAAGATTTAACCATCATTTGGACTTTGGATGAAACTTTGAATTGTTCTTTTTTCGAATTATTTGAAACTCCGGTTATATCGGGTTTTAACCTGACGATACTCGATTGTCCCCGAGGTTTTCCTGAGACAAATCTAGTCAAATTGGGAAAAAGAGAGGACAAAACTTTTAAAATAAATACGGAGAAAAAAGACGGTTATTTAAAAGCGAAGCTAAAAGCGATCGCCATAAAAAAAGAACTTAACAAGGAACAAAAGGGCGTTGCGGCAAAAATTAATGCGATTTCTTTTAACCGCATTATTACGAATGAGGAATTAGGCGATATTTATAATTCGAGTGGTCACCTAAATTTGACCACTAGTGAAATGGATGCAGTTTTTGTTCCCAAAGCACGAAGTTTGTTTCAAGAACAGTTTGCTGGTAAAGATGATGTTTATATAGCCTGTTGTTTTAGAATGTATCCGTTGGAAAACTCGTACGCGGCTTTTATACCGTTAAAGGGTTTGGCTTCTAAAATAGCTGAAATCACTAAAAAGTATGACCTTCATACTTTGGGACTGCATATTCGAAAAACCGATCATACGGTAGCCAAGAGTGCTAGTACTACTGAAAAGTTTATTGCCGTAATCGACGAAGGACTCCAGAAAAATTCTGAAACAAACTTTTTCCTTTCTACCGACGATGTAAAGACCAAGGAAGAGCTTATCGATTCCTATGGCAGCAAAATAATCACCCAAGATTTGACCAGTTATAGTAGAAATGATGCTCAAGCCATTAAGGAGGCTGTAGTAGATTTGTATTGTTTGTCAAAAACAAATCATATCTGCGGTTCACATCATAGTTCTTTTAGTCAAACCGCCGCAGATATAGGCGGAATAAATGAGAAAACCGTTATTTAATAACTAACCAAAGATTTTTGACAAAATTCCTTTAATCCGTTGTTGTAGTAAATTCTGAAAAAGATACTTGGCATCGGACAAGTTCAAATGTTTGATTTGGTATGTAATTTCTCTAAAACGATTTTTGACCGCGGGATTGATTACTTTCTCCAATGTGTCATATAAAAAAAAATCATTTCCTTCAATATCGAAAATAATATTGTTTTCGTGCGGCTTTAGACTTCTTCCAAATTGTTTGATCATCTTATAATCCAATATCGACGATGTTAACACATACCGGGTGTCATATTGATCCCGATACCCGTATAAATCTGTGGAAAGATCTTCCTTTTCAATGTTTAAATAGTTATGAAGATGTTGGTTTTCGAAAAATGCATTATAAACACATTTTGAGTCCGAAAGCTCACTAAATTTATATTTTTTTTTGCTCACGGTTAAAAGTGGTACCTGAAATGCAGTACTGTCAACTCCAACATGTGTTCCTTTGTCGCTAAAATTGGTGGTCAATGATACTTTAGGGTAAATGAAGTACTTATCCTTCTCTATTAAAAAAGCTATAAAGTATTTCAACCATGATTTATCAGACCAGGCGCGTACGTTTTTAGGAATTGATTTTGTGTTGGAAATATTAGGTGTTTGCTCATACCATTCAAGGAAATCGGCAACCTGATTTTTAGTCCATGCCTGTCCCCAAGAGGAGGCAAACTGAAAATACCAATTGTCGTAGGAATCATATGTGGGCTCAAAATTTCTACTCTTATGTACATTTGTGCGATGGTTGTAGAGAGAAACCCCACCAATCTCTTGTCTTTCCTCCGCGAAACTAAGGGCTTGCGTACTGTACGAATAAAAATTGGGTGAAACGTACAAATCATCTTCAAGAATAATAACACTGCCATATTCTATGGCCAAGGAGGCACAGTTAATAATGTGTTTTCGCAAGCCTAGGTTCGTTTTGGCGTACTTCACAATTTTTTCTCCAAATTTCCAATCGAAAGAATTGGCAACTTCCAATACTTCTTGATTATGAGGTGCATGATCAATACTAATAATCAAGTCAATATCTTGAAGTTCATAACTTGCTTCGGACAAGGACTTTAAAACACGTCTCAGCGATTTGGGCCTATCAAAAGCCACGACTACTATTGGCGTACCCTTATCCATTTTTTTTGAATTTTTTATGGAAGTTCATGATATCTGTAAAGCTTTGAGCATTGGCCGCAATCCATTCATCACCTTTTTCCCACCACTTAAAATCGATTAAGAACTTTTTTTCATCCTCTTGAAAGCGTTCTTTAATTAATTTCGCAGGCACACCGCCGTAGATGGTAAAGGGGGGGATATCTTTATTTATAAGGGAATTTGCTGCTATGATGGCACCGTCACCAATGGTAACGCCATCTATGATACTGGTATTTGCTCCAATCCAAACATCGTTTCCAACCACGATGGAATAATTGGTGTTTTCCTTCAGCGGTTTCGCAAATTCTTCGAACAGCGGTTTCTCGGTATAGCTAAAGCCAACCTGCTTGCGAGTGGAAAAAAAAGCAGGATGTGTCGACACAAAAGTATTACTGGGGTGATTGCCAAGGATACAAAGCACATTTGGGCCAATAGAGGTATACTTCCCTATATGAGCATTCCTGAAATCAGAATTCGCCCCAATATAGGAAGCAAAACCAATATGCGAATCTATGAGCTTCGCATTGGTAGATAAATAGTTACGCCCCTCAAAAACGCTGGCTCTATTGAACAAAACTTTTTTTCCAAATTTGATTTTTTTGGTTCGCTCCAGCCTTTTCCTTATGAAGAACAAATAAATTGGTTTTAGAAATTCTTTTAGCACGTAGTAGGTATTAATGATTGATTGCCCGTATGAATTTTGCCGGGTTGCCCGCCCATATTTCAAAATCAGGAATATTCTTAGTAACTATCGAGCCCGCACCAATAATACATGATTCTCCTATACAGACTCCTTTTAAGATTATCGAATGAGCCCCGATAAAGCTATTGTTTCCGATTTGAACCCTTGCAGTTAATGCAATATCCGTTTTAGAATTTTTTCTTAACTCATAGTCCAGCGAATGAAAATCGGTATCGTAAATTTTTACACTGCCACCGAGTTTTACATGGTTTCCTATTTCAACACTGTCATGACAAACAATCGTTACGTTTGATAGACCGGTGTTATCACCAATTGTCAATAGGGCATTTTCCTTCGTAGCCAAGGTAGTTTTAATGTCGCCCCCTATCGGATTTGAATTTCTTGAAGAGTTAATTGCCACAGCATTTCCAAGCGCAATTTTTCCACGACCGGTCACATAGATTCTTCCATTGATAGATGGAAAACTTTTATATGAAACTCCCTTAAATTTTAAAACCAACGCATTGTACAACTTATCCATTTTTCGTTGGATAAATAATACTATGGTTATTAGTAAAGATTTCATAACACTGCGTTTTGTAAAGAATTACCAATAACAACCGTCTTCGACCTTATTTTTATTTTTAGGGGTCTCTTCTTCCAACGGTCTACTCCAATATTCATTGTATAACTGGGATATTTTTGGGTGATTATCCCACCTTTTCCCTTTAATACCGAACAAAATTTGGGTTGCTCCTCCCATATGCACGGCCTGTTTTCCAATTCTTTTTATATGTGCCCCGAGGGATAGGCCGTAGGCTCCGCAACCTATTATAGCGATATCGAATTCAATTTCATCTATTTGTTTTTTCATGAAATCGAGGGCTTCGAACCAATTGCTAAATTCGGTTGGCTGTCCAGCAATCGATTGCACTGATTGCAATACTTTTAACTCAAACTTGGGCAGTACCTCTTTGTTTTCAAAAAGATTTTCAAATTTCAAATATTGACTTTCAACACTTCGTGCGAACGGATGGATCACCAAAACCCTTTTTCCTGCTAGGGCCTTTGACCAAGGGGTCTTATGGTAATAAGGTTCAATATCTCTTAAGGGTATTTTTAATTTTCCGGTAAGTTCCTTGGCCAACAGGTTATGTTCTTTAAGCCAAACTCCTAAAATGTCTACTTCTTTTAGATCTTCGAGTGTTAGAAGCGAGAACTTTTCAACGATTTCTTTTTCCGCAGGAAAAATACCTGACCATTGATATGCTTGCGCAATCATTTTTTCGTCAAGCCCCAAACTATCGAGCCTACCTGTTATATAATTTAGATACCTGCCTTTTGGAGCCTTTGATTGCATAAAGCCGGTAAGACAACCGAATTCGGTGGCACCAATTCTTGCGACCAAGCACGGTTCGCCGGATATGATTTTTTTAGCAATCTCATTCGAAGCTTCTTGTCCTGAAATATCAACCGGAATCGACTTTTCTGAACGAATAGTTCTATAAGCTGCTCGCAAACCTTTGGAGATAACTGTATTCATGGTGAGTTATTTAGAGATTTTGGAGGAAATAAAATCTTTGGCGTACAAAAAATCACTCTTTCTAAAAAAGAATAAAAGTACAATATAAAGTACGATACCTATAATGGATATAAAAATAATGGCCCATATTGGATATTCAAAATACCCGTTTAATAAATAAAGAACACCAAATAACATCGAACCGATCAACAAATACGGTACTAAGTCTTTAAGTTGCGCTTTTATACCATAGGAGATAAGCTTTCCTGGGTAATACGCATTTATAATAAAGTGTATGATAGAGGTAACGGCCTCTGCCAATGCTATAAAGACAATTCCATATTGTAAGGATACCAATACAAGTACTACGCGCACCGCAATTTTTCCGTAATGCTGTTTTAACGCTAATTCGGCCCTGTTAAGCACATATAACGAGTTTACATTAACGCTTATAAGGTTATTGAAAAATCTTGAGATGCAAAAAAGTTGAAGAATCGGCACCGCCCCCAGCCATTTTTCTGTTAGAAGGAGCACAACGATCGGTTCTGCCAATACTGCCAGTAAAACTGTTATAGGTATTGTTACCAAGTTTAATAATCGAAATATTTTTTGCATTTGTGATCTCAAAAATTCCGGATTCTTATTTTTGGCAAGCATTGGAAGTAATACTGTATCAAGTACCGATCCCAAAGTGCCTATGGCTACATCGGGAAATTGCGCTCCCCTCGAGTAAACTCCTAACTCTGGTGTGCTAATGACCTTTGCAATGAAGAGAGATGAAAATTTCCCTACAATTACATTCAGTAAAGACGAAATCATCAAATTAGAACCAAAGCTGAACAGGTTTTTAAATGAGCTTTTTGAAAAGAAAATTCTAAAGTTCCATTTGCTCTTTAGGGTAAATAGCAAGAGCGAAATCAGCGCTTTCAATAAGTATTGAATAACCAATGACCATACGCCAAACCCGTTATAGGCCAAAATAATGGCGACTACACCACTGATTAGCATTGATACGGAATTGATAGTAGCAATGGTGCGAAACTCCAAATCAATTGTAAGGAGTGTATTTGGTATGGCAAACAAAGCGTTGATGATCAGGACAAAAGCAAGTACTCTTAAAAGGTCTATTAGTACCGGCTCATTGTAAAAACTAGCAACATAGGGTGCGGTAAACCACAGAATACCATAAATAGTAATGGATATTGCGAGATTAAAGGTAAAAGCAGTACTTAAATCATCTTTTGATTTGTCGTTTCGCTGAATCAGTGCTTTCGTAAAGCCGCTATCAATAAAAATTTGTGAAACAGCCGTAAAAACGAGCAATAAAGCTATTAGGCCATAATCCCTGAGACTCAGGATACGGGCTAGTTGTATGCCAATGACAAATTGAATAGCTTGAATTCCAAACTTCTCCAGAGAATTCCAAAAAAACGCTTGATGACCTGATTTGGACTTTCCCATTAATTTCTTATCAGTTCAATCATATGCTCTTAGAAATTATTCAGTACTGTATGCCAGCAATAGCGTTATTGGAAGGTTTGGACTTTTCTATAGATCAGTATACCAATCATACATTTTTTCAATACCATTGGCAAGGTCTATGGTGTGTTTCCACCCCAAGGCATTAAGCTTTGAAACATCGGTTAACTTTTTAAGCGTCCCATCAGGTTTTTCTGTGTTGAAATCGAACGTACCCTCGAAACCAACTGAATTCTTTACCAATAGCGCTAAGTCTGCAATAGAAATATCAACACCGGTACCTATATTGATGTGCGTATTTCGAATATCGGTCTTTGATTCATAGGTGTCGCTAAAATCTCGATTTTCCATTATAAAAACACAGGCATCCGCCATGTCTTCTGACCAAAGAAATTCGCGCATAGGTTTTCCACTGCCCCATATCTCAACACTCACAGACCCATCATTGGCCAAGTTTACTCCATATTTTTGAAGCTTGGCAAGAATTTCATCCTCTGTTGAATCCCCATTGGTTCCTTCAATAGGTAGTTTGTTAAGGTCTTTCCGTAGGGTTTTCCAATCGCCTTTCTCCAAAGCTTTCCCTAAATGTATTTTACGGATCAATGCCGGCAAAACATGCGATTTTTCCAAATCGAAATTATCATTGGGGCCATAAAGGTTTGTAGGCATTACTGAAATAAAATTAGTGCCGTACTGTAGATTATAGCTTTCGCACATTTTGATTCCTGCAATTTTTGCAATGGCATAGGGCTCATTGGTATATTCCAAAACATCGGTGAGTAAATAATCCTCTTTCATCGGTTGAGGGCATTCTTTCGGGTAAATACAGGTACTCCCCAGAAATAAAAGCTTTTTTACCTTAGAGCGATAGCTCTCATGAATTACATTATTTTGAATCATTAGATTCGCATAGATAAAGTCCCCACGATAGGTATTATTCGCTACAATACCCCCCACTTTAGCTGCCGCAAGGAAAACATATTCAGGTTTTTCTTTTTGAAAAAAGTCTGCGACCTGTTGGGAATCTGTCAAATCCAATTCTGAATGAGTGCGGGTAACAAAATTATGATACCCCCTATTTTTTAAGTTTTTTATAATTGCGCTGCCCACCAATCCTCGGTGGCCCGCAATATAGATTTTAGAATCCTTTTTCATTAGTGTCCTATTTTGATGAATTCCTCTTGTAGTTTAGTTAAAAAGTTTAAATGTTCAGAACCAGCTAGGTCCTGAACATTTAAAATGTAAGATCAATAGAATGATTTTTAGTTGCTTTTATTCAAAATAATTGAGTGTGCGGTATCCGCCGTTTCTCAAGTATTGGTCTTTCTGCATGAGCTTAACGTCGCTCTGCATCATATCTTTAACAAGATCTTTCAAGTCATATTCGGGAATCCACCCTAGTTTATTATTGGCTTTTGAAGCGTCTCCGATTAACAGCTCTACTTCGGTTGGCCTAAAATATTTCGGATCTACCGAAAGTACTTCTTTACCGATTTCAAGTTGGTATTTATCATCACTACAAGATTTTACGATAGCTTTTTCATCAACTCCTTCACCTTGGAACTCCAATTCGATTCCGACCTCTGCAAAACTCATACGAACAAACTCGCGCACGGGAGTGGTTTTCCCTGTTGCAATCACCCAATCTTCAGCTTCGTCTGCCTGGAGAATCATCCACATCATCCTAACATAGTCTTTTGCATGCCCCCAGTCTCTTTGGGCATCTAAATTTCCTAGGTACATCTTGTCTTGCAATCCCAACGCGATTCTAGAGGTAGCTCTTGTAATTTTTCTAGTTACAAAAGTTTCTCCACGGATAGGAGATTCGTGATTAAACAATATTCCGTTACATGCATACATTCCATAAGCTTCCCGATAGTTTACAGTAATCCAATAGGCATACATCTTAGCGACAGCATAAGGACTTCGTGGGTAAAAGGGCGTTGTTTCACTTTGTGGAACTTCTTGTACCTTTCCATATAATTCGGAAGTAGAAGCCTGATAGATTCTTGTTTTTTCTCCTAAACCTAATAAACGTACAGCATCCAATATGCGAAGTGTACCAATACCATCCGCATTGGCGGTATACTCGGGAACCTCAAAGGAAACATGCACATGGCTCATAGCTGCTAAGTTGTAAATCTCATCAGGTTGAATCTCTTGAATCAGTCTTATCAGATTCGTACTATCTGTCATATCTCCATAATGCAGTACAAAATTACGATGTTCTACATGCGGATCCTGATAAAGGTGGTCAATGCGATCGGTATTAAATAAGGAAGAACGTCTTTTTAATCCGTGTACAACATATCCTTTTTTTAATAGAAACTCACTTAGATAGGCTCCGTCTTGTCCGGTAACCCCTGTTATCAATGCTACTTTGCTCATGAAAAATTTATTTGAGAATATTTTATTTATCGAAAAATAGTTACAGTTTCAATTTTAGTAGACTAACGATAGAATCTAAAATAAATTCTACCTGCCAAAAAAAATCATGCAAATATCTTTAATTTAAATCAAACTCCCTCAGGATTCTTGTCAAGTTCCCATTAAAATCGACCAATTCTTGTTTTTACCAAGGTACTTGAACAGAAAAAAGCCGCAATTTTAACAAACTGCGGCTTTTTTGATGAAAATTTTTCCAATACCTATTGAGGAGCGGTGAAACCAATGTTTCGCCATGTGATATTCTCAAATACAGTATTCGGATTCAATGCATAGTTATAGCCCTGTGAGGTGACCGACAATCTAGAAACATTGTCAACGGTACACCCTGTAAGCTTATTTCCTGAGTTGGGGCGGTTCACCCTAAATAGAAATTTTAAGTTTACAAATTGGCAATTCCTAAATGTGTTATTTGTTGCTGCGCCTTCCAATTTTTGGAATTCATCGAAGTTGATACCAAATTCACTATTGGTTACAGACACATCAATATACTCATTGTTGTTCCCTGCGTCGTTTGCGTCGTTTGGTAAATTTGAGCCGCTCTCGTTCCAATCGGAAAATCGAAGTCCGCCGTAAACTCCATTAATACTTATGTTGCTAAAGGTGTTGTGGTGGGCGCCATTTGCCACAACCAACCCTCCTGTGGTGTCATTGTCCGAATTCCAGTTGCCTGTAATCGAGCAGCTACTTACAGTATTTTCATAAACATCTTCAAAAGACAGTTCTAAATAAGTATTCAGAACGGTACTAGAGGTAATGGTATTATTATTTGCTCCAGCCTTTAACACGATACCATGACCAGGATGATTTAGCCCCGCTTTTCTACTCGCTAAACAGTTGGTCACTTTTGAGTTTTTAGTTCCACCTGTAAGTAAAATATAGTAGTCCGTTGCGTTGGTGTTGTCATCTGAATACACTTTGGAATTTGATACCTCGCAATCAGAACAATCATTTAAAACAAGGGCTTCGGCACCTGCATTCAAAACAAAACTATTTGAAATCGTGTTTTTACTTCCTGTAGAGCGTATACCAATACCATTATAGTCTGCAAAACCAGATACATTAGATCTGAAATCGCCCATTTTAACCATTATAATGTTGTTAAATACTACATTGGTTCCGTTATTCGTAATTCCCGTAGAAAATTTTGTAAACTGAAGGTTATGTAGTTCTACATAATCACCGTCTATTCTCATTGCCATGCCGGATCCTTGGCCATTTGGCGCTGACCCTTCAAAAAGAGGCATGTTAGAGCTATTGATGTTATCTCCATATCTAAAAGTAGAACCACTTTGTGCTTGTATATCTTCGGGGTTTGAACGATACCCAATTAGTTTTACGGGATTCCCCGCGGAACCTCCAGTATACATTACTAATTCTTTACTTCCGTAGTTTCCTGCTTTGATATAAATTGTTTGACCTCCTTCTGCAACACTGAAGGCATGTTCAATACTCCAAGGGGTATTTTCGGTAAGACCGTCATTTGAAGCACTCCCATTTGTACTTACATATCTTGCATTATCGGCAATAGGTGGATTTTGTCCTTCATCGTCTTGGGTATCTTCTTCGTTTGTGTCACCCTGATCGGTATCCTCTTCAGTGGTTTCTTCCTCTTCCTCGGTCGATTCTTCTTCTGTAGATTCTTCTTCTGTGGAACTCTCATCCCCGTATTCAACAGTTACAGATCCATCTTCAGTTGTCGTCGTGCCATCTTCATTTTCCGTTTCAGCGGTATAATCAAAAGTATCTTCGGTAGTTTCCTCTTCCTCCGTAGATTCTTCATTCTCGGTCGATTCTTCATTCTCGGTCGATTCTTCATTGGTACTCGAATCCTCTTCATTGGTGTTTGTATCTTCTTCCGAAGTATCAGAATTATCAGTGTTGTCACTTTCTTCCTCATTCGACCCTTCATCAGTGCTACTGTCTTCTGAGCTTTCTTCTCCTTCGTTATTTTCAGTACCTTCTGAAGAGTTGTTCGATTGGGTATGACTCGCAACACGCGTATATAAGATTGTATTGTCTTCCTGTATTTCGACGATTCCAAATTCAGGGTTGGATATTTTGACAATTCGGACATTTCCCAAATCGGGAAACCCATCGTTCGAAAGCACGTCAAGAACGATACTTTCCTGGCCATTCATTGCAAAAATATCGTCTTTAACAAATAGCTGACTTTCCGCAATATCCTGATCATCAAGACTACCATAGTCATCGAGCAAATCAGAATCTTTGCTACAAGAAAGGATACAGGTAATTGTAAGTAGGAGTAGCGTCAATTTATTGACATTCAGTGTGGGGACCATATTGCCAGTAGGTTTTAAAAGATTAAACTTATTTTAGTAAGACTTTGGAAAACAAAAATGAATATTATTTCTTAATAAATTTATTGAAACCAAATTTTTTCGATGAAAGGGGAAGCACTTTTCGATGAAGTGCTTATTTCATTCTTTTTATTTGGCAAATTACGTTGCAATTATACTTTGAAGATGTTGAACAGTCAATTTATTCGTTGAAATACACTTTTTTTTAACATTTTTAACTAATACATGTTTATTTCCATAAAAACTGCCGTTATTTCCTCTTATGGAAAAGGAAGTGCGAGGTGTTTTTAACAACTAAGTGCTTCATAAGAGATTTATATTTAATTTTGTCTTTTCATGTTTTTGTTAAAATTGTTTGATATTGAATTACACTACTAATTTTAAGGAAGTACAAGCGTATCAAGGGACCTCTTTTAGGAATATAGCTAGAAACGTTGCCCTGGATATACTCTCATTGCGAAATACTTTTTTGGATACCGCTACGATGTTAGCGAAGCCACGTGTACACTTTTTATTTATTCATCACATCTTTAATGATGAGGTTGCCAACTTTGAAAAGGTTCTAGAAGTGTTGTCTGAGAAGCATACGTTTATTTCGCATAGTGAGGCGGTAAGACGGATCGTTTCTGGAGATGTGGATAAACCGTATATTTCATGGAGTTCGGACGATGGGTTTAAAAATAACCTTAAGGCCGCAGAGATTTTGGATCGGTTTGATGCGAAATGTTGCTTTTTCATTAACCCTGAAAGTATTGGTAAAAAGAATGCCACTTGGATTACCGATTTTTGCGAAACACGACTTAAAATGCCTCCGGTTGCATTTATGAATTGGGAAGAGGTTGCCGATTTGCAGAGACGAGGACATGAAATAGGGTCGCATACACTTGAACATACCAATGTTTCTGAAATGCCGCTAGAGGCCTTTGAGAAAGACTTGATGCATTCAAAATCGATTTTAGAGGAACGTTGCGGCCCTATTGCGCATTTTGCGTATCCCTATGGCCGCTTTTTCGATTTTAACAAGGCTGCCTTTGATTTGGTATTTAAGACCGGTTACGATTCCTGTTCCACCGCAGAGCGGGGATGTCATATCAGTGACGGTACTCCTTTGGAAAAAAACTCCTTGTTAATTCGGCGTGATCAAGTAATATGTGCCTGGAAGTTTGAACATATTATGTATTTCATTTCGAATACCGCCAGGAGGGCAGTTTTGGATTCAAATTATGTACCGAATGACTATCTGTGAACAGTAATTTGAAATGGAGCCCAGTTTGGTCAGAGCCGGCCATCTACGGCTTGGTCAAGTATTCCTTTTACATCATATAATACACTGGTTGATTTTAAAAGTTTGTCATAGGAAATACTTTTAAATTCACTGTGAGCTACGGTAAGCACTATAGCATCGTATGTTTCGCCCCCGGGTAATTCTTGTAGGCTTGTAAAGCCATATTCTTCGGCAACTTCTTTTGGTGCGGCCCATGGGTCATACACACTTACCTTGGTACTAAAACTTTTCAGATTTTCAATTACATCCACGACCTTTGTATTGCGCACATCAGGGCAGTTTTCCTTAAAAGTGATACCCATCACAAGAATATGCGCTCCTTTGATCTTGATGTTTTTGGTTACCATGAGTTTTATAAGCTCTGCAGATACATACTGTCCCATGCTATCGTTCATTCTTCTTCCGGCAAGGATGACTTCTGGGTGATACCCATATGCCTGGGCTTTTTGGGCAAGATAATAGGGGTCTACACCAATACAATGACCACCAACAAGCCCAGGGGTAAAAGGAAGAAAATTCCACTTGGTACCTGCCGCTTTTAAAACCTCGTGTGTGTCAATATTCATTAAACCAAAAATTTTGGCCAATTCATTTACAAAGGCGATATTGATATCACGTTGCGAATTCTCGATGACTTTCGCGGCTTCGGCCACTTTGATCGACGGAGCCAAATAGGTGCCTGCCGTGATTACGGAACTATAAAGTGAATCTACTTTCTTCGCGGTTTCTAAGGTTGAGCCAGATGTGACCTTTAGAATTTTATCAATTGTATGCTTTTTATCACCTGGATTGATGCGTTCCGGAGAATAGCCAACAAAAAAATCCTGGTTGTATCCAAGACCACTAGCTTTTTCGAGCACCGGTACACATTCTTCTTCCGTGGCACCTGGATATACTGTTGATTCGTATATAACAATAGCTCCCTTGTTGAGAGCCGCCCCAACAGTTTTACTGGCATTGAGCAATGCAGTTAACACTGGTTTGTTGGCCTTGTCTACCGGTGTTGGTACCGTAATAATATAAAAATGACATTCTTTAATGTGGTCGACATTGTTCGTGCAGAAGAGTCCCTTCTTCATTTTAGGAGTAGGGGATAGGACCACATTTAGCATCTCCTCTTCAACCTCGAGCGTGTGGTCGTTTCCTTTTTTGAGTTCTGAGATTCGTTTATCGTTGATGTCAAAACCAATAACGCCATACTTAGTGGCTAACAACTGGGCCAGAGGAAGTCCTACATAGCCCAAGCCTATAACCGCAATTTTCGTTTTCGACATTGTTTGTTATTTCTTTCCAATCTGGAAGTACTCAAATCCGTGCTTCAGCATTCTTTCGTGGTTGTATTGGTTTCTACCGTCAAAAATAATGGGTTGCTTTAATCGTGCTTTCAACTCTTCAAAGTCGGGGGATCTGAACTCTTTCCACTCGGTCAACAAAATCATTGCATCGGAATCTTTAAGTGTTTCGTATTTAGAATCAAAATATGAAACATTCGTTTCGCCCTTCAAGTAAAAATGCTGCGCTTCTTCCATGGCTTTTGGATCATATGCGTTTACTTTCGCACCCCTTTTTAGCAATTCCTTGATGACGTAAATTGCAGGTGCTTCGCGCATATCATCCGTTTCGGGCTTAAAGGCCAGTCCCCAAATCGCAAATGTTTTTCCGCTGAGATCTTCTCCAAATCTGGCAACTACTTTTTTTGCTATTACGAGCTTTTGTTTATTATTCACATCTTCAACCGAAGTAATTAATTTCGCAGTATACCCATGTTCTTCTGCTGTCTTCTTAAGAGCTTTTACATCTTTTGGAAAGCAGGACCCCCCATAACCACTGCCAGGGTAAATGAAGCTATAACCGATTCTACTGTCAGAGCCAATACCTATTCTAACCTTATTCACATCTGCACCAACCAACTCGCAAATATTGGCAATTTCATTCATAAATGAAATCTTAGTGGCCAACATGGCATTGGCGACGTATTTTGTCATTTCTGCCGACCGCACATCCATGGTTATTAAACGGTCTGTGCTACTACGAAAAAATGGGGAGTAAAGGGCTCTCATTTTATCGGTAGCCTCGGCATTATCAGAGCCTACGACAACACGGTCCGGTTTCATAAAATCGTTAATGGCATCTCCTTCCTTTAAAAACTCAGGGTTCGATACCACGTCGAACGAAATGGCCAGTTCGCGCTTGTCAAGTTCTTCCTGTATGGCATTCCTGACTTTGTCGGCGGTACCAACGGGAACAGTAGATTTGTCAACAATGATCAGCGAATGTGACATATGTTGTCCTATCTCACGTGCTACCTGCAACACATATTGCAAATCAGCGGAACCATCATCTCCCATAGGAGTACCTACAGCAATAAAGGCCACATCGCACTTCTCAAGGTTTTCTGATAATTTGGTGCTAAATCGCAAGGTTTTATTCTTCACATTTCTGGAGACCATTGACTCCAGTCCCGGCTCGTATATGGGAATAATACCGCTTTTTAAATTGTCTATTTTTTTCTGATCGATATCAATGCAGGTAACGGTGTTACCCATTTCGGCAAAACAAGTACCGCTTACCAATCCTACATATCCCGTACCTATTACTGTTAAATTCATTTTATGTTATTTTAAATTTTTCCAATACCATTCAACAGCTTCCTTAAGGCCTGTTTTGATGGAATGTTTAGGCGAATAGCCCAAAAGTGTTTTTGCTTTTTCTATTGATGCTAGAGAATGAGGCACATCTCCTTGGCGTTCAGGGCCATACTCGATTGACACCTCACCGATGCGTTGATCGTAATGTGATAAATACTTTTTTAAAATCGAAACCAAATTTTTCAGGTCCGTACGTTCGCCGTAGGCCACATTGTAAACGGTATTCACAGCGTCTTTATTATCTGTTAGGATAGCCCTAATATTCATTTCGATAACATTGTCGATATAGGTGAAATCTCTAGAGTAACTTCCATCGCCATTAATTCGCGGAGATTCGTGCTTCATGAACTGCATCACAAATTTCGGTATTACCGCAGCATAGGCGCCATTAGGGTCTTGTTTTCTTCCAAAAACGTTGAAATAGCGCAGACCAATGGTCTCAAGGCCATATGTTTTGTTAAAGATATCTGCGTAAAGTTCATTCACATATTTTGTAATAGCATAGGGCGATAGCGGTTTTCCTATTTCTTCCTCTATTTTTGGTAGTTTGATGGAATCGCCATAGGTAGATGAACTGGCTGCATAAATAAAACGCTTCACTTTGGCTTCCCTAGCGGCTACTAACATATTCAAAAAACCTGAAACGTTTACTGCATTTGTAGTTATGGGGTCATTGATCGATCTTGGAACAGAGCCTAAAGCGGCTTGGTGTAGTACAAAATCAACTTCGTGACATGCCTTGTTACAATCTTCTAAATTCCGAATATCTCCTTCAATGAAGGTAAAATCTTCGTTTGATTGTAAAGCTGTAATATTCTCCTTTTTTCCGGTCGCAAAATTATCAAGACAAATCACCTTGTTGCCATTGTTCAAAAGCGCCTCACAGAGGTTAGAACCTATAAAACCGGCACCACCTGTAACCAAAATCCGGTATGTGGAGTCCAAGTTTAAGTACGAAATGTTCATATACTCCAGAATTAAAGCTGCAAAGATCGACAAAAGAAACTTAAATAACCAATATTATAAGATAGCAAGTAGGGAATATCCGATAACAAAACAAACAATGTTTTTTAGATGCCTATTCGTTTGGTGTTACACACGATAATAGTCCTTATACCAGTCGATAAAAGCGCTGATCCCGGCTTCAATTGGGGTGTTCGGGGAGTACCCGTAATCCTTAATCAACCCCTCTACGTTTGCCCAGGTCTTAACAACATCCCCCGGTTGCATGGGCAATAACTGTTTATTCGCTTTAATTCCAAGTTTATGCTCTATGGCCTCAATGAACTTCATCAGCTTTACGGAGTTATTGTTTCCAATATTGTATATTTTGTAGGGGGCGGCGGTATTGGATTCTGTTTTCTTTTCAAGTATTCTAACGACCCCTTGCACAATATCGTCTATATAGGTGAAGTCTCGTTCCATATCACCATTGTTAAACACCTTTATGGGGCGCCCCTTTAGCATGGCGTCGGTGAAAAGGAACATGGCCATGTCTGGTCGACCCCAAGGTCCGTAAACCGTAAAAAAGCGCAAGCCCGTTGTTGGAATATTATAAAGATGGCTATAGGTATGCGCCATTAGTTCGTTGCTCTTTTTCGAGGCAGCGTACAGGCTTATGGGATGGTCTACCACATCGGAAGTCTCGAAAGGTATCTTTTTATTCAAACCATATACACTAGAACTGCTTGCGTAGACCAAATGTTTGATTTGATGATGCCTACAGCATTCCAAAATATTTAAAAACCCCACTATATTGCTATCGATATAAGCCTCTGGGTTTTCCAAACTATAGCGTACTCCCGCTTGGGCGGCAAGATTACAAACAATATCAAATTGTTCGTTAGCAAAAAGTTCGGGTAGTAAAAGTCTATCTTCTATACTCATTCTAATAAACTTGAATTCATGAACACCCTTGCTAGGATTATTAAAGACCTTTGCTTCTTTTTTAACGATACCTAATTCAGCTAAACGAGCATACTTTAACTCAATATCATAATAATCATTGATATTGTCTATTCCGACAACTTGATGTTGATTTTGAAGGAGTATTTTGGAGACATGAAACCCAATGAAACCGGCTGCTCCCGTAACTAGTATTTTCACAGTTGTAAGTATATTTTAGATGTAAATATGGAATATTACCATAGAAACGTGTTTATTCAAAAATTATAAAAAAGGCCCTATTCCAAGAGGGTAGGGCCTAAAATAGTTGTTTTCTCCTTTATCTTCGTTTAATAACTTTTTTAAGTGCATTTTCATCAACACTGCTACGCCGTATTTCAACAATATATGTACCAACGCTCAATATGGAAACATCTATGGTAACCTCGGTCGGGTGTGTTTCGGGAACAGGTTCTCTCAAGATCAACTTTCCATAAATATCATAGAATGTCAAGAATAATTTTTCATTCATATAATTTTCGAGCCCAAAAGTAACCGTTCCGTTGGTGGTGGGGTTCGGAAACACACGCACGTCTTTTAGTTTAAAATCAGGGTCAACCGGTGTAACAATGGGTGAGATACTTACCAAAAACTCCGCCGTACACCCAAATTCAGAAATGAAAATATAGTTTCCGGCCTGGTCGATAGTAACGGCGCCTAGGTTAAGTTCCCCATCGTTTGTCGATCCATCGGGTAAAGTGATGGTGAAGTTTTGATCCTGGGTAATACCAAGTATCAAGGTTGCCCCAGCGTCGATGGTGATGCCCGTTTCTCCGCTATCTACAACCCCATCGATATCATATTCTACCGTGAAATTACCAGGGGGACAAGGATCATCTGGTGTGACATTGATTGTTAGGGTCACTTCACATCCTTTAGGAGAGCTAAAAATATAGGCACCGGCTTGCGCTGGACTAATGACACCAAGGTCTAGAACCGTATTGGTAACCGTGCTATTGTCGGGGGAGGTTATACTATAGTCCACCCCGTCCTGTACCAACCCTAGTAATACTATCGTTCCTTCGTCTACGGTGATTTCATCTTCTCCACTACCGACAAGTCCATCTATTGAATATTCCGGGGCAAACCTATCTACCTCACATGGGTCGCTTACAAAAATATCAATGCTGGCGGTGCATCCAGGAAGAAAAGTAAACGTATATCTCCCTTCCTGGGCAAAAGTGATTTCTCCAAGGTCATAATCTCCATTAACCACAGTAGCGTCAGGTAAGGTAATCGTAAACGCTTCTATATCCTGAACAATCCCCAAGCTGACGGTGGAACCTAAGTCGATGGTCAGTAAAGGTTCTCCACTACCCACCACCCCGTTGATCGTATATTCTGGGGTGAATGAACCTGGAAGGCAAGGATCTGTTACGATGATATTCAAAGTAGCCGAACAACCTTCTGCGGATGTAAATATATATGCCCCCCCTTGGTCTAAGGTAATGGCGCCTAAATCTAAATCTCCGCTGGTCGTATTTCCGTTGGGATCGGTAATGGTAAAGGCAACATTTTTTTCTACCGTACTCAGGGAAACCTGAATTCCCGCATCAACGGTGATCACATCTTCTCCGCTGTTTGTTACAACGTCGATGGTATATTCCGGTGTAAATGGACCGCTAGGGCAATTTACAAAGAGGTTTAGTGTTACCTCGCAACCTGCCCCCGTCCTAAAGGTGTAAATACCTGAATCATCTAGTGTAAGATTCTCTAGTGTCAAGTCAGTAAGGTCCAGTGGTTTTGAATTCCCGTTTGGAGAATCGGATGTAATGCTAAAAGGCGTATCATTGGGAATAATACTAAGTGTTATTGTACTTCCGAATGCCACGGTAACTTGGCTCTCTCCTGTGATATAGTCCCCTGCATTGTTAAGTTGATATTCCGTTTCTAATCCAAACGTGGTGCAATCAACTTCGTTAACGATTACATTTAACGTTACTTCACAGCCCGCTCCGGTAGTGAAGGTATATAGTCCCGCATCATCCAAAGTTAAATCAGACAGGGTCAAATCACTTAGGTCAAATGGCTTACTATTTGCGTTGATTGCATCGGAAGAAATGCTGAATGGCACTCCGTTTGGAGTTACACTTAATATGATGGTACTGCCTATGTCTACATTTACTTCCGTAGCACCTTCGATATAAGGACCAGTATTATTCAACTGATATTCGGATTGAAGTCCGAACGTCGCACAATCAACTTCTGTCACGATTACATTTAAAGTAACCTCACAACCAGACCCTGTTGTGAAAGTATACAAACCGGCATCATCGGGTTGAATAGCAACGAGATCTAAATCTGCTAAATTTAAAGGCTTGGAATTTCCATTGATCGAAGTTGAAGAGATAGCGAAAGGGATGCCTCCGGGTTCTACACTTAAAGTTAATGTATTTCCTTGTGTGATGGTTACTTCCGTAGCGCCTTCTGTATAATTTCCGGTGTTGTTGAGCCTGTATTCGGTTACCAAACCAAGCGCTGCGCAATCAACTTCATTTATAATCAGGTTAAGTGTTACTTCACAGCCTGCTCCCGTAGTAAAGGTATATAGTCCTTCATCATCGAGGTCTAGGTTGGTGATTGTTAGGTCTGAAGTATTAAGCGCCTTGCTATTGCCATTTACCGAATTTGATGCTAATGAAAAAGGTGCACCATTAGGAAGTACGCTTAAAGTTATGGAGTTGCCTGAATCAATAGTTACTTCACTCTCCCCGGAAATAAAACCGCCAGTTCCGTTTATTTGATACTCCGTTTCTAAGCCGAAAGTGGCACAATCTACTTCATTTACCGTAATATCGAGCGTAGTATTACACCCTTCATTTGAAACAAAGGTATATCGCCCCGACATTGTTGGCGTAACTGCGCTAAAAGTCTGGTCTCCTGTATAGACTATACCATCAGGATCTATGATTGTAAAACTAGGTACTGTATTTGGTAAAATGCTTAAAATCAGTGCATCACCCTCGTTTATTGTGATTTCGCTTTCACAAGGTCTGGTTGTATTGTTACACCATACCCCGTTAATATTATATTCTGGACTTATCTCGGTTTCCCCAGGGTCACAGTTTCCTAGTACGGTTAGCGATATGACAGTGGCACATCCCCCTGCGGTAGTAAGTGCGAAGAGCCCATTGTTGCTCTGGTCGACCAGGCCATTGTTCCGATCGGGGTTGTTGTAGGGCGGCACCCCTATGATGTTCACGCCGGTGTCTATCTGGTATTCGGGTGTCGTTGTTGAGGAAAAAGTGGGGCCGTCTACCTGGTGGGTGGTGATAAAGTATTCCCCTGTGGTCTGCGCTCGGATGAATACTTCGTCTCCTTCGTTGGCCGTAATGAAATTTCCCTGTGTCCAGGTGCCCGTTGCGCCTATCTTGAATTCCGCGGTGATCGTCCCGTCGGGGCAGTCGGGCACATCCGGGTTGCCCGTCTGCTGTCCCAGTTGAAAGAAGGTCTTTATCTCCTCGGCCCCCAGGGCCTTGTTGAACACCTTGAGCTCGTCCATACGGCCGTCGAGTTCGTCGGTAAGCCCGCTCTGGTTGCCATAGGGCACTACCGGAGTGGCCCTGTCATCGTAGAAGCCCGAGGTGGTGAACGTACTGTAGACCGTACCATCGTCTATCAGGTCCAAGGGGCCGGTAACGGTCTTGGAGCATACCTCGGTACCGTTGGCATAGAGCTTGGCGGTCTGCCCGTCATAGGTGGCGGTGATGTGCACCCAGGTGTCCACCGGCGCGTAGCCGGCATAGCAATCGATAAAGCTATCGGCCCCGAAGGACCATTTGTAAAGGGTGTTGTGGAAGCCCACGAACATGGCCGGGTAGTCATGGCTCATGACCCCTACGTTGGCGACCTTCCCGGTCTGCGGGATCACGCTCCCCGCGTTGCGGTAGACCCATGCCATTACGGTCACTTGGTCCGCGATCGTTTCCATGGAAGTGGAATTGGCCACCTCCACGATGGCGTTGCTGTTGTGTTCCAGCCCGTCCATCTCAAGGGCCCCGCTTCCGAAGAGCCCGGTGCCCCAATATTCCTGTGCGGGCACTGCGGCGCCCGTATTGTCCCTTTCCAGGATCGTGGCGTCGTTATTGTTGCCCGATGTGTCGGCGGCCAAGGTGCCCGCGCCCTCCTCGAAGTCCAGGTCAAGGACCAGGTTCGGGTTCTGCGCCAAGGGGACGGCATTGCCGATCTTGATGCTCTTCGAGACCGATGGCACCCCTTGGGCGTCCAATGCGAAGAGCATATAATACCCGGGGGGGAGCAGTTCCCTGTTCGGGATGGTCAGGCTATGGGAGGTCCCCGCCACGGTGGTAAGGGGAATCCTCCTTTGTTCGTTGTTGGTACTGTGGGTGGCCCCCGAAAAACGGATCAGGCTGAATTCGCTTACCGCCACATCGGTGGTCACCGCGATGGCGTCCCCGTAATCGGCCAGGTCGGGGGCCGTGGTGATCGCCGGTCTGGCGGCCAATGCCCCGCCGGGGGCGAACAGGTAGGGCGGGCTATAGATCTCCGCGCTCTGGTGGTTGACACAGCCGGGGGTGCCGTCGCACAGGCCGCCCCCGCCGACGAACACCCGCCCGTCGGACATCAATATCGATACGCTGTGGTAGGTGCGCGCCTCGGCCATCCCGGCCACGGTACGCCAACTATTGGTCACCGGACTGTAGATCTCCCCCGCGAAGCGGGCTCCCACATCGGTGAACACCTTGGCCTGGTCGAGCCCACCAGTCACCAGTACCTCCCCGTTGGGAAGCACCACGCTATTGAGCATCGTACGGGAGAACTCAAGGCTATTGGCCGTGGGTACCACCGTTACGCTCGCCTCGTTGTTTATATCTATTACAAAGGCATTGTCCTTGGCAGGGTGGTCGCTGTCATAGGACTCGGCGCCCCCTACCTTGAGGATCTTGCCCTGATCGAACATCACCGTGGTGCCCTTCATCGAATAGGTGTCGCCGGTACGGATCCCCGCGCTGGTGACACTGCCGGTCCCGGTAACATCGATCCAGTGCATCTCCTCGCTGGGGCCCGCATGGAAGATCTTCCCGTTGGGCGCCGCCCAGAGCCATAGGTGGTTATCGACCCGGTAGAGGCCACGGGCCTCGGTGTTCAGATCGTTGGCGGTAAAGATATCGGCCCCAAGGATGCCAGGGAGCTTGAACCAGCCCGTAAGGGGAGACCATAGCTCGGCGTCCTTCTGGCCATTGGTGGAGGGCGAGTTCCCATCGGCCCAGGAACCCCCAAGGGTGAAGACCGATCCATCGGAAAGCGTTACGTTGCCCTGATAACCACGGGGAATGTTCATACGGTCGGCAACGCCCCAGAGTTCCGTGTTCGGGTCGAAAATGCTCACCCGGTCGCTCGAGGCGCCACCGGCGGCCATGATTCGCCCGTCGGGCAATAGATTGATCCCGGGGCAGAACATGTCATGTTGGGTATTGGAGACGAACTGCCCGAGGGGCTGGCCCGCCGTCCCGATCGTAGGATCGAATATCTCGGCATAGGTGGCACCGGTGCTCACTTCCACAAAGGTCGTGGGCGAACTCGCCGCCCAGGTCAGCAAACGACCGTCGGGCATATTGGCAACGGCAACGGGTACGATCTCGAACCCGATGGGAGCGCTCCATTGGCCATCAATGTCAGCGGTCTGGGAACTTAGGGTAATCGATAAGAACAAAGTAAAAATAAGAATCAGCGAACAACCGCTTTTAGAAGTAATATCTCCCATGGTTTATTAAAAATTAGCAACGTTTTCCAGGGGAATAATTTGTCGAAGCAAAACTAGCGCGAAATTCAGATATAGTCGATGAAAGAAATGATTTAATCGACAAATCTTAAAATTGATCGATTAAATACACATTTCCTTAAAATTGAAAAAGATGTTGAATCGTAAAATAGTCATTGATAATAAATGATTTACGAAACCACTGTCAAAGTATGTAAGTCATAAGGAGTTCCTGTATATAAACATCCTGTCAATATTCATTTCTTCTTGCAAAAATAGCATCAAAAGAAAACGCTATTTCATACCAATAACAACCAAATTTCTCATCAAATATACCCGAAACAAAACCTATAATTCCAATCTCAACCATCCTCATTTAAGTAATCATAAGAAAACCGTCACTTTTCTACTTGACTTGTTCAAAAGGACTCAAAATTTCTCTGATTCAAATACAAATCGCTATTAAACAAGGCCCAAATTAGATTTTTGGCTAAAAAGAAAATTTTATTCATTCCGTTTCCAACAACCATAAAACAATAACAATCAACTACTTAAGCACACCTATTCAAGACAATTAAAAATTACTAAAGTGTATTTTCGTTTTTTTTTCACCTTTACTGTAACAATTGTTAAATTGACTCATCATTAATACAAACCATCCACCTTTTGAGCCACAAAAGAGAACATATTGATGCATTATTACAATGGTGTATTGAAGGGAGACAAAGCGCCCAGCTAGAAGTTTACAATCGCTATTACAAGGCTATGTACAACACAGCCGTTAGAATTGTAAAAGATAGCGCCGAAGCCGAAGACGTCATGCAAGAATCGTTTTTAAACGCGTTTACGAAACTGCAGACTTTTAAAGGTGAAGTAACCTTTGGATCCTGGTTAAAACGAATTGTAATAAACAACAGTATCTATCACTATCGAAAGCAACAGAAAAAGAATGAAGTTGCCTTAGATGATGTAATGTACAAGGTCGAAGATAACGATGGAGTTGTTTCAGATCACGGGATAACCGAACTGAAGGCTCAAAAAGTGATGGAAACCATGAACTGTTTAAAAGACAATTACAGAGTTTCTTTGACCTTACATTTAATAGAAGGATATGATTACGAAGAAATCAGTAGCATAATGAACATTAGTTACGCCAACTGTAGAACGACCATTTCGAGAGCCAAAGAAAGTTTGAGAAAAAAATTGATAAATGCCTAATCATGGAAAAAGAAAATTTAGAAAAACTATTTGACAACCTTCAAGGAACCTTCGATTTAGAAGAACCGATGGAGGGCCATCAAGAACGTTTTTTGGAAAAATTGAATGCCTCTAAAGGGGTAGTGGGCATTCAGCAACGAAAAAAGAAATCGATTTGGAAACCTTTATCGATTGCCGCTGCAGCCTTGGCCTTAATAGCCCTAAGTATCGGTAAATTTAGCGTACAACCCACTATTGAGGAGCAAGTAGCTGAAATTTCGCCCGAGGTATCCAACAGTCAGTTCTATTTTGCGAGCCTGATCGAAGAACAGGTAAAGCAACTGGAGAGCGAGACCGGTCCTGAAACCAAACAAATTGTAGATGATACCATGGTACAGTTGAAAAAGCTGGAACTTAATTATCAACAATTGGAAAAAGATCTGATCAATGGCGGTAACAGCAAATTTATTTTAAGTGCCATGATAACCAATTTTCAGACAAGAATTGATCTTTTACAAGAAGTACTAAACCAAATTGAGACCATTAAAAACTATAAAAATTATAATGATGAAAACTATACTATCTAAATATAGCACGCTTCTTTTACTGCTGTGCCCCTTTATACTCTTGGCCCATACCGGCAAGTTAAAGGGTAAGTATACCAAAGAAAAAACAATTAAAAAAGAGTATGAGGTTAGCGCGAATCCCTTATTAAAGGTGAACAATAGCTACGGAAACTTGAACATCGTTTCTTGGAACGAAAATAGGATTCTAATCGAGGTTCACATTAAAACGAACGGGAACAATGAGGAAAAAGTGCAAAAAAAGCTAGATGAAATCTCTGTAGACTTCGATGCTAGCAATAGCATGGTATCTGCTAGGACAATCTTCGCCAAAGAAAGAAATAGCTGGGGCTGGGGAGGCAATACCAAAGTGAATATGCAAATCAATTATACCATTAAGTTACCTGTAAAAAGCAATGTGAGCCTTAGTAACGATTATGGAAGCATTTCGCTTGATCGTGTAGATGGGCATGCAAAAATAAGCTGTGATTATGGGCGCCTTGACATTGGGGAGCTTCGTGGACGAAATAATAGCTTGAGCTTTGACTATACCTCCAATTCCAGAATTGGTTATATGAACAGTGGTAAGGTTTCGGCAGATTACTCCGGATTTACCATAGAGAAAGCCGGGGACTTGGTCATCAACGCGGATTATACCAATTCCAAAATCGAAAAAATGGGTAATTTGGATTACTCTAGTGATTATGGAAAAATAGAAGTAGGAGAAGCCGATAATGTACAGGGAACCGGAGATTATATCAGTGTTCGATTGGGCACCATTCATGGCAACGTGGATATCACATCGGACTATGGTTCTTTAAAAATCTCCAAGTTGGCAGCGGATGCCGGAAATGTAAGACTTAAAACGGACTATACAGGAGTGAAAATTGGTTATGACCCAGCATACAACTTCAATTTTGAAATTACGACCTCCTATGCGGGCGTTAGTGGAAAGGATGATTTTGAAATGAGTATCAGCAAAGTCAAGTCTACCAGTAAGTACTATAAAGGCCATTATGGCGATGCAAATAGCAGCAACTTTATAAGCATTAACAGCGAGTACGGAAGTATCTCATTTAGTAAAAATTAAATCATCAATCTTTAAACAAACATTATGAAAAATTTATTGAGCCTAAGTTTAGTAGTATTATTAACCGTTTCGTGTACAGCGCAATGGGGCAAAAAAATCAAAGGAAACGGCAATTCACAAAGCATTGAAAGAAGTGTTGGGGACTATGACCAAATTGCAGTATCTGGTTGGTTTGATGTAGATCTTGTAAGCGGAAATGAAGGAGAGCTTACCTTAGCGGGAGAGTCAAACTTATTGGAGTACATTGTTACCGAGGTTAAGAGCGGTAAACTAGTGATTAAAGTTAAAAAAGGCTATAACCTTAAGCCTTCGAACTGGAACGAAGGTATTCGAATTACCGTACCTGTAGAACGTATAGATGCGGTTAGCCTTTCTGGTTCTGGAGATATTGTTGGCAAAACGACCATCAAATCAGGGAACTTCAAAACGGCCATGTCAGGTTCTGGAGACATTACCTTATCAATCGAAGCCGACAGTATGACTGCAAGCATGTCTGGGTCAGGAGATATTACCTTAAAAGGCAAAACGGGCAATTTTGATGCTTCGGTATCCGGTTCTGGCGATATCAAGGCCTATGATTTAGAAGCAGAAGTGGTCGATGCTACCGTTTCGGGGTCTGCGGATATCAAGGTAACCGCCACGGAAATGCTAAAAGCACGCGTTTCAGGTTCTGGGGATATTAGCTACCGTGGCAATCCCAAGAAACTAGACACCAAGACCTCTGGTTCCGGAGATATTTCAAAAGGATAAACAACCTTAACTCGCCCATGGCGAACACATCAAAAAGCGAACAACCATCATTGAAAGCCCTGACCGAAAACGTCAGGGTTTTTTATTTACCCTTGTCAAAAGAAGCATCCCTACGACAAAGAAAAGGGTCAAAAATATAATTGAATATCGAATGCTCCCGGTGACTTGGGCTATGTACCCATAACTGAGCATCCCAATAACTATTCCTATTTTCTCCGAAACATCATAAAAGCTAAAGTAAGAGGCCGTATCTAGCGCTCCCTCCGGTATCAGTTTCGAATAAGTAGATCTTGAAAGTGATTGAATACCTCCCATTACAAGCCCTACTGCGCTGGCTGTGCAATAAAACTCCATCGGCGTGGTAATCGTATATGCAAAAATGCAAATAGCGATCCAAATGATATTCAACACGATCAAGGTATTGATATTCCCAAAGCGTTGGGAACATTTGGAAGTAATATATGCCCCGAGAATCGCGACTATCTGAATGAGCAAAATACTAACTATTAAACCCGTGGTAGAATCCGTAGTGCCCCAATCCAACTCTTCAATACCAAAATACGTAGCAATCAACATAATGGTTTGTACCGCCATGCTATACACGAAAAATGCCCTTAAATATCTTTTTAGGGGCACATTCGCCTTAATCTTTCCCCAAATTAGTTTTAGCTCCTTAAAGCCGTTGAACAGTACATCTTTTCCAAAATTCTCTTGTTTATTTCCTTTGGGAAGATGATAGTAGGTATATTGGCTAAAACCGATCCACCAAAGCCCTGTCAGTATAAAAGAAAGTCTTGTAGGGGTGCCTTCATCTTCAAACCCGAACATATCGAATTTTAAAATCATGACAAGGCAAATAATCAACAACAGTACACTGCCTACATACCCATAGGAATACCCCTTTGCGCTGATAGCGTCTTGTTGTTCCGGAAAAGCGATGTCGGGCAAGTAGGAGTTATAGAACACCAAGCTTGACCAAAAGCCGATCAATGCCAAAAAATAGCACAGTAGCCCAAACCAGAGGTACTCCATATTAAACCAATAAAGGCCAATACAGGAAACGGCCCCTAAGTAGCAAAAAAACTTCATGAACATTTTTTTATTGCCTACATAATCGGCAATTCCGCTTAAAAACGGACTAAGAAAAGAAACCACCAAAAATGCGGCCGCCGTAACATAACTGATCAAGGTGTCATTGTTAAAGTCAATTCCTAGAAAACGTACGGTATCGCTTACTACATTTCCTTCGTCATCTTTTAACAGGGTAAGGGCACCATAAAATATGGGGAAAATCGCAGAGGAAATAACCAGGTTATAAACGGAATTCGCCCAGTCGTAAAACGCCCAGGCATTCAATAATTTTTTACTTCCCTTAACTGGTAGCGGTTTGGTCATTCTAAAAATAAAAGCCGTTCAACTATAGTGAACGGCTTTCAAGATACGATTAATAAAAATACATTGTGAACTATTCAAACTTGGTCACACCAAATTTTGCCGCTTCCTGCCTTGCTGCAGGGGCCCAAGCGGCCAAATTGGCAATCCTGGTATCGTTGGATGGGTGCGTACTTAAGAACTCAGGTGGTGCCTGCCCCCCACTCTTTGCCTTCATTCTTTTCCATAGTTCCGAGGCTTCATTGGGGTTATAACCCGCAATGGCCATAATTTGAAGACCGATGCGATCGGCTTCGGTCTCATGACTGCGACTAAAGGGCAACATGAGCCCAACTGTGGAACCTAGGCCATATGCTTGGTTGAAAGTATTTCTTGTGCGTTCATCCTGAATCGCAATATTACCGGCTACCGCTCCTAATTGTTGAACCGTTCCCGCGCTCATGCGTTGCGCTCCATGATCGGCCAGGGCATGGGCCACCTCGTGCCCCATAACCACTGCAACTCCCGTTTCTGTTTGGGTAATTGGCAAGATGCCCGTATAAAATACGATCTTACCTCCCGGCATACACCAAGCATTCACTGTTTCATCTTTCACTAGGTTGTACTCCCATTTATAATCTTTCAAATAGCCAGCATATCCATTGGCGTTCAACCAACGCTCTGCAGCTGAAGAAATACGTTGCCCCACCTTGGTAATCATTTGCGCCTCTGCACCGGTTTCTACCACCTTATTCTCGGTAAGAAACTGATCATACTGGGCAAACGCCATGGGGAAAATTTGACTGTTCGGGTAAAAATTCAGTACTTTTTTGCCCGTAAACGGATTTGTTTTACAAGCCGCGGTACCAAGGAATATCGCCAGAATTAAAATTACTTTTTTCATTACTGTTGTGTTTAGCACCTGAAAAATACGAAATTTATTTGCCTGTTATGTGCAACACGGTAAAATTCTTGCTCACTTTAATGGCACTACTTCCATTTGATTTGATATCCTTAAGGTCTACCGCTTCGTTATCGATGGTCACGCTAGCAATTTCGAATGGCAGCCCATAAAACTTGAATTCGAAATATTCATAACTGGTAATAAAGGTACCGTCTTTGTATTGTTGAATATTCAATTGCTTTTCTTTCCCTTGAAGTTTAAAGCGGCGAAGACTGAACCTGCCTTTGGTGTAATCATACCCATCCTGACCATCTTCATACACCGTAGAATTCTCTACACCTTGTTTATAATAGGTCTCTAAAACCAATTCTTCGATTTCTTTCTCGCCGATATATTGCTGCACCGGATACTTCGGAATAATAGCACCTTCTTTTATAAACAAAGGCATTTCATCAAGATCTGCCGGCACCCATTGTTCCTTGCCGCCTTCAATGAATTCTTTTGTCCAGAAGTTATACCACTTTCCCCTTGGTATATACATTCTTCGCCCTTGTGCATTGGGCTCTTGTACTGGGCATACCAAAATTTGCTCTCCGAAGAGAAACTCATCTGTTCTAAAATGCGTTTGGGTATCTTCTTGATCGAACATCACCAATGATTTCAACATTGGGATTCCTTCTTTCGAATACCGATAGAACATGGTATAGAGGTATGGTAGCAGTTCGTACCGAATTTCAATAAATTTTCGCACAATATCGGTCACTTCCGTTCCAAAAGACCACGGTTCTTGACTACCATGATCTCCGCTTGAATGTACGCGACAAAATGGGTGAAAAACACCCAACTGTACCCAACGTGCAAACAACTCACCATTTGGTTGCTCCGCAAAGCCACCAATATCGGAACCAACAAACGAATAACCACTCATACACATACGCTGCATCTGCACATTGGCAATCCATAAATGTTCCCAAGTGGCAACATTATCGCCTGTCCAAGTACACGCATAACGCTGGGTACCTGCATAGGCGGCACGGGTAATAACAAAGGGTCTTTTAGGGTACACATGCTTTTTGACCCCGTTGTAGGTCGCCCGCACCATTTGCATCCCATATACGTTATGGGCCTTACGATGCGTGCAAGGGTGACCATCATAGTTATGTCTCGTATCCAAAGGTGCTGTTTTGGAAGGTACTTCCATTACTGCCGGTTCGTTCATATCGTTCCAAACGGCATGTACCCCGATCTCTGTCATAAATTCTTTGTACAATTCGGCCCACCATTTACGCACCTCCGGGTTCGTAAAATCGGGAAAATTACATTCTCCCGGCCAAACTTTGCCGTGCATATAAGGGCCATCGCCCCGTTTGCAGAAATAATCGTTCTCCATGGCTTCTTGATAGACCCAATAATCCCTATCAATTTTAATACCCGGGTCGATCATGACCACTGTCTTAAAACCATCTTCATTTAACTCACCAATCATTCTTTTAGGATCCGGGAAATGGTTTTTGTCCCATGTGAAACAGCGAAAACCGTCCATATAGTCAATATCCAAGTAAATGGCATCACAGGGAATCTTCAAATCTCGGAACTGTTGGGCAATCTCTTTCACATTGCTTTCGGGGAAATAACTCCATTTCGATTGCTGGTATCCCAATGCCCACAATGGTGGCATTTCAGGTTTCCCTGTAAGATCGGTGTACAAACGAACCACCTTGGCGACTTCTGGCCCGTATATGAAATAGTAGTTCATTTCACCTCCATCGGCCCAAAAACTGGTCGTGTTTCTTCGTTCGTGCGCAAAATCAAAATGTGTCTTAAATGTATTGTCAAAAAAGATTCCGTAGGCTTTGCCATTGGTAAGACCTACGTAAAAGGGAATTGCCTTGTACAAGGGATCCATGTCCTTTCCATAGGCATAAGAATCCGTCACCCAATTGTGTACTCTTTTCCCCTTTAAATTGGTATGGGTAGCTTTATCTCCAAGACCGTAAAAACTTTCTCCGGTCTGCGTAATTTTGCTCATTTTTACGGTATTGCCACCGTACTCATAATTTTCTTCCCAATGAAAACCAATTTCGTCTTCATTGATAATGTTTCCTTCTGGGTCTGATATTTGTACGCGCAAGGTTTTTTTATCGACCAATACCTTCATGCGAATGGTCTCAATCAAATATTCCGTCTCGGTCTCGGAAACATCTAGACGATCATACCCCCTAAGACCATCTTTGCTTATGGCATATGAAAAATCTGGTTCAAAGGTATTCTCGGTAGCATATCGAAAACGCAAGGCACTATTTCGCAATACGGTTATCTGAAGTACCACACCATTGGCGGTACTAAAATAGAGCTTGTCGACATCTTGTGAAAAATCGACTATTTGATTGGGATATAAATTCCCTTTATATTCTAGTTCTGTATTTGTAATCATTGTTCGTAGGTTTCGTGCTTAAGTTGGCAAAAAAAAGACATTCGCTTTTAATAAAGAAAAGATATCCTCTTGAATTGATGACAATTACATTTTCATCGACCAATGCTACTTAAAAATGACAATACTTAAAGGAGGAAGGGTAATTTCGACCGATCTCTCATGGCCATGCCATGGGGTTTTCTCCAATTTAGATAGGGAACTGCTCATTCCGGACCCACCATATTTTTGATGATCACTGTTAAAAACCTCCTTCACTTGCCCTGTTTTTTTAGGCAAACCGATACGATAATTCTCTCTCGGGGTCGGGGTAAGGTTCAAAGCGATGAACAAATCGTTCTTAGGATCGTTCCCTTTTCTTATATAGGTAAGGACACAATTTTTGTTATCACCGTAATCGATCCATTGAAAACCATCTTCACTAAACTGTTTTTCATACAAAGCCGGATTGGTTTTGTATATCTTATTTAACTCTTTGATCGTTTCTTGTATCCCGGCATGACCGTCATATTGGGTAAGATGCCAATCAAGGCTTTGTTCAAAGTTCCATTCCGAGGTCTGCCCAAACTCACCTCCCATAAAAATCAAGTTTGCTCCCGGATGTGTAAACATATAGCCAAACACCAACCGTAAGTTCGCAAAGCGTTGCCATTCGTCACCAGGCATACGATAAATCAACGATTGTTTACCATACACTACCTCATCATGTGAAAAAGGAAGCATAAAATTTTCGGTAAATGCATAGGTCATACTGAATGTAATATCGTTTTGGTGATGTTCTCTGTACACTGGATCTTTTTTGAAATATTCTAGTGTATCATGCATCCACCCCATCATCCACTTCATTCCAAATCCCAATCCGCCTAAGTTTACCGGCTTGGAAACTCCAGAAAAGGCAGTGGACTCCTCGGCAATGGTTTGCACATCGGGAAAATTACCATAGACTGTTTCATTAAATTCTTTGAGAAAACTGATGGTTTCCAAATTTTCATTGTTTCCATAAATGTTAGGTTCCCACTCCCCATCTTCCCTAGAATAATCTAAGTACAACATAGAGGCAACGGCATCTACCCGCAGGGCGTCTGTGTGAAATTGATCCAACCAGAACAGTGCATTGCTAATTAAAAAAGCACGCACTTCATTTCTGCCGTAGTTGAAAATCAAACTTTTCCAATCGGGGTGATATCCCCGTCGCCTATCTGGGTGTTCGTACAAATGGGAGCCATCAAAAAAACCAAGCCCATGTGCATCTTCGGGAAAATGGGAAGGCACCCAATCGAGAATGACACCAATATCGTTTTGATGTAATTTATCTACCAACAATTTAAATCCTTCCGGCGCTCCAAAACGGGAGGTCGGTGCAAAGTAACCTGTAAGTTGGTAGCCCCAAGAGGGGTCATAGGGGTATTCCATAATGGGCATAAATTCCACATGTGTAAAGCCCATTTCTTTTACATAACTTACAAGATTAACTGCTAAATCCTCATAGGACATGAACTCATTTTCCTCTTTTCTTTTCCAGGATCCCAAATGCACTTCATAGACCGAAAATGGTGCATCAAGGGCATTCTTTGCCTTCCTGCTATCCATCCATTTTTTATCCTTCCATGTATAATCGTCTTCCCATACCACCGAAGCGGTATTCGGCGGCAGCTCGCAATAACGTGCAAAAGGATCCGCTTTTTCGGTAACCACCCCATGGTTGTGCGAACGTATTTTATACTTGTATACCTCGCCTTTTTCAACTTCAGGTATAAAACCTTCCCAAATGCCGCTTTCATCCCAACGCACATTTAAAGGATGCTCGTGATCTAACCAATAATTAAAATTACCAATGACCGATACCGCATTGGCGGTAGGGGCCCAGACGGCAAAATAAGTTCCTTTTACCCCATCGATTTCCATTGGGTGCGAGCCCAATTTCTCATACAACTTAAAATGCTTTCCAGATTTAAAGAGACTAATATCAAAATCAGTAAACAAACTATGTGCTATAACCTTCCCCATATTTTTTTCATTAGTACCATTGCTGGCAAATATTACACCAAAATGTGTGTTTTACGCCCAAAGGCGCTTTATGTTAATCATTAATAATCGCCAAAATACCCTCTAAAGGAATTACGGCCCAGCGCGGTCTTGAATTCATTTCATACCCCAACTCATACACGGCCTTCTCCAACATGCAATACTTTAGGATAAAGATACGCTCTTGTTGGTATCCAATATTTAAATTATGGGCTTGAATAAGCGTTACATACGACTCTAAAAACACCCCAATAAAATATTTGAACAATATTTCCCCTGCGGCGAACAGGTCTTCCTGTGAATAGGGATATTTCTCTCCATTATTGAATATCGTCGCATAAATAGCATAATGGAACGAACGAAATATTCCTGCTACATCCTTTAAAGGTGGGTGTTTCACCTTTCTGTCGCGAATGGTACTCTCTGGTTCCCCTTCAAAATCTAACAGATAAAAGTCATCGTCTTTTACCAGAATCTGACCCAAATGGTAGTCACCATGTATTCGGATTCGCTCCCCTTTTAGTTTCGTCCAATCGAACTCTAAAAAGCGTCTTCTAATTTCATTTTTGCGTTCCAAAAACTCCTTTACCAACTCGGCAGATCGGCCTTCCAATTTGTGCAGGTTATTTTCTACACTATTCAATCGGTTTTGAAATTGATACAACAACCTATTTTTTAACCAAACCTCATAATCACTATTAAAATGTTTTGGGGTAAAGGCCGTATCTTCAAACTCAGACCCCAAGGCAATATGCATTTCTGCAGTTCTCTTTGCCATCACCTGTAGTTTCAGAAAAACACTTAAACCGGCCCAATCTATAATTTCGGGCGGCACATCCTTTATTTGCAGTCGTTCAAAAATTTCCGTTTTCGGTAAGTTCGAAACTACTATTTTTTTATAATCAAGATTGCCAAAAACTTTGTCTACCTCCTTCAACATAAAATCCCACGCATCCCCTTCGTTCGGAACAAGTTTCTGAAGCAACGCTATGGTAATATCATCGTTGTCTTTGTCCAAGATGTTGATACTACCCAAGTATGCCGGCGTATTTTGGTACCCTTTTTTTTCCGATAGAAACTGACTCATCTCAAAATCAGGGTTCCTATCGGCATAAATTCTCCTAAAGAATTTTATGACCGAACTATCGTTGTAAATAATGGAGGTATTGCTCTGTTCCAAACCCATAAATCTTGAAGAAACATAGGCTGTATCGGAGAAATAAGAACTTTTATGATAGCGAACAGGGGTCTTGTCGTTGGGTAAGGAAGTCATAATTCGTTCGAAAACCAATTTCCGAAACGCTTCCAGGTTTATTGCATCGATGATGTACCCGTTTTGCCCATTAATTTTCAAAGGCAAAATACGATCCTCCTTTGCAAAACTCTCGTCTGTTACAAATGCAATCGGTAAGAAATAATGTTGATAAAAAGCTTCCCTAAAATTAACTTCCAACAGAAGACCATAGTACACCTCACCATGCTGTTGTATTTTAAAATACTGATTTAGTTCTATATATTTTAATTGGCTCGATTTACCTCCGTACCATCGTTGCCTTAGGATATAATTTTCCAAAATATCGGAAAGAAAAACATTGACAAACGCATCATCCTCTAAAAGAGTTTCCCAACTCGATTTGAATTCATATGGGGGCTGTAAGAGTTTTTCTTCCTTTTTTATCGACATAATTATGGCTTTCTAATATGAAAAATGTGAAATGGCAGGTTTGGACTTAGTTCAATGTAATTCCATTCATCATTCCATGTATAACCGTTACCACTAATGATGTCCATTACTTGAACCGATTGCCCATGTTGTATGCCCAATGAATCCATAGGCAATTGTACATGCCCAATTTGGGTGTTCATTGAATCTAGGTTCACTATGGTAAGGGTCTGATCCGTACGTTCATCGTTCCATTTAAGGTAGGCAATCATATTTTCATTTGCTATCTCACAAAATTGTAGATTATTCGTTTGTTGCAGGGAGGCGTGCTTTTTCCTTCCCTCATTAATTTGCCCTATCAAATAGGTGAGTTTGTTTTGAAGGGTCCAATCCCACTGTCGTATTTCGTATTTTTCTGAATTTAGATATTCTTCCTTGCCCGGCATCGCATCACTGACCATGTATTCAAAAACAGGACCATAAATGCCAAGATTACCGCTCAAGGTTGCAGCAAGCGCATAGCGAATCAAATGCATGGCTTCGTTTGCACCTTGTAAATGATAAGGGTTGATATCGGGGGTATTTGGCCAAAAATTAGGCCGGTAATACTCTTTCATTTCAGATTGGGTCAACTCTACCATATACTCGGTCAGCTCGTGTTTCGAAACCCGCCAAGTGAAATAGGTATACGATTGGGAAAATCCTTGTTTTGCCAACTGCTGCATTACTTTGGGTCGGGAAAAAGCCTCCGCCAAAAAGAGTACATCGGGATGCTTTTTCTTCACTTCCATCATCAACCAATTCCAAAAATAATAGGGCTTGGTATGGGGGTTATCGACTCTAAAAATCTGCACCCCGCATTTCACCCAATGCAGCGTAACGCTCAGCAATTCTGCCCAAAGTTCTTTGTATGCCTTTGTCTCATAATGAAAGTTGACGATATCCTGGTACTTTTTAGGTGGATTTTCGGCATATTGAATCGTACCATCGGGCCGTTTGCGAAACCACTCTGGATGCTCTTTTATATAAGGATGATCAGGTGCGGCCTGAAAGGCAAGATCCATCGCTACTTCGATTCCGAAGTCCTTTGCTTTTTTGACCAAGGTTTTAAATTCCTTCTCATTTCCCAACTCCGGATGAATCGCTTTGTGCCCCCCTTTTTCAGATCCTATGGCCCAGGGCACACCGGAATCGCCCGGTTTGGCATCTACCGTATTATTTTTTCCTTTTCGGTTTACTTCACCAATTGGGTGTATCGGTGGAAAGTACAGCACGTCAAAACCCATATCGGCGATGCGGGGCAGTAGTTTTTCACAATCTTTAAAAGTACCATGCGTGTTTGCCTTTGCAGCCGAAGATCTAGGAAAAAACTCATACCAAGTGCTGAAGTTTGCTTTTTGCCGATCTACGTATACCTGAAAAATTTGACTTTTATTTGCAAGGCTCCTCTGCGGATAATCCAAGAACAACTTGTGTAACTGTTCCGACTCCGCCTCTTTCACCGCCGCCTCATAACTCGAATCATCTTTAAAGAGCGCTATTAATTTTTTCGCATAGACCGATGATTTTTGAGGTGTTTTTTTGGTTAAAAACTGTAGGTATTGCACACCATCCAACAGCTCACTTTTTACATGCTGCCCATCTTTTAATTTTGCTTCGATACCATGTTGCCAGTTCAGCGCATGATCTACCCACCCTTGAATTACATATTCATAAAAACCTTGTTTATCTACGGTAAAAGAGGCCTTGTATACATCTTGCTCCAGATGTTGCATGCGCACCTCTTTCCAAGTTTTAGATGTTTCATGCTTGAAACGCACTTCTGCCTGAATAACATCATGCCCATCTCCTAAAACATCTGCGAAAAGCTGTACCCGCTCCCCTAGTACGCGTTTAATAAAAAAAGCTCCTCCATGGAGCTGTGGCGATACATTTTCAATGACTACCCGCTGCTGTTTCAGCATAATTTTCGAACTTTGGTTGATTTCGTTAAAAATAGGGAATTACTGTTAATTCTAAAGGGGAATCTTTATTATTTTTGAAGGTTTTGACAAGATATAATTACTTAAATGCAATTTTGGAACGCTTTTTGAAAACAGTTAAAAAAATTTAATCCGATCTTCAAAACAGAGGGTCGGCAACCAAATTAATAAAAAGGAATATCATGAAAAAAGCAACAGTACTTTTCGGAACGTTTTTAGCCTTATTTTTTATAGCCTGCGAAGGGCCGGAAGGTCCTCCTGGTCTTAACGGATTTGACGGTCTTGATGGCGCTAACGGCCAGGACGGCGCTCCTGGAATTCAAGGACAGGTATTTGAAATTGACGGTGTTAATTTCACCTTTGACGCCACTAGTAACCTGTGGAGCAGCCTTTTTGCATATGAAGATTATACAGACCTTGAAATTTTCGAATCTGATGCGGTTCTCGTGTATCGTTTTGATGGACAGATCGACTTGTCCGATGGTAGTACGGCAGATGCGTGGAGTTTAATTCCCCAAAACTTTTTTGTTTCGGAAGGTACCATTCAATATACAACGGCACATACGTTTGTTGATTTTGAAATATTCATCGACGGAAATTTTGACCTTGCAACCTTGAGTACCGATTTCACCGACAACCAATCTTTTAGAGTGGTCATAGTACCCAGCGAGTTCTTACAAAGCACCGATTTGGATACCGCGAACCTTTCTTCGGTAATGGGCCGAATAGGGGTAGAACTTGATCAAGTACAAAAAATACATATCGATTAAATCGAAGATACCCTTTTCTATAAAATCCCGTTTTGATACAAAACGGGATTTTATATTTAGGAAGGTATCATGGAAATTTAAGCAATTTTTGATGTGATGCAAATACTATAAATTACTTCAAAAAGAACTCCGTAAATTTGAAAGGAATACGAGACTGATGCGACCAAAAAAGAAAGCAATAAAAATGATACGACAAATAGCAATAATACTATGTTTTGCCCTTGTAGGATGCAAGGGGACTTCGCAGAAAAAAGAACTGGCTTCCGAACAAACGGAAAAAACCAAAACGATTTACAAGGTTACCAAAACGGAAGCAGAGTGGAAAGAATTACTACCGTCAGATGCCTTCTATGTTTTGCGCAAGGCAGCTACCGAAACTCCTTTCACCAGCGAATTTTTGGATAACAAAGAAAAGGGCACCTATGTATGCGCAGCTTGTGCAACGCCGCTTTTTGAAAGTGTCACCAAATTTGATTCGGGCACCGGATGGCCAAGTTTCTATCAAGAAATCGAAGGCAATGTGGCCTATGATGTGGACTACAAAATAGGCTACAAGCGAACTGAGGAACACTGTGCCACCTGCGGAGGACATTTAGGACACGTTTTTGAAGATGGCCCCGCTCCCACCGGCGAACGCCATTGTATAAATGGGGTTGCCTTAAAATTCGTTCCAGAAGCGAAATAAGACCATACAAACTTAAACTCCGAGTTTTGACCAAGTCGGCACTTGGAGTTGGTTTTTCTATCAACTTGAATTTTAAGCTATAACAAGCCGTGGTATGCCATCACCTTCCAACTATATGCAAAGTGTCCTATTCGAATTTAATCGCTATAAATCGTATGGCGACACCACTTTTAAACAACTAACGGAAGAAGATATTCACTGGTCTTATAACCAAAGCTCCAATAGCGTTGCATTGATTGTAAAACATATGGTGGGGAATATGTTGAGCAGATGGACCAATTTTCTGATCGAAGATGGGGAAAAGTCGTGGCGCAATAGAGAAACGGAATTCGAAAACCCGTATACCAATAAAGCCGAAATGATTACCGCTTGGGAAAAAGGTTGGCATTGCCTTTTTGAAGCGCTGAACAGTGTCAACGAAACTAACTTTAATACTAGTATTATGATTCGCAACGAATCACACACTATTTTTGAAGCGGTAAACAGGCAACTTGCCCATTATTCGGGGCATGTAGGGCAAATTGTATTTATCGGAAAATTGTTGCGGGGCGAGCAATGGCAATCCCCAACAATTCCAAAAGGAGGCTCAGAGGCGTTTAACAAGAAAATGTTCGGGAACTGAGAGAAAAATTCAAGTGCATGTATCAAAGTCGGGAGTCGTGAGCTACCCGAAAACGAATCATTTGTTCATACTTACTACTGACTACAAAGTACGAGCAAGCCTACCCACAGTTTAGCAAAATAAGCACTAAGCACGTTTGGCTTCTTCCCAATACACATCCATTTCGGCCAAGGTCATTTCTTTGAGTGTCTTACCCTTTTCCCTTGCCTTTTTTTCTAAATATTGAAACCGTTTTATAAATTTCTTATTGGTCCTTTCAAGCGCATTTTCAGGGTTGATCTCTAAAAAACGACCGTAATTGACCATGGAAAAAAGTACGTCACCGAACTCCGATTCCATTTGATCTTTGTTTCCATGTTGCACCTCTTGTTGAAATTCACCTAACTCTTCTTGCACCTTTTCCCAAACCTGCTCTGGTTTTTCCCAGTCAAAGCCAACACCCGATACCTTGTCCTGTATTCGATTGGCCTTTACCAAAGACGGCAGCCCATTCGGGACCCCTTCCAAAACACTTTTCTTACCTTCTTTGAGTTTAATGGTCTCCCAGTTCCTTTTCACCTCTTCCTCGTCAGCCACTTCTATGTCCCCATAAATATGTGGATGCCTATTGATTAATTTTTCACATATTTCATTGCACACATCGGCGATGTCAAAATTATTGGTTTCACTTCCGATTTTTGCATAAAAAACAATGTGCAATAACACATCTCCCAATTCCTTTTTAACCTCATCCAAGTCGTTCTCCAAAATAGCGTCGCCAAGTTCATATGTTTCTTCGATCGTCAAATGACGCAGGGTTTCCATCGTTTGCTTTTTATCCCATGGGCATTGGGCACGAAGCTCGTCCATAATAGTCAACAAACGATCAAAAGCATTCAACTGATTTTCTCTTGAATTCATACAGCGGCAGTTTCTGTAAAAATACAAAGTAGCACCTTTTTAGAGTTCCAAAATTTAGAGTATTTTAGAAGTCCGGCTAGGCTGAGCCATTTCAAGCAATCACCTTCTTTTCTAAAACAAACTGCAATGGGCATGAATTCACGAAGAAAGTTTTTAAAAACAACAGGAATAGGTGCCTTGGCTACCACACTTCTTCCCTCCTATTCATTTGCAGCGAGTAGCAAACAATCGTTCGGAGTACAACTCTATTCGTTCCGAGATGAAATGGCCAAAGATCCTTTAAGCACCCTTAAACAGATCGCCGCCATCGGAATAAAGGAAATAGAATCGGCCAAAAGTAACAAAGGACTCTATTACGGCCTTTCTCCTGAAGACATGAAAAAAGCCTGTGCCGACTTGGGTATGAATTTAAAAAGTGGCCATGTGGCACTTGATTCCGATTTTCAGCAAACCATGGATCAGGCGGAGGCGTCAGGTCAAGAATACGTTATTTGTTCCTCTATGCCCAGTAAGGGGCAAACCGCAGATAATTACAAACAAGTGGCAGAAGCATTCAACAAGGCAGGGGAAGCTTGTAAAAAAGTAGGTTTAAAATTTGGGTATCACAATCACGAATACGAATTCGAATCTCAAAAGGGACAAGTACTTTATGATGTTTTAATGGACTATACCGAGGCGGAACTGGTACATATGGAATTGGATTTGGGATGGGTGATCATTGCCGGAAAAAATCCGATCGATTATTTTAAAAAGTACCCGGGCCGTTTTCCTTTGTGGCATCTGAAAGATATGGATTTGACGAAGAAAAAAAGCACCGAATTCGGAAAGGGAGCACTGGATATTTCTTTGATGATGGCCAACCAAGAACTTTCCGGAGTAAAACATATTTTTATTGAACAAGAAGAGTATGCCAGTACACCTTTGCAAAGTATGCAACATAATATGACCTTTCTAAAAAGCTTATAACCGATCTCCTAGCAAAATCTACAAGTAATAAAATCTACACCAATGAACTACTCTTTAACTCTCTTACTCACCACTTTTTTTATAATGCTTACCTCCTGTAGCGCACAAAACACCACCATTATTACAAAAGACGCTCAACTACAATTGGTTGCGGAAGATTACAAATTCACCGAGGGACCTGCAGTTGATACCGAGGGAAATGTATATTTTACCGACCAACCCAACGACCGCATCTTAAAATGGGATGCCAATGATAACACTGTTTCTGTTTATATGCAACCGGCCGGGCGTGCCAATGGCCTGTATTTTGACCATGACGGAAATCTACTGGCCTGTGCAGATGAAAAGAACGAACTGTGGCGAATAGATTCGGAAGGCAAGGTAACGGTATTGATCGAAGATTTTGAAGAAAAAAAACTAAATGGCCCAAATGATCTTTGGGTAGACCCAAATGGTGGCATCTATTTTACAGACCCATTTTATGTGCGCCCCTATTGGAACCGAACCGAAAAAGAAATTGAAAATGAACGGGTCTATTATATAACTCCAGATATGGGAGAAATTCGAATCGTTGCCAATGATTACGTACAACCTAATGGAATTATAGGCAGTGCCGATGGAAAGCTGTTGTACATCTCCGATATCGGGGACCAAAAAACCTACTCCTATACCATTCAGGAAGATGGGAGTTTAACCAACAAACAGCTGTTTTGTGCGCTAGGTTCTGACGGGATGACCCTCGATAATAAGGGGAATGTATATCTAACGGGAGATGGAGTCACCGTTTTTGACGTGAGCGGAAAACAAATAGAACACATTCCGACCGGCGAAAGTTGGACCGCCAATGTCACCTTTGGTGGCCCCGAACAAAAAATCCTGTTCATTACCGCTATGGATGCGGTCTATACCCTCGAAATGAACGTACACGGAATACGATAATCCTAACTGAAAAATTATGCACCCGTTATTTGACACTTATCGCCCAGATGGTTTTGGAACTGTAAACACATATCTCTTTGTTAGTAACCCGGTTGAATTGATTGTTTTTCTTGAAAAAGTATTTGAGGCAACAGAAATCAATCGGTCTATACATCCAGAAAATGGAGACCTCAGCAATGTGATTCTAAAAATCGGCGATACGTGTATCATGCTGAGTCAAGCTCGAGAACCTTTTCTGAATATGTATACGGCCATGTATCTTTTTGTGGAGAATGTGGATACTGTTCATAAAAGGGCCATTGCAAATGGTGCTACCGTCGTATTTGAACCTGCGGATATGGATTATGGTGATCGACAATCTGGTATTGTAGATCCAAGCGGCAATTATTGGTGGATTTCAAAACGCCTTGAGGAAAAGGGGTACCAGCAGTAAACCGCATACCCATAAAAAAATTGAAGTTTGAACGAAGATTTTTATTTAGAGCAGAAAGAACCGACTAAAAGCTGCTTGCTTGCCATGAGGACCTTTCTTTTAAATTCGGACAGTGCCCTTTCAGAAACAAAAAAATATGGGATGCCCTGTTTCTGTTACAAGGGAAAAATGTGCTGCTATCTTTGGCTCGATAAAAAAACAAAGGACCCCTATTTTCTTTGGGTTGAAGGGCAGTATCTACATCACCCAGCGCTTGAAAAAGGCAATCGAGCCCGGATGAAAATCTTACGGGTACAGCCGACGAAAGATTTACCCTTAACGACTATGACCAGCATTTTGAACAAAGCGTTGGAACTTTATAGAAATGGTACGATTCCCATTAAAAAAGTGTAACAAACCTGGCTTCGTTCACTCTTTTACCACAAATACCCCTATATGAAAACACCAAAGTCTTTTTTTCTATTTCTTTTGTTCATCATTACAACTACGGTGCGTTCCCAAGAACATGGGGCTAGCGCCTATGACCAAGAACCCATTGAGTATACAATGGTTCATAATGCGGAACTCGCTCTCGAAAACCCGGAAATCACGTCGGTATCCATTGGGATTTACAAAAATGGAAAGACCTATACCGAATATTTTGGAGCGATAGATAATGGAAAGGAAAACCCGGCCAATGACGATTCACTTTTCGAAATCGCCTCAGTGACCAAGTCTTTTACAGGCATTCTTATCGCACAAGCGGTACTTGATGGTAAAATTAGCCTACAGGACGATATTCGATCTTATTTGGATGGTTCTTATGAATACTTGGAATATGAAGGCAGGCCCATTCAAATTCGCGATTTGCTAACCCATACTTCAGGAATAAGGAGAGATCTTTCCCCTACTTTAGCGAAACAATTTTCCTTAGAGGCCACCGCTACGGAAAAGGCAGCGATTGCGGCGTATAATCGGGAAGGTCTATACGCAGATTTAAAAACTTATAGGTTAGATACCGTTCCCGGAAGTCGATACGACTATTCCCCTGTAATTGGTGCCGAATTGTTGGCCTTGGCCCTTGAAAAATCATATCAAAAACCGTATGAACAACTTCTAAACGAGCATATTTTGCAAAAAGCAGGTATGCACGACACCCATTTGAACAAGCCCGAAATAGATCAAGAATTGCTAGTGAACGGCTACACGGCAGAAGGGGATTTGGTCACCCCGCAGCCCCTCATAATGAGCGGCGCGGGCTACGCCCTAAAATCAAATATTCCTGATCTATTAAACTATGTAAAATACCTACTGGAAAGCCCGGAACCGGTGATTCAAGAAATGCAAAAAACATTATTTTACGATGAGGAAGAAGGCGACGGTTACGGTTATTTCTGGCAACTAGGAGACGATAGTTTTATGCATAGCGGTGGTACTAACGGGGGAATCATCTGGGTAATTGTCTTACCCAAACACAATGCCGGTTTTACCGTCACCTTTAATTCGAACGGAGGTAGCGTCAATAGATGGATCAATAAGATCGCGGATGCCATTTTAGATGATATCGAGAACTTCCCTAAGAAGAATCCCTATTTCCCTATCCGATCCGCGTTGATGAAACATACCGATGAGGGAATTCGATACTACAAAACACTTAAAAGTGAAAATGGGGCGGACTATTCTTTTGAAGATGACAATAATTTAAATCAAATCGGTTATGAATTACTAGGAGAAGAAAGGGTTACCGATGCCATAAAGGTATTTCAGCTCTTGGTTTCTGAATTTCCAGATATGGCAAACCCCTATGACAGTTTGGGGGAGGCCTATCTTATAAATGAACAGTTCGATTTGGCCCTGACTAATTATAAAAAAGCACTCGAACTAAATCCTGATAGCGGTAATGCCCGAAAAATGATTCAGGAAATAAACGAATTGAAAAAAGAGCCGTAAAATGAGTATTGTATAATTCAAAAGGCCCTTACGCCACCCTGCTAAATGCCCATCCAAGCACCTTGGCTTGTAAAACCAAAAAAGACCGTTCTTTCAAACGGTCTTTTCAATGAAACCCAAAGGTTTTAATGTTGTAAGTTGTAGTTAGCTTAACTCATGGGCAACTAAATAGTAAAAAGCTGGTCTGCTTTTCATTCGAATACCGGACATCTTGCTAGCTACTGCATTTATAGCAGCCATTGCCTTCTCCTTATCCTCTACACCTAATTTCTTTGCAACAAAATTTCTACGAACGGTCTCCAATTCTGATTCGTCTTGACCGGAGACCAAGGTCGCATCTTTATTATCCACCATTGATTTTAGACTATTCACATAGCCATCCAATTGATCGTGGTTGATATCTGAAACACCACACTCGTTCAACTGTTTTACGGCAGTTGCTTTTAATGCCGCTAGTTTGTCATCTCTTTCGCTCATTCTAAACTTATTTTTAAAGGTTATTAGATCAGCTAATAGTTAGTGTGTTTCAAGTTAAAAAAATTCCTTAAGAAATAACCGGGAATTTGATTAGAAATTCAATTTTTAGCAACAAAAGCCTTCTAAAACTAATGAAAACAACATTTAACCCCAAAATTTCAACAGAATTGGCAAAACAAGTGCATGAAACAGGAAAGCCGTCTTTTCTTTAATTTCTAGAAACGCTTTTCGTTTTTTTAAAAAAAGGATTCGTTAACATAATTGGGAATACTGAATATTTCATCATTTTACACCTTCAGCTTTAACAGAAATTAAGTACCTTCAAACCATCAAAAAAAGTAAAATGACCGCTTATTTTTTTGAGTTTTTAGGTACTGCCGTATTACTACTACTAGGAAATGGCATTGTTGCAAATGCCGTTCTTAAGGGAACAAAAGGGCACAATGCCGGTTGGATCAGTATTACTATTGGTTGGGGAGTTGCCGTTTTTGTCGCTGTTTTTATTTCCGCTGATGGGAGTGGTGCACATTTGAATCCCGCCGTTACGATAGGTTTTGCCACAGCTGGTAAATTCGCATGGGGTTTGGTACCCCCCTACCTTCTTGCTCAATTTTTAGGGGCGATGACAGGAACAACCCTTGTTTGGCTTAGTTATAAAAAACACTATGACCATACGGAAGATCAAGAGGCAATTATGGCCTCTTTTGCGAATTTTCCGGCAATACGAAATTCATTTTGGAATTTTATTACCGAGACGATCGCCACTTTCGCTTTCGTACTCGCAATTTTCTATATAGCTGGGGGAAGTATTTCAGATGAACCCATTTCGCTGGGGTCACTAGATGCCTTGCCCGTGGCCTTGTTGGTATTGGGTATTGGCATTAGCTTAGGTGGTCCTACAGGATATGCCATTAATCCCGCAAGAGATCTTGGTCCCCGTATCATGCATGCATTATTGCCCATTAAAAATAAAGGACACAGTCACTGGTATTACGCATGGATCCCTGTCTTAGGCCCTATTACAGGCGCAGTATTGGCCGCTCTGGTTTTTATAAATGTCCCAGTATAGGTTTCTCAAAAGCCTTTTGAATATGAACAATTCGCCTTGCTTGCATAGAATAGGTGATCGATCTTAACAAAAACAAACAAAAATGAAAAAATTTATAGTCTTAATGGTTGTTATCAGTGTTGCTAAATTAGGTATGGCCCAGGAAGTAATAAATGTACCTCATACCAAAGCAGCCGAGGTTGTTTGGGAAGGGGATTCGAAAGAATACTTTTCAGATATCTGGCAAACGCAAGTCGTTACCAATGTTTCGGTGCCTACGATGGAAGTTTTTCGGCCAGAAAAACCCAATGGCACTTCGGTAATCATTGCGCCTGGAGGTGGATTATACGCCCTGAGTATCAAGAGCGAAGGAAATGAGGTTGCAGAATGGCTAAAACAAAAAGGAATTACCGCTTTCGTTTTACGCTATCGTTTGGTTCCAACAGGAGAAGACGGAGTAAAAGAAATAACGGATGAAGGAGCTACCAACCCAGCGCGCATTGGTGAACGTGTAGCACCAGTGATGCCGTATTCGGTAGCAGATGGCCTTTCAGCTGTTTCATTCGTACGTGAAAATGCGAAAGACCTGGGTATTGACCCTGGAAAAATAGGTTTCATGGGGTTTTCCGCGGGAGGTGCCGTCACAATGGGAGTGGCTTATAACTGTACCGAAAAGAACCGCCCTGACTTTCTGGTTCCCGTATATGCTTGGACTACGGCCATGCCCGTTCAAGATGCCCCAAAGAACGCACCTCCAATGCTATTGGTTTGCGCCAGTGATGACCCTCTAGGGCTTGCAACCGGAAGTATAGATTTATATAGCTCATGGCTAAAAGTCGGTAAAACAGTAGGCCTTCATATGTATGCCAAAGGGGGACATGGTTTCGGAATGAAAAAGCAAAACCTCCCCTCTGATAGTTGGATTACCCGTTTTTACGAATGGTCTGTCACAGAAGGCATCACAGAACCCATAACGGCCAATTAATTCCTGTTTAACCAAGTATGTACCCTTATTGATCTGTATGAGATACTTTATTTTGCTTTTCTTTTCAATCGGTTCTTTTGTCCATGCACAAAATGCCAATAGTTTTCAAAAAGAAGTTGATGCCATTGCGCAACGATATGATACCCTTTGGGATTCTTCCAAGGAAACCATTGTATTTACCGGCAGTTCGAGTGTTCGTATTTGGAAAGATCTCGAACAGCGATTCCCAGGGAAACAACTGGTCAATTCAGGTTTTGGGGGATCACAAGCAGCTGACCTCTTACAACATTGCGAGGCATTGATTCTTCGCTTTCAACCAAAAAAAGTGTTCATCTATGAAGGTGACAACGATATCGCAGCTGAGAAAAAATCAAAAGAAATCATCGAAAACACCCAAGCAATCATAGCAAAAATAAGGCAACAAGACCCAACTACGAAAATTGTACTGATAGCTGCAAAGCCTAGCATTGCGCGTTGGGGATTAAAAAGGCGCTATAAAAAATTGAATCGAAAATTTAAAAAATTAAGTAAAAAAGATACCCTGATCACCTATGCCGATGTTTGGACCCCAATGCTGGAAGGGCGCAAAGTGAAACAAGCAATTTTTCTGGAAGACGGCCTGCATATGAATAAACAGGGATATGACATCTGGTATAATGTGCTAAAGGATTTTGTGAACTGAAAGAACTAAGTAATTATAGCCTAGGTATCACACCAAAAACAAAAACCACAACCTATGAAAGCGACACTTTTCAAAAGCCTGCTTCTTTTTACTTGTTTTATAGCGCTACTATCTTGCCAAGAAGAAAAAAAGAAAAGGGTGTTACAATTTCCAAAGACCGATTTAGCTGCTTCGCCTATGATTCCCAAGCCCTCGAAAGTTATTGCAACCGAAGGCGGTTTTGCCTTGGATCGGTTTTCGGCTATTTACACCTCTGAAACTGTCCCCGGTTTTGGTGAACTTGGAGATTTTCTAGCAACAAAAATAAAAGTCAAAACCAAACTCGATATTCCGGTGAACGGTTCTCCCCAGGAAGATCAGGAAGGAGTGATTTATATTAATCAGTCTGATAGTCTGGAATTGAATGCGCCGGAAGCTTATCAGATTTATGTGACCACTGATTCGGTTATTTTAAATTCGAACACAGTGGAAGGAGCTTTCCGTGGGATTCAGACCTTGCGTCAAATTATTGCCGAAATTCCGAACGATACGCTTGCAGCATATCCCGTTTGGACCATCCCTACCGGAAAGATCATCGATGGACCATCGTTCGAATATCGAGGCACCATGCTCGATGTTGCACGGCATTTCTTTAGTGTAGAAGATGTTAAAAAATATATCGACCTCATGGCGTACTATAAATACAACATACTTCATTTGCATCTATCGGACGATCAAGGTTGGCGAATCGAAATTAAATCCTGGCCCAAGCTCACCGAAATTGGAGGGAGCACCGAGGTAGGAGGTGAAGCTGGTGGTTTTTATACGCAGGAAGATTACAAAGAAATTGTAGCCTATGCGGCCGAGCACTTTATTACAATCGTACCTGAAATCGATATGCCCGGGCATACCAATGCAGCATCTGTTTCCTACCCTATTCTAAACGGCAATGGCAAGACACCGAAACTCTATGAGGGCATGCGTGTTGGCTTTAGTACTTTCGATACCCGAAAGGACACTGTATACGCCTTTATCGATGATGTGGTAGGCGAAATTGCATCCCTATCCCCAGGCCCTTATTTTCATATTGGAGGGGATGAAAGTCATGTAACCAAAAAGAACGACTACGTCTATTTTGTAGAGAAGGTCGAAAAAATTGTCCAGAAACATGGCAAACGCATGATTGGTTGGGACGAAGTGGCGACCGCCAAGGTAGATTCTACTTCTATTTCGCAATTCTGGGCAAGCAAAGAAAATGCGCAGGAAGCAGTAGATAAAGGCATGAAAATCATCATGTCCCCAGCAAAAAAAGCGTATTTGGATATGCAATACGATACACTTTCAAAACACGGCTTGCATTGGGCCGCCTATATTCCAACGGATACCGCTTATATATGGACCCCGGAGGAATACGAAGGTATTCCGCTCGAGAATATTCTCGGAATCGAAGCGCCCCTTTGGTCCGAAACAATCAGTACAATCGATGAATTGGAATACCTCGCTTTTCCAAGAGCTATTGGGTATGCTGAATTGAGCTGGACTTCAAAAGAAAATCGCGACTGGGAAAATTACAAGATACGTTTGGCCAAACAAGCCCCTTTTCTAGACAGAATGAACGTAAAATACTACCCATCTCCACTGATCGATTGGGAGAAAAGCAAGTATACGTATAAAGAGATTCTCAAAGATTAACAAAAGTTGTTAGAAGGAATAGTGCTATGAACCATTATTTATAAAAAAACTAGCAGATTTTGGTAAACAAATTTGTTTTCCTTACCACACATGGATTAGTGTCGCTATTGTAAAAGCTTTATAAGACTACTTTTTAACCCCGGACGGAGCTTGCGGTCTTTCAGTTGGCCAGTTAAACGTTTCTGCTTTTTTTAGTTTCAAACCAGGTTTGGCTCTAGGTATTGACATCATACCCTCTTTTTTCGATTAGATCACAAAACACAACCAAACAGTTCCGATAACCGCCATAAAAAAACCTAAAGAATAGCGCTTCAGGTTTTTTTTATTGATGTGTTCGCATTACTCTTCTTCTGAAGACTCTTTTTCCTCCGAAAAATCGGTGATACCATTTTCCTGAAGAATATTGTACCACTGTATCACTTTTTTGATGTCGCTAGGATATACCCGATCCTCATCATAATCGGGGAGTACTTCGAAGAAATATTCTTCCAATTTTATTTTTTCTTCTTTGTGACCTATGGAGGTCTTCCCTCCTTTTTCTTTCACTTGAATATTAAGAAGTACTTGCCGCAAAGGGATTTCTTCCTCTAAAGTATAAATTGCAATTTCAGAAAGCACACTAACATTGCTACGCAACCCTACCGTAATTTTTTTTCCATCAATCAAAGATTCAGCAACGAAGCCGGTTCTTGTCTGGGTAACCAGTTTATAGAGTCCTGGTTTACCTCCTATTGCCAATATTTTTTCTAAACCCATATTTTCTTCAAAAATTCAGAACGCAAATATGCTACTTTTTACTTTATTAAGTGGTTGATTAGCGTGCTTTTTTCATCTCGGGAAATCGCATGCGATAATCTACCTTTATTTTACCTTGGGAGATGTTCTTCAATCGTGCCTTTAGAAGTCTTTTTTTAAGGGACGATAACTTGTCCGTAAAAAGAATTCCTTCTATATGATCGTATTCATGCTGTATTACCCTGGCCAAAAGTCCGTCATAGGTTTCCCGTTGTTTTTTAAAATCAGCATCGAGATAGGATATGGTAATCGTACCCTTTCGTTTTACATCTTCTCGAACATCGGGAATACTTAAACAGCCTTCATTAAAGGCCCATTCATCACCTTCTTCAACTTCTATTTTGGCGTTGATAAACACCTTCTTAAATCCGTACAGGGCTTCTCGCTCTTCCTTTGACAGGTCTTCATCCTCCGAAAAAGGAGTCGTATCTACAAGGAACAAACGAATCGGAAGTCCTATTTGTGGCGCAGCAAGGCCGACACCATTTGCACTGTACATGGTCTCCCACATATTCTCGATCAACTCTTTTAGTTTGGGATATTCGTTGTCTAGGTCTTTCGCCACCTTTCGCAATACCGGATCACCGTATGCCATTATGGGTAAAATCATTGATATCTATTTAGATAGGCCTGCAATATGATCGTAGCGCTAATTTCATCTACCAAGGCCTTGTTTCTTCGTTGCTTTTTTTTGGCGCCTCCCATTAGCATGGATTGCTTTGCCATTTTTGAGGTAAAACGTTCGTCTTGTCTTTCAATCGGAATCGTTGGGAACGTCTTGGCCAGTCTTTTAATGAACGGTTGAATAAGTGCTTCAGATTCAGAAGGTGTATTATCCATTTGTTTTGGAAGTCCGACCACAAAACACACCACCGGCTCTTCCTCAATATAGGTATTCAAAAAACCGAGTAATTGATGTGTATCTACTGTTGTGAGCCCCGAGGCAATCATTTGCAAAGCATCGGTCACCGCAATTCCCGTACGTTTTTTACCGTAATCCAAAGCCAAAATTCTACCCAGCACCACTTTTTTTTGCAAAAATAACCTATAATATGTTATAAGTGTAAAATTGCTGTAGAATTCATCTGCGACCCCCTATATTTGCAAAAATTTTTAACCGTAGCATGACAGAATTAAGAAAAATCATAGAAAACGCCTGGGAAAATAGAGCCCTTCTCAAAGAACAAAAAACACAGGACGCTATTCGCGAAGTTATCAACCTTTTAGACCTTGGTAAATTGCGTTGTGCTGCTCCTACCGACAATGGTTGGCAAATTAATGAATGGGTTAAAAAAGGGGTGGTTATGTACTTTCCGATCCAAAAAATGGAAACCCTGGAATCGGGTATTTTTGAGTACCATGACAAGATACCCCTAAAACATGGTTTCAAGGAAAAAGGGATTCGAGTGGTACCCCATGCCGTGGCCAGACATGGTGCTTACATTTCGTCTGGGACCATTTTGATGCCAAGTTATGTAAACATTGGCGCTTATGTTGATGAGGGCACCATGGTAGATACGTGGGCCACTGTAGGCAGCTGCGCTCAGATTGGGAAAAATGTACATCTAAGTGGTGGTGTGGGCATCGGTGGTGTTCTAGAGCCTTTGCAAGCAGCTCCTGTAATTATAGAGGACAACGCATTTTTGGGATCTAGAAGTATCGTTGTAGAGGGTGTCCGTGTAGAAAAAGAAGCCGTCTTGGGTGCAAATGTAGTACTGACCGCTTCTACAAAAATCATTGATGTCACCCGGGATCAGCCTTTGGAATTGAAAGGCAGAGTTCCTGCACGATCCGTTGTTATACCTGGGAGTTACACAAAGAAATTTCCAGCTGGGGAATACCAAGTTCCTTGTGCGTTGATTATTGGTACTAGGAAAGAAAGTACCAACAAAAAAACATCTTTGAACGAAGCGCTTAGGGAACATGATGTTGCTGTTTAAGCAATAAGATGAGTACGTGTAGTTCATAACCAAAGTCCTCCTGGGATCGTTTAATCATACGGAAGAACTGAAATCAAAGCCCAGTTACTACGCCTATAGTAGACTAATCAAGAATAAATTGGTTCACTGCAAACAATATGCAGTGAACCAATTTATTTTTGCAACCACTAAAGCGACGAAACGCGTAGGCCAAAATGTTAAACATACACTAATTTGAAATTATACAGTAGGGTATTCGTACGGTTCACCTGTTACACTATAAAGCAATACGAAGTTTCCGGTTATGAACTGTTGACGGTTTCATTTTGTTATTGAAAAATCAAAAAAAGCACTGTCAAAATGTTATTTATACAATATCGGGCTCGTAAATTTTAAAGGATAACAACTTTTAGAGTTTGTAGGAATTTTACCCACAGATATACTATTTTTGTTTTTTTTCTGTTATAAATTTGTTAGAGATGCGAGACACCTACTTATTAAACCAAGCATGAACCACCAAAAAGAAAAAATAACAGCCTTGATCATCTCCTATAACGAGATAGGCTACATTGAAAAATGCGTTGAATCCGTTTCATTTGCGGATGAGATTATTGTTGTAGATTCGTATAGTACCGATGGTACTTTCGAGTACCTTAAAGATCATCCGAAAGTTAACGTAATTCAACGTCCCTTTTCCAACTTTACATCGCAAAAATCATTTGCTTTAAAGCAAGCGACCAACGATTGGATTCTTTTTCTGGATGCAGATGAGGTGATTTCCGAAAACTTAAAAACCGAAGTACAGGATACTGTAAACAGTAACACCGAAATTGTTGCATTTTGGTTTTATAGAAAGTTCATGTTCCAAAATAGCCCGCTGCACTTTAGCGGATGGCAAACCGATAAAAACTACCGTCTTTTTAGAAAAAGTAAGGCGCAATTTTCCGATAAAAAAATTGTGCACGAAACGCTCGATGTCGATGGAAAAAGCGGCATCTTAAAAGAGAAGTTAACGCACTTCTGTTATAAAAACTATGAAGATTACAAAGCGAAAATGCTTCGTTACGGGCGTTTAAAGGCAAAAGAGTCTTTTTATCGCGAACACCAGTTCAACTATGCTTCATTGGTCATTAAACCATTGTGGAAGTTTTTTAACCACTATGTAATCCGTTTAGGTTTTCTAGATGGCAAGAAGGGTGTTACGATATCGTACTTAAATGCCTTATCTGACCTTGAGCGGTACCGCGAACTAAAAAAGCTTGAGAAAAAGAACGAACTGGCCTACTATTTGGTGATGCCGTAATAGCTCCAGACACTCTTGTTCTGTCGCACCTCTTTTCGTATTACTTGGTTTTTAGCAATGGCTTCGGGAGTTTTATAACCCCGTTCATGATCCAAATGTACGCAGACCGCACTGTACCTTAGTTGCTTCGATTTCACGCCATAATTAAGTAAGCGCTCACCGAACTCACGGTCTTCACCGCCGTATTGCATACGTTCGTCAAAGCCGTTTACATTGAGGATGTCCTTTCTCCAACCCGAAGAATTATGCCCGTTCCAACTAGCATTGGTGGGGGTAACCGCATTGAAGAACTTCGAAATAAACCCCCGAGCTGTCAATTTATTGTTCTTGAAAGTTTTTGGAATCCCTTTCTCTTTTAACCATTGAATATTAAAACAGTGCTGCTGTTTAATATCCTCTTTACCAATTGCATTTGAAATATTCATGGGTAGCATATAATATCCTCCCGAAATAAAATAGCCAGGTTCCTTATTGATATAGTGAACCTGAACAAAGTCTTCCCGGGGAATGCAATCTCCATCGGTCATGATAATGTAATCTGTTTTACATGCCAAAATGGCCTTATTTAGAATTTTACATTTTTGAAAACCATCGTCTTCCTGCCACACATGGGTGATTTTATAACTCAATTCCGGGGCCAGACGATCTATGAGTTCTTTAGTATCCTCCCTTGACCCGTCATCTGCGACCACCATTTCAAAATCTTTATAGGTTTGATATTGAAAGCCCCATAGTACCTTCTCTAGCCATTCCGGTTTATTATAAGTACTTACAATCACACTTACGGTGCTCATAGGATTTGATTTAATTGACTACTTTTACAAATGTAGTTTTTTGGAATACTATCTTCAACAAAATATCTTGTAATTACATGCGCCGAACCTATGTTGGGTCTACCATCTATCATATTTACCTTTCGATATTGCACAGTATTAAAGATAGCGGGTATGCTACCAACGATACTGGCGAGAATATTTTATTCTTGGTTGAAAGTACCCCTATGATAGAAGCATTGATTCCAAATCTTAAAAAGCGCTTTTTTAGAGATGTATATTTGATTTCGGAACGTCGAGAACATGTTTTGCATTTAGGAAAATTTAATTACAGTTTTAGGCGGAAAAAAAAACTACTCCCTTATTTAGAAAAAATACACCCCTCCTTGGTCAAGGAAAAAAACTTTATTCGGAACGCCGACCTTTATCTCTGTGACACTGATTCTTCTAAGAGTTACTTCTTGTATGAGTTTGGTGAAAAACCAATTTACATGATCGAAGATGGGGCAAGAACCTACATAAAAAGGCATAGTGGCTTTGAAAAATTCGTAAAAACCTTTTTGACCAAAACCCCTATTGGTGGTGGTTTCGATAAGGGGATACACACTATCTTTGCTCAATTCCCTGAAAGACTTCCCTTAGGAATTCGTAAAAAAGCAAAAGAGCTAAACATCAAAAAAGAAACCGCAAGACTCGACGATCAGACAAAAACAGCAATTTTTGAAATTTTTATTTCAGATACTTCATTTCATGTTGAAAGTGCAAACAGCGCCCTGGTATTGACCCAACCCATTTCAGAAGACAGGGTGGTTGAAAATGAAGCAGTGAAAATCGAAATTTATCGAGATGTCATTTCAAAAATTCCGGCTACCATGAACGTTATACTAAAAGTTCATCCCCGAGAAACAACGCGATATCAGGAACATTTCAAGAACATTACAGTGCTCCCTGGCCTTTTTCCGATAGAAATACTGAACTTAAAAGAAGGCTTTTACTTTGAGCACGGCTATACCCTTTTTTCTACTGCGCTTTCAAATCTTGAGATTGTTAGGAAACGTTTCTTTTCAGGTAAAGATTATTTAGATAAATTTACCGTCAAAGCAACTCGCGATCTAATAAAGCACATGAATGTTGAACAATAGGAACATAAAAAATGTCTAAAACAGCCATAGGGTTTATTCCATTAAGAAAAAATTCAAAAGGAATACCCAATAAAAATAAAAAACGGCTCCTGGGAAGGCCCTTGTTTACATGGGTATTGACAGAAGCGTTATTTTCTGATTTGGACCGGGTTTATATTTTTACCGACGACCCGGATATCATCACTTATATAAACAAATATTTCAGTTGGTCACCAAAAGTATTTTGTATTGAACGTTCGCCTGAAAATGCTACTGACATTGCCTCCACAGAAGCGGCAATGCTAGAGTTTTGTGAAAAAGTGGATTACGATTTTGATATTTTCTGCCTATTACAAGCAACTTCCCCCCTTACACGAAGGATTGATATAAACAACGCACTCAACACCTTAAAAACTGAAAATCATGATGCGGTGCTTAGTGTTGTTAAAACACATCGTTTCATATGGTCTAAGGAAGGTACTCCTATGAATTATGATGTTTTCAAAAGGCCCCGCCGACAAGATTTCGAAGGTTTGTTGATGGAAAATGGTGCCATTTACGCCACTTGGAAAAAAGCATTGCTAAGCTCTAAAAACAGACTAAGCGGAAAAGTTGGTACCATAGAGATGCCAGAAAATACCTTGGTCGAAATAGATTCGCTTACTGATTGGGAAATAATAGAACAATTGATCATAGCAGAATGTAAGGCAGGCAAAGGTGCACATCGCATTGATTATTTGATATTGGATGTCGACGGAGTTTTTACTGATGGTACCGTGGTATTTAATCGTGAAGGAGAGTTTTCTAAAAAGTTCGACATGCGAGACGGTATGGGGCTCGAAATACTAAGAGAACATCAGGTAGAGGTGATGGTAATGACCTCTGAAGATTCGGAAGTGGTACGCAAACGAATGGAGAAACTAAAAATAGAACATACGTTCCTAAATGTTAAAGACAAGTATTCGCTTTTGGAAAACCTATGCATTCAAAAAGGCATTTCCCCAAGCCAAATTGCCTATATAGGTGACGATATCAATGATTTGAGCAATATGCTACGGGTCGGTTGGTCTATTTGCCCGGCGAACGCCACAAAAAACATACGATTCCATGCCGATATGGTCCTGTCCCAAGCTTCCGGAGCTGGAGCCATAAGACAAGCCTCCGAATTTATTTTAAACTATAACAAAAGATTCAATGACCTATAAGGAACCCTATATTATCGCAGAAATTGGATGCAACCACAAAGGAGACATTAAAATAGCAAAAGAGCTTATTTACATGGCCAAAATTTTCGGGAACGCCAATGCGGTGAAGTTTCAAAAAAGAAACAATCCCGAATTGCTTACCACCGAGCAATACAATGCCCCGCATCCCAATCCGGCGAATTCATACGGGAATACCTATGGGGCGCATCGCGAATTTTTAGAATTCGACTTAGACCAGCATAGAGCGTTAAAAGCATATTGTGAGGAAGTTGGCATTACCTATGCTACTTCGGTTTGGGAAACGACATCGGCCAAGGAAATTGCCAGTATCAACCCAGAATTTATTAAAATCCCATCTGCCTGTAACAATCATTTTGAAATGCTGGGATGGCTGTGCGACCACTACCAAGGAGAGTTGCACATATCTACAGGGATGACCACCAAGGCAGAAATAGGTGGTATCATCGATTTCTTTGTAAAAAAGGGTAGAAACAAAGATTTGGTACTCTATAATTGTACCTCGGGATATCCCGTTGCTTTCAAAGATATTTGCTTGTTAGACATCCTAAAACTTAAAGAACAGTACGAACACTTGGTGAAGCATATTGGTTTCTCCGGGCATCATTTGGGAATTGCCGTGGATGTTGCCGCATATACGCTAGGCGCCCATATCATAGAAAGGCACTATACGTTGGATCGTACTTGGAAAGGCACCGATCACGCCGCATCATTGGAACCTATGGGACTCAGAAAATTATGTAGAGACTTACGGGCGACCCATAAAGCGCTGACCTATAAGCAGCAAGATATTTTGGCCGTAGAACAGGTTCAAAGAGATAAACTTAAATATCAGAAATAATAGGGAATCCCTGTTTTGAAGCACTTTATTGGTTTTAGCTGCTCTTCAACATATTGAAAAAGCACACAACCTATTTTTCCCATATATGAAAATTACCATCCCTAAGTACTCTTTTAAAACCAAGAGAGGTCAGTATATTTTCGCATTCCTGTGCTTCCTCTTGCGTAAGGATATTTGCAAACGGGTGTAGTTCGATAAAAATCTGTTTAAATTTGGAAATAGCCTCTTTGAAATTCCGTAATAGGGCCAGCTCCCCTCCCTCAATATCCATGACCAAGGTGTCGAATTCAAAACCATACTTACGGGCCAAATAATCAAAATCAATCCCTTCAATACTAATTTTTTCGGCAGTTTTTCTTTTGGAACTTCCCCCAACAATCAGGTCGTGAATATAAAAATCATTTTTCGAGTTTTGTGAAATTATCACATTCTCCACATGAAAACCACAATTGTTCTCTTTCTTGTTCTTTTCGATCCACGGAATTAGCTTGGGGTTTGCCTCCAAGACCACATGCCGGGTAGCATCTTTCAATAGTTGGTTGGTAAGGCAAGATACATAACCCAAACAGGAACCCAATTCTAAAACCGTTGCTTCGGGTTTCAAGTATTCAGATAAATACCTCGCCTCCTCCTCTTCATATGAATTAAATACAAAGCGGCCACGAAATACGTAATTGGTCTGATCAAAGGGGACATGAATGGTCAGCCCGTTTTTCTGATACACCTTTTTGAAATAGGAAAAATATACCCCCCCTAAAAACATTCGAGTTTTCTTGAACATAACTTTGACAATTTAAACCTTGATTACGGATAAAATGCAATTCAAGATTTTAAATTAATACTTTTCCCTTAAAAACAATCCCCCTATTTACCCTTAGAATAGGCCCTGTTGATAAAAGGAAGGCTTATAATAAAAAGACGAATTCGTGCAAGATACCTATACTAGGTTTTAATGAAAACGTATTTTTGTGCAATGGTAGGAATTTTTAAATTAATCAACAGTGACCGAAGAAATAAATAAAGCGATTGCGGTGCTTAACCAAGGGGGGCTAATTTTGTACCCTACCGATACCGTATGGGGTATTGGTTGCGATGCGACCAACGTGGAAGCCGTAAAGAAAATCTATGATTTGAAAGCTCGTGAGGATAGCAAAGCGTTGATTTGTCTTGTCGCCAATGATTTTATGTTGGAAAAATATATCGAACAAGTTCCTGAAGTCGCTTATGACCTCATAGATTTAAGTGAAAAACCGGTAACGATCATCTATGATAATCCTAAAGGAATTGCGCCCAACCTAGTTGCCTCAGACAATAGTTTGGCCGTTCGGGTAGCTTCCGACAAATTCTGCCAATACTTAGTCAATAAATTCAAAAAGCCCATCGTCTCTACCTCAGCAAACATTTCTGGTCACCCTACACCAAAAAGTTTTATTGAAATCGACCACAGTGTTATAGAAGGTGTAGATTATACGGTAAATTTGTATCGAGATAGGAAAAATGGAAGTCCTTCCTCGATTATCAAATTAGGAACGGACGGAACGGTTAAAATAATTCGAAAATAAGAACCAAATTGACTCTTTTATATGTTTCAAAAGCGGTCGGAATGGAAATGCCACTATGGTAAAGACAAACTACAAGGAAGCATTAGAAAATCCTGTTTTCAAGATTATCTCCTCCTCTGCTAAGGAGTTAGACATTGACTGTTATGTCATAGGCGGGTTCGTTCGCGATTTTCTATTAAAAAGAGGAACTGCTAAAGATATTGATATTGTTGCTGTGGGAAGTGGCATAGTGCTTGCGAAAAAAGTGGCTTCCAAATTAAAGGGCAATCCCCAGGTTTCGGTATTCAAGAATTTTGGTACTGCCATGATTAAAAAAGGCACCTTGGAACTCGAGTTTGTTGGTGCCAGGAAAGAAAGTTATGACCGCGGAAGTAGAAAACCTGTTGTTGAAGATGGCAGTTTAGAAGACGATCAAAAAAGAAGGGACTTTACCATCAACGCCATGGCCTTGTCCTTGAATGAAGAAGATTTCGGCAACTTGCTCGATCCTTTTGATGGACTTGGCGATCTTGATAAAAAGTTGATTCGCACTCCCTTAGAACCAGGAATCACGTACTCTGACGACCCTCTTCGTATGATGCGCGCCATCCGCTTCGCGACCCAATTAAATTTTGAAATTCAGCTCGCTTCGCTTCAGGCCATACATGCGCATAAAGAACGTATTAAAATTATTTCAAATGAACGCATCATAGATGAGCTGCATAAAATTCTAGCAAGTTCGAAACCTTCTGTCGGGTTTGCGCTATTGCACAAAACAGGCCTGTTGCCTTATATATTGCCAGAATTGGTGGCGCTCGAAGGGATAGAAGAAATTGAAGGTCAAAAGCACAAAGATAACTTTTGGCATACCTTGGAGGTTGTGGACAATATTTGTGAGACCACCGACGATCTTTGGCTACGCTGGGCAGCACTGTTGCATGATATTGGAAAAGCACCCACGAAAAAGTTTCATAAGCGAAATGGGTGGACCTTTCACGGTCATGAATTTGTAGGATCTAAGATGGTCTATAAGCTGTTCAAAAGAATGCGAATGCCACTGAACGACAAAATGAAGTTCGTTCAAAAGTTGGTCTTAATGAGCTCACGGCCCATTGTACTTTCAGAAGACTTTGTAACAGACTCCGCTGTGCGCCGTTTGGTTTTCGATGCCGGTTCCTATGTTGATGATTTAATGACACTTTGTGAAGCCGATATCACCACAAAAAATCCCCGAAAGCAGAAGAAATATAAAAACAACTTCAAACTAGTACGGGAAAAAATTATTGAAGTGGAGGAACGGGATCATATTCGCAATTTTCAACCCCCCATTAGCGGTGAAGAAATTATGACCACATTTCAACTAAAACCATCTCGCGAAATAGGAATTATAAAAGAAGCAATAAAGGAAGCGATTCTTGAAGGTGAGATTCCAAATGAATACGGAGCGGCCAAAACATATATGCTAAAAAAGGGGCAAGAGCTTGGGCTTACAGTAAGCGATAAATAGTCTTTTCCATTTTTCCTACAATTATTATTTTTTTGTAAGAATTCCAATATTGACCTACAAAAATCGACCGTTTATCGATATTTATTAAGAAAACTACAACAAGACACTACTTTTTTAGCAATTAGAAGGGTACATTTGTTAAAATTTTGGGTTTAACACAACCTACTTACTGTTTTTCCCGTAAATAAAACACTAACCCTAATCCCCTTTTCGCATGAAACA